>CAZLPO010000032.1:0-20572 GCA_964561385.1 uncultured Prevotella sp.
GAAGTTCTCCATGTTACAGACGGTGATGCAGTTGTCATAGCGGTCGCGCACCACCTCATACTCAATCTCCTTCCAGCCTTTGAGCGACTTCTCCACCAACACCTGCGGCGAAAACGAGAAAGCCTTCTCGGCCAAACGGTTCAGTTCCTCCTCGTTGTCACAGAAACCAGAACCCAGACCCCCCAAAGCATAGGCGGCACGCAGGATGACAGGATAACCCAGGTCGCGGGCTGCCTGACGGGCCTGCTCAATGTTCTCGCAAGCCTCGCTCTTGATCGTCTTCACGTCTATCTCGTCAAGCTTACGGACAAACAGCTCACGGTCCTCAGTATCCATGATAGCCTGAACGGGCGTGCCCAGTACCTTCACATTGTACTTCTCCAGTACGCCGCTCTTATAAAGCTCCACGCCGCAGTTCAGAGCCGTCTGGCCGCCGAAGGCCAGCAGGATGCCGTCAGGACGTTCCTTCGCTATGACTTTCTCCACGAAATAGGGCTGCACAGGCAGGAAGTAGATCTCGTCTGCCACACCCTCAGAGGTCTGCACCGTGGCAATGTTGGGGTTGATGAGCACCGTCTTGATGCCCTCTTCCCGAAGTGCCTTCAATGCCTGCGAACCACTATAGTCGAACTCGCCGGCCTCACCAATTTTCAACGCGCCACTACCCAGCAGCAACACTTTCTTTATGTTTTGGTCTCTCATAATCTCCCAATAATTACAATGCTTCAATAAAACGGTCAAACATGAACTCCGTATCGACAGGCCCCGAACAGGCCTCAGGATGGAACTGGCTGGAGAACCAGGGATTCGTCTGGTGACGGATGCCCTCGTTAGAGCCGTCGTTCATATTGACAAACAGCTCACGCCAGTCGCGCCCCAGCGTAGATGCGTCAACAGCATAGCCGTGATTCTGCGAGGTCACGTAGCAACGGTTCGTGCCTACCTCGCGTACCGGCTGGTTGTGTGAACGATGGCCGTACTTCAGCTTGTAGATGGTAGCACCACCAGCCTTCGCCAGCAGCTGGTTACCCATGCAGATACCACAGATGGGTTTACGACTCAGAGACATCTGCTTCTTCAGTACGTCAACAGCCGCCACACACTTGTCGGGATCGCCGGGGCCATTGGCCAGGAACAGACCGTCAAAAGCCATGTCGGTATAGTCGTAGTTCCACGGCACGCGGACAACCTCGACACCACGGTTCACCAGGCAGCGGATGATATTGGCCTTCACGCCACAGTCAACAAGCACCACCTTTTTACCGGCACCCTCGTTGTAGCGGATAATGTCCTTACACGACACACGCTCCACCCAGTTGATGGCACCATAGTCCTCCACCTCGGCGGTGGCGTCAGAGTCGCAGACAACGGCATCAGGAAACACCAGTTTTCCCATCATCACGCCGTGCTCGCGCAGCACCTTCGTCAACTGGCGCGTATCGATGCCTGTCACACCGGGAACCTTCTCGCGCTTCAGCCAGTCGCCTAAGCTCTCCACAGCGTTCCAATGCGAATACTCCTCGCTATAGTCGGCAACGATAATGGCCGAGGCATAGATGCGGTCGCTCTCCATGAAGTCGGGAAGAGCACCCTTTTCACCTTTCCCCTCCGACCGCTCAGCACCAAATGTGAACGGAGGCACGCCATAATTGCCTACCAGCGGATAGGTCAGCGTCATCAGCTGACCCGCATAGCTGGGGTCTGTCAGGCTCTCGGGGTATCCCATCATGGCCGTGTTAAACACTACTTCTCCTGCCACGGGTCTCTCGTACCCGAAGCTCTTTCCCTTGAATTCTGTCCCGTCCTGTAGGACTAGTGTCACGTCTAGCATTTTTCTCATTCTATAAAAAAGGGATTGAGAACGACTCTCAATCCCTTTCCAAATTATTTAAGAATATTATATAACAGCGAAGTCAACGAAATCAAAATCGACGTAGCCGAGAACCATAACGTCGTCATACTACCGACGCTGGAGTTCTGCGCCTTCACCTTGTTTGGCGTCACGTAAATGACATCGTTCTGTTGCAGATAATAATAAGGTGAACTGATGATATTCGCGTCATTCAGGTTCAGCAGGTAGATGGTCTTCTCGCCCGATGCATCCTCACGGATGAGCTGCACATTGTCGCGCACACCGTAGATGGACAGGTCGCCAGCCAAAGCCAAAGCCTCGAGAATAGACACTTTCTCTTTCGAGACGGTGTAGCTGCCTGGATGGTTCACCTCACCGAGCACGGAGATCTTGTAGCTCGACATACGGACGGTAACGATAGGATTCTCGTTCTTAGCCATGTAGGTCTGAATCTTACCCTTGATGTATGACTCAGCCTCCGACTTCGTCATACCTCCCAGATGGATGGTACCGACGATGGGGAACTCGATGTTACCCTGATTGTCCACCAGGTAGCTCTGCAGCATGGGCTGTGAGTAGGTGGAGCGGTTATTGGCTGTATAGGGTGTAGCCACGGTCATGTTGAAGGGCACGGCGGCCTCGGGATCGGTCGTCGACACGGTAATGGTCAACTCGTCCTTAGGCATGATACGGGCGTCATACAGCATTTTAGATGACGAGAGATCCACCGTCGAAGCGTTCTGGAAGTATGCTACATTCTTCGTGCTGCCACAGCTGCCAAGTACGAAAGCGACGGCAACGTAAGCCAGAGGCAATAGTATTTTTTTCATTGTTAGATTACTTTTTTCAATTTCGGATGCAAAGGTACGCCTTTTTTTTCTTATGCACAAAAAAACGGGGGAGTTTTTTGCTCCCCCGCTCAATATTAATAGAACTTGAAATACCTTCGTGCATTGTTATATGAGATGTCTTCAACCATTCGGGCAAGCGTCTCGCGGTCATCAGGCAGAAGTCCCTTCTCCACATCGTTACCAAGGATGTTACACAGGATACGACGGAAGTATTCATGACGCGGATAGCTCAGGAACGAACGCGAGTCGGTCAGCATACCCACGAAACGGCTCAGCAGGCCAAGTACCGACAGGGCATTCATCTGCTTAATCATACCATCCATCTGGTCGTTGAACCACCAACCGCTACCGAACTGTATCTTGCCGGGCTCACCACCCTGGAAGTTACCGAGCATCGTTGCAATAACCTCGTTGGCACAAGGGTTCAACGTATAAAGTATGGTACGCGTGAGCTTGTCCTTCATATTCAGCTTGTTCAAGAACGAAGACATGGCCTTGGCCGTCGTGAACTCACCGATAGAGTCGAAGCCCGTGTCAGGACCAAGCTGGTTATACATCTTTGTATTGTTATCGCGAATGGCACCATAGTGGAACTGCTGCGTCCAGTCAGCATCGGCATCCATCTCGGCCATCACCGTCAAGAAGCAGTTCTTGAACTGGCGAATCTCCATCTTTGACAGCTGCTGACCACGCATCGCCTTCTCGAAGATGGTCTCTATCTGAGAGTCTGTATAGTCCTCATCGTAGAACTCTTCAATGCCGTGGTCGCTCAACTTGCAGCCGTTCTCAGCAAAGAAGTCGTGACGTTTCTGCAGGGCGTCCACCATGTCTGCGAACTTCGTGATGGTCACACCGCTCACCTGCTCCAGCTGATTGACGTATGCGGCAAACTCCGGCTTCTCAATGTTCATGGCCTTGTCGGGACGCCAGGCGGGAATCATCATCGGATCATTATCAGCCTTGTGCTTCGCATACTCAATGTGGTTATGCAAGTCGTCGACAGGGTCGTCCGTCGTACACACACACTCCACGTTGTAGTGCTTCATCAAACCACGGGCAGAGAACTCGGGCTGCTTCAGCTTCTCGTTACACTCGTCGAAGATTTCGCGAGCCGTCTTCGGGCTCAGCAGCTTATCAATACCAAAGGCAGTCTTCAGTTCCAAGTGTGTCCAATGATACAGGGGGTTACGGAACGTATAAGGAACAGTTTCTGCCCACTTTTCAAATTTCTCCCAGTCACTAGTATCCTTGCCTGTGCAATAGCGCTCGTCCACGCCATTTGTACGCATGGCACGCCACTTGTAGTGGTCACCACCCAGCCAAAGCTCGGTTATGGACTTAAAACGATGGTCATTAGCCACCATCTCGGGAATCAGATGACAATGATAGTCGATAATCGGCATCTTAGCCGCATGATTGTGATACAGATCCTGGGCAATCTCAGTCTCTAAGACGAAGTTTTTGTCGTTGAATTGCTTCATGAGTTTGAGTTTATTAAGTTTTTAAGTTATATTTTCTGCAAAGATAATACTTTTTTCAAGAAACTTTCCGTATCTTTGCCGAAAAAATAACGTAAACGATGACGTTCTCGTCTAAAGTTCTTCTCATCTATACCGGCGGAACCATTGGTATGAACCGTAACCCGGCAACCGGGGCTTTGGAACCGTTCGACTTCGAGCACCTATTAAATAGTGTGCCGGAGTTGAAACAGTTCGACACGGAGATTCACACGTTACAGTTCCAGCCTCCCATCGACTCCAGCGACATGTCACCGGCACGATGGACGCAGCTGAGTCACAGCATTGCCGACCATTACGACCAATACGACGGGTTTGTTGTACTGCATGGAACCGACACGATGGCCTACACAGCATCGGCATTGAGCTACATGCTTGAGAACCTGACGAAACCCGTAATCTTTACAGGCTCACAGCTGCCTATCGGGCAATTGCGTACTGACGGGAAGGAGAACCTCATCACGTCCATTGAGATTGCAGCAGCAAAGGACACGGAAGGTCACTCTATGGTACCCGAGGTAGGCATCTATTTCGGTGGGCACCTGCTACGCGGCAATCGCACGACGAAACAGAGCGCCGAGGAGTTCAATGCCTTCGAGTCGTTCAACTATCCACACCTCGTGGATGCCGGTGTCAACATCAGCTACCACCGCAACCGCATGCTTTCCCCTGACAGGTCGAAGCCCATGACACCCCATTTCCGTCTGGACAACAACGTCATCATCTTCTCGCTTTTCCCTGGCATTCGCGAGGACCTGATACGCCACATCATACACACGCCCAACCTAAAGGCCATTGTCATGCGCACTTTCGGCAGCGGCAACGCACCGCAGTCACCATGGCTGCTCAACGCGTTAAAGGAGGGCACGCACAACGGTAAGGTCATTGTCAACATCAGCCAATGTATGCAGGGGGCCGTCGAGATGGGACGATACGACTGCGGCTACCACCTGCAGGAGGCTGGTGTCATCAGCGGGCGAGACTCGACGGTCGAGGCAGCAGTCACGAAGCTGATGTTCCTGCAGTCACATTACCCCGACGACCCTGAAGAAGTGCGCCATTATATGCAACAAAGCATTCGCGGTGAAATAACGCTATAACAAAATAGAAAAGACAGAAAAACGACTACTAAAATGAAAAAGACTCTTCTACTCCCGGCGACAGCCATGTTGTTGTCTCTGGGCACGATTGTTCAGGCCGACAACAAACAGGTGGTGACCATCAACGGACAGACTGTTGACAAAACCGCACAAAAGTTGACATTCGACAGAAACAACGTCGTTCTCCATTTCACAGACGGACAGACCATGACTGTCGACATGGCCGATGTCGTCATTACCTTCACAGAAGTGGATGCGCTGAAAGCTGTGAATAACGACAAGGAGAACGCTCCCCTCCTCTACTTCGACCTAAACGGCCGACAGTTAGACCAAGCGCCAGAGAAAGGTGCTTACATCATAAAGAAAGGCACAAAAGTGGTGAAACTAATGAAATAGAACAACAAACATGAAAAAACTACTACTAACACTGACCGTACTACTCACAGTCACTAACGCCATGGCCCAGCAGGCTGTCATCCAGCTCAAGAATGGCGATACCAAGTATTACAACACAAAAAAAATCAACAGTATCGACATGTCCGAAGACATGTCCACAGTCATAGTCAATGGTAAGGACTCAGAACCGGATGTGTTCGAGGGCAACGTCAGCACCATCAGCTTCTACAAGAACACCATCCCCAACAACAAGCTTAACATTACCGAAGCGCGCGGATGGTTCGAGACCGTTTTCGTGAAATGGACACCGCTCGCGAACATGAAGTCATACAATGTTTATGTCAAGGGGGGACAGTATAACGACTTCACGCCTGTTGACCGCCAGCTGGTACGCAACTATGGCAGCTACGGCCGCGCCGACGTCGTGGGACTGAAGCCAGGAACATACGACCTGAAAGTGGTACCTGTCAATGGAGACGGCCAAGAAGATACAGACAAAAGCAGCAGCGTCACAGGACTCGAAGTCAGAGCATACGACCGCTCGGGCTTTGCTCACCTCAACTGTCAAGGCGTCGGCGCCTATAATGATGACGGCACACTCAAACCTGATGCTCAGGTGCTCTATGTCACCAAGCATAACTTCAATACCGTTACCATGGAACTGACGACCAACGCCAAGAAAGGCACCAGAGAAACCTTTACTGGACTGGGTAAAATATTTGCGGCAAAACAGAAAGGTGAAGACAAGACGCCCATCGCCGTACGCATCATCGGCGAGATAGACTATCAAAGCACCGACAAGGAGCAGCGACTCAGCGATGAGGACGGACTACAACTGAAAGGAAAAGACGCCACAACGGAAATGTATATCACCCTGGAGGGTATTGGCGACGATGCCACATTGAACGGTTTCGGCATGACCTTCTACAATGGTACAAGCGTGGAGATGCGCAACCTCGCCGTCATTAACTTCAAGGACGATGGCGTTCAGCTGAAAGGAACGCAGCACGCATGGATTCACCACATGGACTTCTTCTACGGCAATGCAGGCAGCGCAGCCGATCAGGCCAAGGGTGACGGCTCGCTCGACGTCAAGGACGATGCACGCTATTGCACCTTCGCATACAACCATTTCTGGGACAGCGGCAAGACGTCACTCTGCGGTATGAAGAGCGAGACGGGTCCGAACTATCTGTGCTACCACCACAATTGGTTCGACCATTCTGACTCACGTCACCCACGCGTTCGTTCTATGAGCGTGCATGTATGGAACAACTACTATGACGGTGTGGCGAAGATTGGCGTGGGTGCTGTCAAGGGTGCCAATATCTTCGTTGAATCCAATTATTTCCGTAACTCAAAGAACCCGATGCTCATCTCCGAACAGGGCACAGACGGAAGAAATGGTTTCGCCGACGACCATGACGGCGGTATGATCAAGGCCTACGGCAACACGCTGACGGGCAAGTCGCTGACAACGTTCATTCCCCATACCAAGAACACAACGGAGTTTGATGCCTACGTTGCTGAGACACGCGACGAGCAAGTACCAGCGACCTATAAGAGTGTCGTCGGCAACTACACTTACAACAACTTCGACACAGATGCCAGCTTGATGTACGCGTATAAGCCAGATGCGGCTAATGACGTACCAACCATCGTGACCGGCTGGTATGGAGCGGGACGACTGGCCCATGGCGACCTGCAGTGGACATTTAGCGAAGACGACGATGCGAAGGATGCCATTGACAGCGCCCTGAAAGCCAAGGTAACCGGGTATAAGTCGACACTCGTCGGATTCTTCGGCGACGAAGAGACACAGCCGGACACGCCCGATAATCCGGATAATCCTGAAAACCCGGACAATCCGGACACACCGACCGAAGGAACTATCACCGCTACGTTCGATGGTGCCCCGTCCAACAGCATGTTTACTGTCAGTGGCGACTATGGCGACGGCAAGATAACGTGGAACGGTACTTACTTGAAGCGTGGTGTGAAGCTCAACAGCAAAGGTAGCATCACGTTCACACCGGCCCTCAATTACGACATGACCATCGTCATGGGGACGGCCAAGTCGGGACGCGACGTGAAGCTGAACGGAGAAAAAACAACCGTCAGCGGTACAGAGAACGCCGACGGTAAGTATTACGAGTTAGAGAAAATCCGTGTTCAGGCAGGTACAGAGTACGTCATCACCAAGGGTAGTGCAGAAGGTCTCGTGATGGTCATCGTTTTAGACCCCGTTACTGAGTAAGCAAGATTTGAACAATACGCTCAGCGCTCCTGCCGTCCCAACGGTCCGGGAGCGCTGCTTTTTTCCAACCTCCACTAAGCAGCAACGACAGGGCGTCCGACAGCTTCTGAAGGTCGCCGCCCACAAGCACGTTCGTACCAACGGTAACCGTCTCCTGGTGCTCCGTATAGTCGTTCAAGGTGATGCAAGGTACGCCGTTGAAAGTAGCCTCCTCTGCCACATTACCCGAGTCGGTAATGATGCCACAGGCATGTGCCGTCAACCAACCAAACTCCAGATATGGCATGGCGTTCTGCACATGGAACTTTGTCGATGGTATATCAAGTTCAGCCAACAGTCTGACAACGATACCCAGTGCCATGCCTCGTAGCGGAGCGACAATAGGCACGTCACCCGTCTTGTCAGTCAGCGTGCGAAGAATCTGCCTGAGCTTTTCCTCATCAGACAACAGCACACGACGGTTCAGCGTCAGCACCAGATACGAGGAAGACGGAAGACTGAAGTTGGAGGGCTGACGGAAACGCGGTAAGTTATAGCGTAGCGTGTCCATCAGGATGTTGCCCACCATGTAGGTCTGCGACGTCTCTGACTGCTGCTCACGAGTAGCTACACTATTCGACTTCACTCCTGCGGTGAACATATAGTCGCTCAAGGCGTCAATGACCAGACGGTTGACCTCCTTGGGCATTGAAATGTCAAACGAACGGGTACCGGCCACGAGGTGTGCCAGTTTTATACCGCGCTTCTTGGCCGTGATGGCAGCGGCCATGGTCGAGGCAAGGTCATCAACCACAATGACGATGTCCGTCTGATGCTCTTCCATATACTGATCCAACCGTCCCATGACCTGGGCCGTTATCTCATTCAAACGCTGACTTACAACGCCGAGAAAAACGTCAGGACGTGGCATCTGCAAATCATCGAAGAGCGATGGCTCGAGCGTCGGATCACTCTCACTCCCAGCATAGACAAGCGTACACCGGGCTCCTTCTGCCTTTTCGAAAGCTCGCAGTAACGGTGCCACCTTCACGAAGTTAGGTCGGGCACCAACAACAATACAAATATTCTTCATTATTCTTCCATTAGTTTACGATAACGGATGCGCTTCGGTTCTTCCAATCCCAGGCGTTGGGCCTTGTTAACTTCGTACTCCGAGTAGTTACCTTCAAAATAGAAGACATTTCCCTCACCCTCGAAGGCCAGGATGTGTGTACAGATACGGTCCAGGAACCAACGGTCATGACTGATGATGACAGCACACCCGGCAAAAGCCTCAAGACCTTCCTCCAAAGCACGTAGGGTGTTGACATCGATATCATTTGTCGGCTCATCAAGCAGTAGCACGTTACCTTCCTGTTTCAGCGCGATAGCCAAGTGTAAGCGGTTACGCTCACCGCCGGAAAGAACGGCACATTTCTTTTCCTGGTCGGCACCGCTGAAATTGAAACGCGACAGGTAGGCACGCACGTTGACGTCCTTGCCTCCCATGCGGATGGTCTCGTTGCCTTGCGACACCACTTGGTAAACGGTCTTTTGGGGGTCAATGTCCTTATGCTGCTGGTCAACATAGCTCAGTCTCACAGTCTCACCGACACTAAACGTACCGGCATCGGCCTGCTCCATGCCCATAATGAGACGGAACAGCGTGGTCTTACCGGCACCATTGGGGCCGATGACACCCACGATACCATTAGGCGGCAACGTAAAGTTCAGATCGCCAAACAGTTTCTTCTCACCATAGGCTTTGGCGACGTGCTCGGCCTCAATCACCTTGTTGCCCAAGCGTGGTCCATTGGGAATGAAGATCTCAAGCTTCTCCTCCTTCTGCTTCTGCTCCTCGTTCAGCATCGTCTCATACGAGTTCAGACGCGCCTTACCCTTTGCATGACGCGCCTTCGGCGCCATACGTACCCACTCCAACTCACGCTCCAGCGTCTTGCGGCGTTTCGAGGCTTGTTTCTCTTCCTGAGCCAGACGTTGTGACTTTTGTTCCAACCACGACGAGTAATTTCCCTTCCAAGGAATTCCCTCGCCACGGTCGAGCTCCAGAATCCATTCGGCCACATCATCAAGGAAGTAGCGATCGTGGGTGACGGCGATGACCGTCCCCTCATATTGCTGCAGATGTTGTTCCAGCCAGTCGATGGACTCTGCATCCAGATGGTTGGTAGGCTCGTCGAGCAGCAGCACATCAGGCTTCTGAAGCAGCAGGCGGCAGAGGGCCACACGGCGTCGCTCACCACCAGAGAGATTGGTGACGGGCCAGTCGCCCGGCGGACAGTTCAGCGCAGCCATGGCACGGTCGAGCTTCGAGTCCATGTTCCAAGCATCGGTAGCGTCGATGATATCCTGCAACTCAGCCTGACGAGCCATCAGCTTGTCCATCTTGTCGGGGTCTTCGTAAAATTCGGGTAAACCGAATTTCACATTGATATCATCATACTCGGCCAATGCATCGTAGACATGCTGCACACCTTCCTGAACGTTCTCCTTGACGGTCTTCGTCTCGTCTAATGGCGGGTCTTGCGGCAGGTAGCCTACGCTATAGCCCGGACTCCACACCACCTGTCCCTGATACTGTTCGTCCAATCCGGCAATGATTTTCATGAGCGTTGACTTACCGGCGCCATTGAGACCGATAATGCCGATTTTGGCCCCATAGAAGAAACTGAGGTAAATGTTCTTGAGCACTTGCTTCTGATTCTGCTGGATGGTCTTACTCACACCTACCATCGAGAAAATCACTTTCTTGTCATCTACTGTCGCCATATAAAAATAGGTATTATTGATTAATGTCGCAAAGATACAAAAAAATCCCGATAACACGCGTGTGTCATCGGAATTTTTTTATGAGAATCGCATTACTGCCTCTTATGCTGCAGCATGTGCTATCCAGCCATAGACAAACGACATGACGCCAAAGGCGATGACACCTGCTGTGCAGAGTCCAAGAGCCAGACGGGTGTAACAATCGCTCCGGAAGGTGGGCAGCGGTGTATCTGTCTTGGTGATATACATGGCCTTGACGATAAGCAGATAGTAATAGAGTGACACGACCGTGTTAACCAAGGCAACAAACACTACGAAGTAGGCCCAGAACGACCCCTCGCCGGCTGCAGCCATGAAAACGAAGAATTTCGAGAACATACCTGCGAACGGAGGAATACCTGCCAGCGAGAACAAAGCAATCGTCATGAGGAACGACAGCTTGGGATTAGTCTGGTAGAAACCATTGTAGGCTGCCATGTCGGTGCGTCCGCCATTGTTATGCTCCACGACATTGATAACCGTGAAGACTGCCATATTGGCAACCACATAGACCAGCACATAGTACGTCAGCGCGCTAACGCCCAAAGCCGAGTTACCCATCACGGCCAGCATGATATAACCAGCCTGTGAAATACTGGAGAAGGCCATGAAGCGCTTCAGCTCCGACTGACGGATGGCAAACAGGTTACCAATGGTGATGGTCAGCACGACAACAATACCAAGCAGCACCTGCCAGTACTCGATAAGGGGCTGGAAGACACGCATCAGGATGATGCAGAGTGCCAGTGCGGCAGCACCTTTCGAGATGACGCTCAGATAACCGGTGACCGGTGTTGGAGCGCCCTGATAGGTATCGGCTGTCCAGAGGTGGAAGGGCACGAGCGAGAGCTTGAAGCCCAGTCCACTGAAGAAGAACACGAGACCAGCAATGACCATTGTCAGCTGTGGGATGCCCTGACGGAATTTGTCGACCATGTCAAAGAAGTAGAGCGTGCCGGTCGCACCATAGAGGAGCGAGATTCCATAAAGCATGACACCGCTTGAGAACGTAGCCGTCAAGATGTACTTGGCAGCAGCTTCAGCCGACTGCTTCTTCATCTTATCGAAGGCCACCAGACAAGCCATAGGCACCGAAGCGGTCTCGAGTCCGAGGAAGAACATCAGGAAGTTACCACTACTGATCATGATATACATGCCCAACAATGTCGACACGACGAGCATATAAAACTCACCCTCATACTTACGGGCACCATTCTCTATCCAAGCCTGGGCCATAATGACAACAATGAGCGTACCGGCCGTCAGGATGGTTTTCATAACACCCGATATGGCAGAAGTGACATAGAGGCCGCCGAAAGCATAATCGGGTTCAGCCGTCAGGCAGAGCAAGGTCTGCGCCAGCAGCAGCACCATGGTCAGATAGCTGAGCACGGTGTGCTTTTTCTCACTCTTATGCAGGGCGAAATCGGCAAAGAACAGTATCACGAGCACAGCTACGAGGGCTGCCTCGGGAATCATACTTAAGAATTGACTGTAATTCATATCTTATTGTCCTCCTTTACTTTACATAACACCAATAGAATGCAGAATAGAACCGGCCGAGGGCGAGATGATGTTGCTCACCCAGAACGGGAACGTTCCGAGACCTGCCACACAGAAGATGAGGCAGATAACGGCAACGCGCTCGTCCCACGTAGCGTCGGTCAGCTCCAGATAGTGCTTGTTCTCAACTTCGCCATACAAGATCTTGCCAACAACACGCAGAATGTAGACTGCGGTAACAACAATCGAGGTACAGGCAATAATCGTGGCCACCATACGGAACGACATATTGGGATCGCCTGAAAGCGGGTCAGCGCCGAAGGCACCAACGAAGATGGTCATCTCAGCAATGAAGCCCGAGAAGCCCGGAAGTCCGAGGTTAGCAAGACCAGCGATTACATAACCTACAGCCAGGAATGGCATAATCTTCATCAGACCGGCCAGTTCGCGGATGTCACGTGTGTGTGTACGACCGTAAATCATACCGATGAGTGCGAAGAAGAGGGCCGTCATCAGACCATGCGACAGCATCTGCAGAATGGCACCGGTAACAGCTGTCTGTGACATCATCAGCAGGGCAAAGAGCACCAGTCCGCAATGCGACACCGACGAGTAAGCATTGATGTACTTCAGGTCGGTCTGTACACAAGCTGAGAAGGCACCATACACAACCGAGATGGTGGTCAGGATAAGGAATATCCACGACAACTCCTGTGCAGCCTCAGGCAGCAGGAACATGGCCACGCGGAAACAGCCGTAGCCTCCCAGCTTCATCAGCACACCAGCGTGGAGCATGGAGACGGCCGTGGGGGCCGAGGCATGACCATCGGGCGACCATGTGTGGAAGGGGAACAGGGCACCAAGCACACCGAAACCAATGAAGATGAAGGGGAAGAATATCTCCTGAATATCAACCGGGATGTTGTGCATGCGGGCAATCTCGTTGACGTCCATCGTCGTAGCACCGGAGAAGAAGTAAATGCCCAGGATACCGATAATCAGCAATGCCGAGCCTCCCATGAGCATCAAAGTCAGCTTCATGGCCGAGTACTCCTTGTGTCCGGAACCCCAGACACCGATAAGCAGGTACATCGGGATAAGTGCCACCTCGTAGAACATGAACATCGTGAAGAGGTCGGTAGAGATGAAGAAACCGAAGACACCCGTCGACAGCAGCGTGAACCAAAGGAAGTACTCCTTGGTCAGGGGCTTCAGCTGCCACGAGGCAAAAGTTCCCGTGAATACGATGATACTCGACAGCAGAAGCATGACGACCGAGATACCGTCGACGCCCACTGCATACTTGATGTTGAGCGGTTTGAACCAGTCGATGGCTGCCACCAGCAGCATGTCATCGGTGTTACCGGCGCTACGCTGCTGAATGAAATAGACAGTCAGCCAGACTGACAGAGCCAGCAGACAGCTTGCACCTGCCACCATCACACCACGCACCTGATTGAGGTTGCGGGCAATCCACAATCCCAGAAGCATCAGGGCGGGAATTAAAACGAATAAACTTAATATATTCATAATCGTATAAGTCTTATAGGTCTTATAGGTCTCATAGGGCCTATAGACATAATAGGATTAATGTTAATGCCACCGTACCGGTGAGGAACCAAACAGCATACTGACGCACATCGCCGCTCTGCCAGGGACGTAACGACTCGCCAGCCTCGTTAGCGCCCCACGCCAGGAAGTTGAACGTACCGTCAACGACATGACGGTCGAACCATGCCACGGGCTTGGAGATGCAACGGAAGATGATGCGGTGCGTAACGTACTGCCAAATTTCGTCCTGATAGAAACGCTTGTAGGCTGCGCGGTGCAGCTTCGGGAACGTCTTATACAGACGGTCGGCAATAGGCTGGCTCTCACCTTTATATATATAGGTAGCCAGACAGATGCTCAGGATGGCAATGATGGTAGAAGTAGCTGCAATCTGCGTGTCGAAGTGGATGGTGTAGTTGGTACCCTCGGCATTGACGAACTGTCCGAAGTTTCCACCCCACCCTGCGAAACCGGCAATAGTAGAATAGATACCCACACCCATCGTAATAATGCAAAGCACAATGAGAGGAATAGTCATCGTAGCAGGAGCCTCATGAGGTGTATGGTGCTCGTGAGCCTCCACATTCTCTGTTCCCCAGAAGATGCCATAATACAGACGGAACATGTAGAAAGCAGTCATGGCGGCGATACCGGTCATGATCCAACCTACCACAGGGCTGTAGGCAAAGCAAGCGGTAATAATCTCATCCTTCGAGCTGAAACCCGAGAAGAAAGGAATACCGGCAATGGCGAAGCACGAAATCAGGAATGTGATGTTCGTAATCGGCATATACTTGCGCAAACCACCCATCATGGCCATCTCGTTTGAGTGGACGGCATGGATGATACAACCGGCACCAAGGAACAAACAAGCCTTGAACATAGCGTGGGTGAACAGATGGAACATACCAGCCATGAAGCCCAGCTGTGCGTGGTTGTCGAGTACACCATGATGACCTGGCAGCGAAACGCCCAATGCCACCATCATGAAGGCAATCTGAGAAATGGTCGAGAAGGCCAGCACACGCTTGATGTCGCTCTGGGCACAGGCCACGGCAGCGGCATAGAAAGCGGTGAAGACACCCACCCAGACAACGATTGACATAGCCTCGGGAGCATACTCTATCCACAACGGGAACATACGTGCAATCTGGAACACACCAGCCACCACCATCGTAGCGGCGTGGATGAGTGCCGACACAGGCGTCGGACCCTCCATGGCGTCGGGCAGCCAGATGTGCAACGGGAACATGGCACTCTTACCGGCACCACCGATGAACATCAGTACGAGTGCGGTAGGAATAATCATCGAACCGTAAGCCACAGCCTTCGTCACATCACATGGGATGAAGGGCGTGGTGCCCTGCCCCATCACAATGTCGCCGGCAAACGAGAAGCTGAACGACTCTGTGTAGTAGCCGAAGAGCAGGATACCGACCAGGAAGAACATATCGGCGAAGCGAGTCACGATGAACGCCTTCTTAGAGGCGGCAATGGCGGGCTTCAGCGGATAGTAGAAACCAATGAGCAGGTAGCTGGATACACCCACCAGCTCCCAGAACATATACATCTGGAAAATATTGGTAGCGAGCACCAGTCCGAGCATCGACATGGTGAAGAGGCTCAGGAAGGCATAATAGCGCTGGAAGCCCTTCTCACCGTGCATATAGCCGAACGAGTAGATGTGCACCATGAACGACACGGTGGAGATGACGATGAGCATCATCACCGAGATGGGGTCAAGCAGAATACCCATATCAAAGTGCAGGTCGCCCAGAGGCAGCCACGTCACGTTGTAGGGGACAATCGTCTGAAAGACACCGTTCACGCGGTCGGCGGTGAAATACTGGAAAGCCGCCATGTACGACAGGACGGTGACCAGTCCAAGCGAACATGTACCGATAAGACCGGCGGTCTTATGAGACATCTTCATGCCGGCAAGTCCTAACACAATGAAGGACAGCAGCGGCAGCAGCAGAATAAAAACTGTATATTCAAATCCCATAATGCTTACTTATCTTTTCATGTTCATAATACTGTCTACATTGTCACTCTTGAAGTTACGGTAGACATTGATGATAATCGCGATGGCCACTGCCGACTCAGCTGCGGAGACACCGATGGAGAAGAGCGTCATGAACATACCCTCCATGCCAGTCGGGAAGAGCAGGCGGTTGAAAGCGGCGAAGTTAATGTCAACAGCGTTGAGCACCAGCTCGATGGAGATGAGCATGGCAATCAGGTTACGACGGCTGATGAAACCGTAGACGCCGATGAAGAACAGAAGTGCTGAAAGCACGAAATAACACTGTACTGGTACCATAGCTTAATCCTCCACTTTTCTTGATACTACCAAAGCGCCGATGATGCAAGCCAGCAGGAAGATTGAGATGAACTCGAAGGGGAGCACATACTCGAACTTGTCTGAACCGACCAGAGCCCTACCGATGGTGCTCATGGGCACCTCAACGTCGGCCACCTCGGCAGCACGGCTGATTAACTCATTCTTCAGGAACACAAACAGCACCGTAGCCAGGCCAACAAGCGACATCAAGGCGCCGAAGATGACACGGCTGCCCTTCAGACGCTCCACCATGCCCTGCAGGGTTTGTTTGCTGACCAGCTGGATAACGAAGACGTAGATCATCGTCACACCGCCGGCATAGACTGATATCTGGGCAGCTCCCAGATAGGTGTAGTCGAGCAGGAAGTAAAGGCCTGCCACACCAAAGAGCACGAACAGCATGAATGTTGCTGCACGCATAATCCGCTTGGTTGTCACACAGAGAACGGCAGAGCCGAGAATGACAACCGCAAGGATGCAAAACATAATGATATTTGCCATAGGTCCTTACTTCGTTTTAGTGTTAAACTTACCAACCTCGAAGGGTGCGCCACCGTCCAGCAGGTTAGGCAGCGAACCGCCCTCATACTGCTCCTTATCGAGGTGGAGCACCAGCTTGCTACGGTCAAAGACCGCGTTCTCGAAGTCGTTAGTGAACTCAATAGCGTCAAAGTTGCAGGCGTTCGTACAGAGCTGGCAGAACATGCAGTCGCCCAGGTCGTACGCATAGTCGTCGAGCACCTTCTTTTTCTTGCCCGTCTCAGGGTCTTCGGCCATGTGGGCCGTGATCTTAATGGTTCCGTTGGGACAGGCCTTTTCGCAAAGGGTGCATGCCGTGCACTTGTACTGACCGTTCTCGTCGCGCTTAAAGACGAGACGTCCGCGGTGACGCTTGGCCACGTGGAGCGTGGTCTTGCGGTTCTCGGGGTACTGTTCCGTCGACTTGTTGGTGAAGAAGTCCTTGAAGTATTCCTTCCAGGTTATCTTCATGCCCGTAGCCAGCGTCTTCAGTCCGTGCCCGAGTTCAGTGAAATATCCTTGATTGTTTTCCATTTCAATACCTTATTTAATATACAGGCCAAGGGCCACTACAACAGTCATAATTACAAGGTTGATAAGTGCCACAGGCATCAGGTACTTCCACTCCAGCTTCAGGATCTGGTCGATACGCAGACGCGGGAACGTCCACTTGATCCACATCAGAATCCATACAAGCAGGAATGCCTTGCCCAGGAACCAGACGATACCGGGGATGTAGTCCATCACCTGGTCGAAAGCCTCAACACCGATATTGACAGGTGCCCAACCGCCCAGGAAGACGGTGGCAGCGATACCAGCGATGATGAAGAGGTTCAGGAACTCAGCCAGGTAGAAGAAGCCGAAGCCCATGCCCGAGTACTCGGTGTGGTGACCGGCCGTCAGCTCACTCTCGGCCTCAGCCATGTCGAACGGGCCACGGTTGGCCTCTGCGTTACCGGCAATGAGGAACACGAAGAAGGCGATGAGTGCAGGCACATGTCCCTGGAAGATGAGCCAGCGCCAAGGTCCTGTCTGGGCCTCGACGATACCCGACATCTGCATCGTGCCAGTCAGGATGACGGCTGTGATGAGACAGAGGCAAAGCGACATCTCGTAGGAAATCATCTGCACGGCACCACGCATGGCCGAGACGACAGAGTACTTGTTGTTAGAGCCCCAACCGGCAAGGAAGATGCCGACGACACCTATCGACGAGATAGCGGTCAGCAGGAAGATGCCGACGTTGAAGTCGAGCACCGTGGCTCCATTGTTCCAGGGCAGGAATGAGAAGGCACCCACCGAGCCGATGATGACCAGCAGCGGGGCAACAAGATAGAGCAGCTTGTCGGCCTTGTCGACAAAGAAGATCTCCTTGATGAGCATCTTCAGCACGTCGGCAAACACCTGCAGCAAGCCCCAGTAGCCTACGCGCATCGGGCCCAGGCGGCACTGGAAGTAGGCGCAGACCTTACGCTCCATAAATATCAGTACGATGGCGATGAGCGCATATCCCACGAGGATGGCGGCTCCCACCAGCACGCACTCTATCAGTATGATCCAGAATTGGTCCAACCCGATGCCGTAGCGCAGCAGGTCGTCGAACCATTTTGTTATAATAGAAAAATCGAACATACTTTCTTTGTTTTTTACCTTTTTACTTTCCGACTATCGGTCGATGTCGGGGATTACGAAGTCAATAGCAGCGCCGGTAGCCACGAGGTCGGCAATCTTTTGCCCACGCAGCATCGGGTCGAGCGCTCCCGTCAGCGACAGTCCCATGGGACGCATCTTCAGACGGTACGGGCTCTTGTCGCCACGCGAGTCAAGATAGACACCGAACTCACCGGAGGCACCCTCCACGGAGAAGTACCACTGTCCCTCGGGCACCTTGATGATGGGCTTCTGCTTGACGTAGAAGTCTCCCTCGGGAATGTTGTCGATGAGCTGCTCGATGATGGCCAGGCTCTGATACATCTCCTGGATATGGATGGTGTAGCGGTCCATCGTGTCGCAGCCGGTCATCGTGACCTGCTCCCACTCCACCTTGTCATACATGTCATAGGGGTGTGACTTGCGGACATCGTTCTTCCAGCCAGAGGCACGTCCGGCAGGACCGGTAACGGCATACGAGATACAGTCGTCCAACGACATCGGACCGACGTTCTCGAAGCGGTTGTGGGTAATGATGTTGTCGCCGAACACGTCGACATACTCCTGAATGATGGGCTTCATGTACTTCACGAGGTCCTTCACGTTCTTCACGAAGTTGGGGTCGATATCGTCCTGCAGACCGCCTATCCTATAATAGTTCTGAATCAGGCGGCCACCGGTTGTCTCTTCCATGCAGTTCAGCACATGCTCACGGTCGCGCATCGAGTAGAGGAATGCCGTCAGGGCACCCATGTCCTGTGCGCAGCAGCCTACGTAGAGCAGGTGGCTGTCAATACGCTGCAGCTCGTCCATGATGGTACGGATATACTTGATGCGGTCGGTCAGCTCAACACCCATACCTTCCTCAATGACGCCCACCAGCGCATGACGATGCATCATGGCACTCAGGTAGTTAAGACGATCGGTTAAAGCAAGGGTCTGGGGATATGTCATGTTCTCACACATCTTCTCAATACCACGATGGATATAACCCAGATGCGGATAAACGCGCTTGACGGTTTCTCCGTCAAGTACCGTCTGCAGACGCAGCACGCCGTGCGTTGAGGGGTGCTGGGGACCAATGTTAATGACATAGTCATCAGCAGTAAAGAGCTTGTTCTGCTTCACCTGCAGCACACCGTCCTTGTCCAGGTAGTACTCCAGACCGTAGTCGGGCTCCACGTCGTCGTCCAGCGTATACGCATCGTTGAACTTCCAGTCCTTACGGAAGGGATAGCCCTTGAAGTCCGAACGCAGGAACAGGCGGCGCATATCGGGATGTTCCAGGAACACGATGCCGAAGAAGTCGTAAACCTCGCGCTCCAACAGGTCGGCCACGCGCCAGATGTTTGAGACAGTGGGGATGAAGGGGATGAGCTGTCCGTCGGTCTCTCCTGTGCCATTCGATGCGATGCCATCGCCACAGACCTGTGTCTTGGCCAGCTGCTTCACCGAGCAACGCTCGTGCGTCTTGGTGTTCTCCAGAATATAGACACAGCCGAGGCCTTCTTGTTCACCAAAGTCCTCACCGACGATGGTCACGAGGTAGTCGAAGCCTTTCTGCTCCTTCAAGTTCTGCATCTCCTGTGCGAACTTGTCAAACTCAAATGATATGAATTCTAACTTCATGCTTCGTCCTCCTTTACACTTGATTTCTTCATCTCTTCTACAAACTCCTGAGGCACGTCGGTCACCACGATGGGCTCACGACGACGGTCACCCAGTTTCTCGCGGAACGTCAGTTCCTCGTTCGACACACCGAGCTCACGCTCCTCTGCGGTCTGCTTGTGGTTGGCTCCACCGAAGAATTTCTCGATCTTCACCTTACGCTGCAGCTGCATCATGCCATACATGATAGCCTCCGGACGCGGGGGACAGCCAGGGATAAAGACGTCAACAGGGACAATCTCCTCGATGCCCTTCACCACGTGGTAGGACGACTTGAAGGGACCGCCCGAGATGGCGCAGCCACCGACGGCAATGACATACTTCGGCTCGGCCATCTCGTCATACAGACGCTTCAACGCAGGAGCCATCTTGTGAGTAATCGTACCGGCACACATGATGAGGTCGGCCTGACGGGGGGAGTTACGTGTCACCTCAAACCCGAAGCGGGCGAAGTCGTAACGCGAACAGCCACAGGCCATGAACTCAATACCACAGCACGAGGTGGCAAAGGTCAGCGACCACAGCGAGTTGGCACGTCCCCAGTTGATGAGCTTGT
>CAZLPO010000033.1:0-20368 GCA_964561385.1 uncultured Prevotella sp.
CTAAATCCCCGTCTTGCCTTTTATTTACGCGCTTTCTGCGTTAATTCTCCAAAATCCGTTGCTCTTTACAAGCTTTTTTCGTAACTTTGCCGACAAAAGGCGAGAAGTTACTCATTTTAATCAATCAAATACTTACAATTATGGGAATGGAACCATTAGGATTTTTTGGAGTTTTTATCGGTCTGGTATCTTTCGTAATAGGTATTGCATGGCTGGTATGTTGTATTGTCCTCTTCTTTAAGGTTTGGGGCATGTGTAATAACGTGAGCAGAATTCTACAGATTCTTGAGCAAAGAAAGAACGAGGGCTAAGGAAGCAGCGCTCTGTCTGCGACTTCTATCATCTTAATCATCAGTCAGTTAGGAGAATATGGATGCATTGATGAACTGGGCAAAAGAGAATTATGACCTGATTACTCTTTTTGTTGGCTTCTTGGGTGTAGTCATTGCGGTCATTTCACTATGTTTTGAGCTTAAGAAGAAAAGGAAAAGAAATGGAAGTGATTGAACAGAGCTGTATAGCCAAGGACCCACAGGGGGAGGGCGAGGACGGTCTGGTGGTGACGCCAGACTTCATTGCCGTGATCGACGGCAGCACGTCGAAGTCGGACTACCGGCACTCGCTGTGGCGGACGAACGGACGGCAGGCCATGAAGATTGTGGCGCGCTACATCAGTCGCATGCCGAAGGAGACGACGCTGGAGAGATTCCTCACTGGCGTGACGGCGGCCGTACGCAGCCACTACGGGCGGCGGATGACGGAGCGGCTGCAGGAGCATCCGGAGGACCGCCTGACGTGCTCAGTGGCGGTGTACAGCCGTCTGTGCCGAGAGCTGTGGATGGTGGGCGACTGCCAGTGTCTGGTGGGGGGCGAGCTGATGGACAATCCGAAACCCTACGAGGCGGAGCTGGCGGCGATGCGTGCTGCAGAGGCGCGGCGGCTGCTGGCGGCGGGCACGACGCAGGAGGAGCTGCTGAGCGAGGACAGGGCGCGCGCAGTCATCATTCCGCGGATGCTGGAGACGATGCGCGAGCAGAACGTGACGTACAGTGTCGTCGACGGGTTCCACATACCGCGTCAGCACGTGCGGACGGTGACGCTCGACTTCCGTCCGTGGGAGATCGTGATGGCGACGGACGGCTACCCGTTTCTCTGCCCCACCCTTGCGGAAAGCGAGCAACGGCTGAGCCGGCAGCGCGAGGAGGACCCGCTGAACATCGGCAGCTTCCAGGCCACGAAGGGCTTCCGCCCTGGCTTCAACGGCTTTGACGACCGCACGTACATACGGTTCAGGGTGTGAAGCCATCACTTGGGCAACAAAAAAAAGCTGGGATTGCTCCCAGCTTTTCTTATGTCCGTATGGTTCAGAACTATTCGTCGTCGAAGTCGTTCCAGGTTGTCTGACGGCGACTTAGTCCGTCACCTTCAGCATTCTCATCTATCAGTTCACCTCCAACAACATCACCATCGGAATTAAGGATAAACGAGTCAGCCAACAGCTCTTTAACACACAAGGCGTCAAAGGTAACACATATTAACATAACGGAGGTACGAGGGTACGTCAGCGCGAGCCGATGTAGAGGAACAGCATGCCGAGCAGGACGAGGGCGAGGTCGAAGGCTTTCGCCTTGAGGTTGCGCTCGTGGAACAGCCAGGCGCCGAAAAGGAAGCTGACGACGACGGAGCCGCGACGCACCATCGAAACAATGCTGATCATGGCATCGGGCAGACTAAGCGAATAAAAGTAGAGGAAGTCGGCCGTGGACAGGAACAGGCTGACACCCAGGATGCTCCACGACCAGTGGAAGGGCGTGGTCTCGTGGTGCTTGGGCCACCACAGCAGCCACAGCATAACGAGCATCATGAGGCACTGGTAGATGTTATACCACGACTGCACGAGCATGCGGTCGAGGCCTACCCCACCCTCGCTGACGGGTGCCATGAGATATTTGTCGTAGAGGCCGCTGAGGGCGCCCAGCGCCGCCGCACCCACAATCATGTAGATCCAGTGGTCGTGGCGGAAGTCGATGCCCTCCTTCTTGCCTGAGCGGCTCAGCAGCAGGAACGAGGCGACGGCGAGCACCACACCAATCCACTGCCACACGTTCAGCCGTTCGCCAAAGACCAGCAGGGCACCGACGAGCACCATCACAGGACGGGTGGCGTTGATGGGGCCGACGATGGTCAGCGGCAGGTGCTTCATGCCAAAATAGCCGAGCACCCAGCTGGAGAGCACGATGAGCGCCTTCAGCAGCACGTAGCGGTGGACCTCCCAGCCGCCAGAGGCAACGTGGAGGATGGTGCCGTCGAGGAGTGTCGAGCCGTGGCTCAGCACGATGAACGGCAGGAACACCAACGACGAAAAGAGCGTGTTGAGGAACAGCACAGGGAGCACGGCGTTGCCCTTGAGCGCCTGCTTCTTCAACGAGTCATAGCAGCCTAACAGCGCTGCCGACATAAATGCCAATACTAACCACATTGTTAATACGTAATATCTTCAAGAAAGAGGGCATGAGCAGGCATCGACTCGCCTGCATTTGTCCGCTTTTTTCCTTCTATAATCTGACGAAATCCGTCGAGCGTCACCCTGCCGCGCCCCACATCGATGAGGGTACCGACGACGGCGCGCACCATGTTGCGCAGGAAGCGGTTGGCACGTATCTCGAAGTACCACGTGGTGGGCGACGTCTGGTGCCAACGGGCCTCCATCATCTGGCACAGCGTGGTCTTCACATCGGCATGGGCCTTGCAGAAGGCACCAAAGTCCTGATACTCCATCAATACTTGTGCCGCACGGTTCATCTCATTGAAGTCCAGCGGATAATGAATTTCACATGAAGTACTTCTGAGGAACGGATTCTTCGCTGTATGGATATAGTAGCGGTACATGCGACTGGTGGCCGAGAAGCGCGCATGCAGGTCGTCGGCAACTCGACGGACACTGCTGACGGCGATGTCCTGCGGCAACAGCTTATTCAGCTTGTAGGTCAGCTGCTGGCCATCGAGCTCGCTGTCGGTGTCGAAATGGGCCACCATCATACGGGCATGAACGCCGGCATCGGTTCGGCCTGCTCCTGTCACAATTATGTCATGACGCAACAGCAGCGACAGGGCATGCTGCAACTGCTGCTGCACAGAGTCGCCGTTGGGCTGTATCTGCCATCCGTGGTAGCGGGTGCCGTCATAGTTAAAAGTCACAAAATATCTCATTGCGGGTGCAAAGGTACGATTTTTTTTGTATATTTGCACCATGATTTTCTATTTTTCAGGTACAGGCAACACCCGCTGGGCAGCCGAACGGCTGGCAGCGGAGACTGGCGAACGCCTGCTCTTCATCCCTGAGGAGCTGAAGACGCCGTGTGAATACACCCTCAGCGACGACGAGCGACTGGGATTCTGCTTCCCCGTTCATGGCTGGCAGCCGCCACACATCGTCCGACAGTTCATTGACAAGCTGCGCATCAGCAATGCGGCAGGCCACTATGCCTATGCGCTGTGCACCTGCGGTGACAGCATCGGACGGGCTATGGAGATGTTCGGACGGCAGCTCGGCGAAAAAGGCATCAGGCTGCAGGCAGTGCAGTCGCTCATCATGCCCGAGAGCTACGTCTGTCTGCCGTTCATGTACACAGACACGCCTGCGCGCGAACATGAAAAGATAAGTAGGGCGACGGAGCGCCTGACGGTGTTCTGCCAGACAGTGAAGGAGCGGCGCACGGACTACGAAGAGCTGACACGCGGTGTGGCACCCTGGGTGATGTCGCACGTCATCGGCGGCTACTTCAACGCGCGGATGATTACCGACCGCAAGTTCACCGTCGATGCCGACGTGTGCACCCACTGCGGCCGCTGCGCCCAGGTGTGTCCCACGGGCGACATCGTGTTCGACCAGGTGCCGACATGGAAAAATGATAGCAGCTGTACGTGTTGTCTCAGCTGCTATCATCATTGTCCTGTCCACGCCATCAACTACGGGCGCATCACGCGCAAGCGCGGACAATATTACTTTAAAGGTTAGAAGGGCAGGTCGTCGCTGCTACCCTCAGCGGCAGGCTCCTGTGCAGGAGGGAACGGCGCTGCGGCTGCAGGGGCTGCGGGCTGTGCAGCATCCTGCGGCGGGAACGGCGTAGCGGCGGGAATCGTCTGGGCTGCCTGGCCACGCAAGATGTTGTAGGCACGGATCTCGTTGAACCAACGGCCGTTGTACTCGTGAGCGTCGATGTCGAACTGAACGGTTATCTCCTCGCCGGCCTGAATACTGAACTGCTTGATGCGGTCCTCACCAAAGATGCGGAATAGCATCTTGCGGGGGTACTGACCTGGTACCTCAATGACGTATTCCTGACTCATCCAAGGGTTGCCTGTGCGCTGAGACACACCACTGTTTGCCGGGAGAATGGCAATGACTTTTCCTGTTAAATCCATAATGCTTGTTGTCTTATTGTTTGTTTTTTTTATGTATTTTTGCTAAATCGCTTGCGAAATTACTAAAAATAGTTTGAAAGGCATAATTTTTCGGCATAAATTTTTCTAATCACATAGTTTTTTCTTATCTTTGTACTCCCAAAGAAAGAACTAAAAACAAAAATAACATGAGATTTACAGTATCAAGCACAGCACTCAGCAACAAGCTCGTTGCTCTCTCGAAAGTCATCAACAGTAAGAACGCCCTGCCCATCCTCGGCGACTTTGTCTTCAACATCAGCGGACAGACCCTGCAGCTCACTGCCTCGGACAGCGAGAACACCATGCAGACAACCGTCGAACTGACCGAGGCCGACGGCGACGGACGCTTCGCCATGAACAGCCACGACCTGCTGGAGGCCGTCAAGGGATTCTCGGAGCAGCCCATCACGTTCGATGTGGACCAGACGACGAACATCGCCAAGATCAGCTACCAGAACGGTCTCTTCTCACTGCCCGTCGAGAGTGCCGACGAGTACCCTGTACAACAGCAGGTGAGCGACGGCGCCAGCACCATCGTCATTGCCAACATGCTGCTGCTCGATAACATCAACCGCTCTATCTTCGCAACGGCTCAGGACGAGCTGCGCCCCGTCATGAACGGCATCTACTTTGACCTGACACCCGACTGCCTGGCCATCGTGGCCAGCGACGGACACAAGCTGGTGCGCAACAAGATATTCACCATCAAGAGCGACCAGCCCTCGGCCTTCATCCTGCCGAAGAAGCCTGCCACGCTGCTGAAGAACCTGCTGGGCAAGGACGGTGGTGATGTCGTCATACGCTTCGACGAGCGCAACGCCGAGATCAACTACGGCGACGGCACCATCCAGTGCCGACTCATCGAGGGCCGCTACCCCAACTACAACAGCGTCATTCCGCAGAACAACCCCAACGAGTTGCGCATCGACCGCAACGGACTGATGGCTGCTCTGCGCCGCGTACAGCCGTTCGCCAACGACTCGAGCAACCTCATCCGCTTCCACGTGGAGGGCACCACGCTGCAGCTCGACGCTGAGGACTACGACTTCTCGAAGACCGCCACTGAGCGCATGACCTGCGAGTACAACGGACAGCCCATGAGCATCGGCTTCAAAGGCTCGTCATTCATCGAGATTCTGAACAACTTCACCTGTCCAGAGGTCGTCATCCAGCTGGCTGACCCCAGCCGCGCCGGACTGGTACTGCCGTCAGAGCAGCCTGAGAACCAGGATGTGCTGATGCTGATGATGCCGATGCTGATTAATGATTAACGGAGTTAGGGAAGTTAACGCAGTCAGAGAAGCAATGAAACTGAATCTCAAAAAGCCACTGGTCATCTTCGATCTGGAGACGACCGGACTCGACTTGGTCAAAGACCGCATCATACAGATATCATATATTAAGGTGTATCCTGACGGACACGAGGAGCGCGGCGACGAGATGGTCAACCCCGAATGTGTCATACCTGCCGAGGTGGAACAGCTGACGGGCATCACCAACGAGATGGTGAAGGACAAGCCCACCTTCAAGCAGCTGGCAGCGAAGCTCAGCGAGAACTTCACAGGGTGCGACTTCGCCGGCTTCAACTCGAACCACTTCGACATTCCGCTGCTGGCCGAGGAGTTCCTGCGTGCAGGCATCGACTTCGACTTCCAGAAGTGCTGTCTCGTTGACGCGCAGACCATCTTCCACAAGATGGAGCGACGCAACCTGGCTGCCGCCTATAAGTTCTACTGCGGACGAAAGATGGAGGACGACTTCGAGGCCCACCGTGCCGACCAGGACACAGAGGCGACGTATCGCGTGCTGATGGGCGAGCTCGACAAGTATGCCCCTGGCGCCAACGAGGATGCCGAGAAGGTGCTGGAGAACGACATCGAGAAGCTGGCAGCGTTCTCGAAGATGAACGACAACGTGGACTTCGCAGGACGCATCGTCTGGGCCGACGTCAACGGACAGCGTACTGAGGTATTCAACTTCGGCAAGCACAAGGGCAAGCCCGTTGCCGACGTGCTGCGCTTCGACCCAGGCTACTACAGCTGGATACTGGGCGGCGACTTCACCTACAACACCAAGCAGGTGCTGACACGCATCAGGCTGCGCGAAGCGCAAGCGCTTCGCTAATGAATAAAGAGGCGCTTCGCTAATGAATAATGAAGAATGAAGAATGAAAAGTGGTAAATGATAGGCGCAATGAGAAGTAACATCATAGGACTCCATAGAAAATGGTGGCTGATAGGTTTATCATTTATCATTTGTCATTTGTCATTTAGCCCTGCAGGGGCGCAGGAGCTTCAGGCCAAGATCAACATCAACCACTCGAAGATTCAGGGTAGCGACGCGTCCGTCTTCGAGAACCTGCAGCAGACACTGCAGCAGTTCATGGACGACCAGCAATGGACGGCGCTGCAGTTCCAGGAGAACGAGCGCATCGTCTGTAACTTCAACATCACGGTCGAGAAGTACAACAAGGACGAGAACAACTTCCACTGCACAGCACTCATACAGGCCAACCGCCCCGTCTATAACTCTGCCTACACCACCACCATCTACAACAACACCGACAAGCAGTTCGACTTCACCTTCGTGCAGTTTGACCAGCTCTTCTTCAACGAGGAAGCCATTGAGAATCAGCTGGTTGCACTCATGGCCTACTACTCCTTCCTCATCATTGGAATAGACCTCGACAGTTTCTCGCCGATGGGCGGCACCGATGTGCTGCAACGCTGCATGAATCTGGTGAACAACGCCCAGGACCTGGGGTTCCCTGGATGGAAGTCGTTTGAGGACTCACGCAACCGCTTTGCCATCATCAACGACTACCTGGATCCGCCCTTGAAAGCTTTCCGACAGCTGCAGTACGACTACTACCGCAAGGGACTCGACGAGATGGCACAGAACGCAGAGCGCGGACGCACCAACGTCACCACCGCCCTCGAGGAGTGTCTGAAGACGGCGCACGAGACGAAGCCCCTGAGTCTGCTGCCACAGATATGGACGGACTACAAACGCGACGAGCTGGCCAACATCTACAAGGGCAAGGGTACCCAGAAGGAGAAGGAAGCCGTCTATGACCTGCTCATGGGCATCAACGCCTCCCAGAACAATGCGTGGGACAAGATTAGGGAGTAATTGACAATTGGTAATTGACAATTATGCTGAAACACTTATACATCAAGAACTTTACGCTGATTGACGAACTCGACATCGACCTGTACGAGGGCTTCTCCGTGATCACTGGCGAGACGGGAGCCGGCAAGAGCATCGTCCTCGGAGCCATCGGACTGCTGC
Organism: uncultured Prevotella sp.; assembly: GCA_964561385.1. Classification (GTDB taxonomy): domain Bacteria; phylum Bacteroidota; class Bacteroidia; order Bacteroidales; family Bacteroidaceae; genus Prevotella. The sequence goes on from CAZLPO010000033.1 coordinate 7,738, forward strand.
TGGGACAGCGCGCCGACTCGAAAACCCTGAAGCAGGGCGCCGACCGCTGCATTGTCGAAGCACACTTCGACCTCGCACGCTATCAGATGCAGGCGTTCTTCGAGGAGAACGATATCGACTACGATGCCGACGACACCATCATACGCCGCGAGCTGACTGCAGCCGGCAAGAGCCGCGCCTTCATCAACGACACACCTGTCGCCCTGACCACACTCAAGGAACTGGGCGAGCAGCTGATGGACATACACTCGCAGCACCAGAACCTGCTGCTGCAGAAGCAGGACTTCCAGCTGAACCTGGTGGACATCATAGCCGACGATGCAGCACAGACAGACGCCTACCAACAAACATACAGTGACTACAACGCAGCCTACCAGCAGCTCGAGCAGCAGCAAGCCGACATCGAGCAGAACCGCCAGCAACTGGACTTCCTGCAGTTCCAATACGACGAACTGACACAAGCACGACTGGTGAGCGGCGAACAGGAGGAGCTGGAACAGGCGAGCAACACCATGAGCCACGCCGAGGACATCAAGACGGCACTCTACGAGGCCGACACAGCCCTCTCGGGCGACAACTACGGCATCGTCAGCAGTCTGAAAAACGCCACATCGGCCCTACGTGCCATCGAGCAGGTGTTTCCTGCCGCCGCCGAGCTGGCCGAGCGTCTGGAAAGCGGCTACATCGAGATGAAGGACATTGCCCAAGAGGTTAGTGCCCGCGTTGACGACATCGACTTCGACCCCGCCGAGCTCGACCGCGTCAACGACCGCCTCGACCGTCTGTACGACCTGCAGAAGAAATACCACGCCGAGACCATCGACGATCTCATCAGACAGCGCGACGAACTGCAACAGCGACTCAGCGGCATTGAGAACAGCGATGAGGCCATCGCCGAGCTGCAGGCCAGATGCGAGAAACTGAAAGCCAGCTGCCAGCAGAAGGCCGACGCGCTGACAAAGCAACGCACACGGGCCGCCAAGCAGATAGAGAAGGAGATGCTACAACGGCTCAATGCGCTGGGGATGCCCAACGTGCGCTTCACCGTCGATATCAGGCCGACAGAGCTGCATGCCAGCGGACAAGACCAGGTGGCCTTCCTCTTCTCGGCCAACACCTCGACCCCACAGCAGCCCATCGCACAGGTGGCGTCAGGCGGCGAGATAGCCCGCGTCATGCTGGCCCTGAAGGCCATGATCAGCGGTGCCGTGAAACTGCCCACCATCATCTTCGACGAGATTGACACTGGTGTCAGCGGCAAGATGGCCGAGTGCATGGCGATGATCATGCAGGAGATGGGCGAACACGGACGCCAGGTGCTGAGCATCACCCACCTGCCACAGATTGCTGCCCGCGGACAGCATCACTATAAGGTCTTTAAGCAGGAGACCGCCAAGGGCACCACCAGCCACATGCAGGAACTGACACCCAAACAGCGCATTGACGAGATCGCACAGATGCTCAGCGGAAGCGCCGTCAGCGACGCAGCGATTGAAAACGCAAAAATTCTTTTACGACAATGAACAGACTCTACACACTGATAGGCGCGCTGCTGTTAGCGGCAGCTGCCATTGCACAACCCTCTTGGACCAAGAAAGCCACGAAGTCGGTATTCACACTGAAGACGTTTGATGCTGAAGGTGCGCTGCTGTCGAGCAGCAACGGATTCTTCACCAGCGCCGACGGCATCGCCGTCAGCTGCTTCACACCTTTCCGCGGTGCCTCCTCAGCCGTCGTCATCGACGCACAGGGCAAGGAGTGGCCCGTAGAATGCCTGATGGGTGCCAACGACACTTATGACGTTGCCAAGTTCCGTGTCGCCAACCGTAAGACGACACCGCTCAGCATTGCCACCACCCAGACCATCGAGGGCACACAGGTGTGGATGCTGCCTTTCCGCGAGACGAAGAACTGTCCTGCGGGCATCGTCCGCAAGGCCGAGACGTTCATGGGCGACTACGGCTACTACACCGTAGCACTGACGATGGGCGACAATGCCATCGGCTGTCCGCTGATGAACGTCGAAGGCGAGGTCGTCGGACTGATGCAGGCGCCGGCAAAAGCCACTGACACGCTGACCTACGCTGTCAGCGCACGCTTTGCCGACTCACTGCGCATCAGCGGTCTGAGCCTCAACGATGCCACCCTGCGCAGCTCTGCCATCAAGAAGGACCTGCCGCCGACCGTCGATCAGGCACAGTTGATGCTCTTCATGGCTGCCAGTTCGACTGACTCCACCACCTTTGCCACGCTGGTTGAAGACTTCATCGCCAAATACCCTTCCGAACCTGACGGATACGTCTATCGGGCACAACTGCAGACAGGTGCTGGGCTGTTCGACAAGGCCGCCAGCGACATGGAGCAGGCCGTCAAGGTGGCCACGAAGAAGGACGAGGCCCACTTCAACTACTCCAAGCTCATCTACCAGAAAGAGGTGTTCATGAGCAACACACCCTACGAAAAGTGGTCGCTCGACAAGGCACTCGACGAGGTACGTCAGGCCATACAACTGAGTCCGCAGGCCATCTACCGCCGCCACGAAGCCATCATCCTCTTTGCCCAAAAGAAGTACGATGAGGCCTACGGCGTCTACACTACGATCTTCGACAGTGAGCTGCGCGGCGCCGACCTCTTCTATGAGGCCTCGCGCTGCAAGGAACAGCTGGGCGACACGACCGCTGTGCTGGCCCTGCTCGACTCGTGCGTGGCCATGTTCAGCAAGCCCTATCTGAAGGAGGCCGCCCCCTATCTCTTTGCACGCGCCGAACTGCTCATCGACCAGAAGCGCTACCGCGAGGGCGTTGGCGACCTGAACGACTACGAGCAGCTGATGGCTGCCAGTCTGAACGACCGCTTCTACTTCCTGCGCTTCCAGGCTGAGACGAAGGGACGGCTGTTCCAGCAGGCACTCAACGACATTGATCGTGCGCTGAACATGAGTCCGAAGAACGACCTCTACTACTCCGAGAAAGCCTCACTGCAAGTACGGTTAGGTATGTACGACGAGGCCGCCGAGACCGCCCGCCAGTGCATTGAGATAGCCCCTGAGCACAGCGACGGCTACCTGTTCCTCGGACTCGCACAATGTCTGAAGGGTCAGAAGGCCGAGGGTGTGAAGAACCTGCAGAAAGCAAAACAGCTGGGCGACGACCAGGCCGACCAGCTGATAGAGAAATACGGAAAATAACGGGCGTTAGAAAGGCGGCTTGTCGCCAGGCACACTGACAAACGGATCGGTCTGTCCTGGGATGAAGGGAGGCGTCGCGTTGTCCTGCCCGTTAATCTGTGAGCCGATGACCTCTCCCTCGTTCGATGCACGCGGCAGGCGACGGTCCTCCGGATTCTCGAATCGCGTAAACTCCCCGCGGAAATGCAGCAGCACATCGCCCGTGGCACCCTTACGGTGCTTGGCAATGATAATCTGCGCCATTCCGCGAAGATCCCTACCCTTCTCATCCTGATAGAGACCGTAGTACTCCGGACGGTGGACGAAGAGCACCATATCGGCATCCTGCTCGATGGCACCCGACTCACGCAAGTCTGAGAGCTGCGGACGCTTGCCGTCGGCCCCCTCGCGGTTCTCCACACTACGGTTCAGCTGCGACAGCGCCAGGATAGGGATGTTCAGCTCCTTGGCCAGTCCCTTCAGCGAACGGCTGATGGTCGATACCTCCTCCTGACGCGAGGAGAAGCGCATGCCGTTGGCATTCATCAGCTGCAGGTAGTCAATCATGATGATCTTCACGCCGTGCTCGTTCACCAGACGGCGCGCTTTCGTACGCAGTTCGAAGACCGAGAGGCCCGGCGTATCGTCAACATAGAGCGGTGCACCAAGCAGCGCGTTCACACGCTTGTCAAGACGTTCCCAGTCATCAGGGCGCAACTGTCCGTTCTGTATCTTCGAACCCTCAATCTCACAGGCATTCGATATGAGACGGTTCACCAGCTGCACGTTCGACATTTCCAACGAGAAGAAGGCCATTGGCACTTGATAGTCGGCAGCAATGTTCTTGGCCATCGACAGCACAAACGAGGTCTTACCCATGGCAGGGCGTCCGGCAATGATTACGAGGTCGGAATCCTGCCAGCCGGCTGTCTTCTTGTCCAATTCGGTATAGCCCGTTGGCACACCCGTCATACCGTCCTTGTTCTGTGCCGCCTTCTGGATGACCTCAATGGCATTCTTGATGACGGGGTCTATCTGCGTGTACTCCTTCTTCATGTTCTTCTGCGACAACTCGAAGAGGGCACCCTCGGCATGCTGCATCAGCTCATCCACATCGACCGTCTCGTCGAAGGCTTTCGTCTCGATGTCGCTGGTGAACTTGATAAGCTGGCGGGCCAGTGACTTCTGGGCGATGATACGGGCATGATACTCGATATGTGCCGATGAGGCGACGTGGGAACTCAGCTCAGCGATATAGGCAGGACCGCCGATGGCATCCAGATCGCCTTGCTTAGCCAACTGGTCGGCCACCGTCATGATGTCGACAGGCTTCTCGGTGATATTCAGGTCACGAATGGCCGTATAGATCTTCTGGTGACGGGGCTCATAGAAGCTCTCGGGGTTCAGCATCTCGCAGACAACGGCATAGGCGTCGTTGTCGATCATCAGAGCGCCGAGCACGGCCCGCTCAATATCGGGAGCCTGCGGCTGCAGATGGCCGTATGTGTTGTCAATGGGTTGCGGTGTACGAGCCTTTCGGCGGGTGTTGTTCTGTTCAGGCATTTGTGTGTACGTTTAAGGTTTTCGGAAAAAAACATCGCACACAGACAATGAACTGTATGCGATGTTGTGTAGGGTTCTGACCATGCCGCCATTCGGCATCGTCGTCAGCGAAGCATTATGCCTCAGCGGGAGCAGCCTCCTCGGCGGGAGCCTCAGCAGCAGCTGCCTCAGCAGCCTTTGCAGCCTCTTCCTCTGCCTTAGCAGCAGCGGCAGCAGCCTTCTTGTCGGCCACCTTCTTAGCAATCTCCTCGTTCACCTTCTTCTCCTCAGCGAGAGCTTTGGCGGCAGCATCCTTCTTAGCCTTAGCCTCGGCCTCACGGACCTTGTTAAGACCATTCTGCTTGTCGGCCTTCCATGCATCGAACTTCTTCTGAGCAGCAGCCTCGTCGAAAGCGCCCTTCTTCACGCCACCACGAAGGTGCTTCATCAGGTACACGCCCTCACGGCTGAGGATGTTACGAACAGTGTCAGTGGGCTGTGCGCCAACCTCCACCCAATACAATGCACGGTCGAAATTCAAATCTACTGTGGCAGGATTGGTGTTGGGGTTGTACATACCAATCTTCTCAGTAAATCTACCATCACGTGGTGCACGAGCGTCGGCGATGACGATGCGATAAACTGCATAGCCCTTGTGACCACCGCGCTGCAATCTGATTTTTGTTGCCATTTTGTTTTGTTTTTTGTTTAATGAGGTTTGAATTTTATGCTACTATCTCGTAATAGCGGGTGCAAAGGTACGAAAAAAAGTGAAAAGTGAAAAGTGAAAAGTGAAAAATTTGCTTAAATCTTTCATTTTTCGTACTTTTGTAGCCCGATGAAGCAGGAATTGTCCATTCTCATACCCGTCTACAACGACGACAGCACCCGTCTGGCAGCTGAGCTCAGCCGTCAGGCTGAAGCCATCACGGACCTCAGCTATGAGATCATCGTGGCCGACGACTGCTCACCCTGTCACGAAACGATTGTGGCCAACCGTGCCGTCAACGCCCTGCCTCACTGCCGATTCATTGAGCGGCAGCAGAACGGTGGCAGCGCCGCCAACCGCAACTTCCTGGCACGCGAGAGCCGATATGAGTGGCTGCTCTACATCGATTGCGACCTCGACATCCCCGTCGACCACTTTCTGCAGCGCTATCTGGAGACTGCGGACGAGGCCGATGTCACGATGGGCGGCATCGCCATCGGCGGCGAGGCGACTCAGTTAATGGGCAATCTGCGCTACCTATACGAGAAGCAGTCGGAGCCTCACCACACGGCCACTGCCCGCCGTCAGCGCCCCTACCAGTCGTTCCGTTCCTGTAACTTCATGATACGCCGTCAGGTGATGCTCGACTGTCCCTTCGACGAACGCTTCCAAAAGAGCGGCTACGAGGACGTGTTGCTGGGCAAGCAGCTGAAGGCCGCCCACGCTGTCATCCAACACGTTGACAATCCGGTGCTGATGACCCGCTACGAGGAGAACGCCGACTATATAAATAAGGTGGAGCGCAGTCTGCGCACCCTCCACAGCTTCCGCAGCGAACTACGGGGCTACTCGCGGCTGCTGACGTTGGCTGACGGCATTCACCTCACCATCGTCCGCCGACTCATCGGCTGTCTGTTTCGTCTGCTGAAGCCCGTCGTCCGCCGCCAGCTCTGCAGTCCGCATCCCTGTCTGCGGCTCTTCAACCCCTACCGTTTAGGCTATTTCATCAATTACTCACTAAATACTAAGACAACATGAAAAGATTTGGATTCAAGATGCAGCTCAAGCCGGGCTGCGAGAAAGAGTACGAACGTCGTCACGCCGCCATCTGGCCCGAGCTGGTGGAGATGATCAAGGAGCAGGGCGTCGGCAACTACAGCATCTTCTGGGACCGCGACACCAACATTCTCTTTGCCTACCAGGAGTGTTCTAAGGAGGGCAACTCGCAGGACACCGAGAACGTCGACCCCATCACGCAGCGCTGGTGGGACATGATGGCCGACATCATGGAGGTGAACCCTGATAACTCACCCGTCACCATCCCGCTGCAAGAAGTGTTCCACTTAGACTAAACAGCAATAAAAGAAGACCGCCTGCGAGGGCGGTCTTCTTGTTTTTTACTTCAACGGCTTGATGGCGAAGGTGAAGTCGTAGTCCTGATACGGCAAGCGATACTCACGCCGCGGCCACGCGCCCCAGGAGTTCACGCAGCCGAGTCCCAGCTGGCGCTGCTGAATATGCACGCTGGTCATGCCCGACGGTATGAGGTCGCCCGAGTGGTGTCCCCATGCCTTGTCCTTCCACATGCCGTCGTCCAGCTGATCCCTTGTGTAGGGTAGTGCCGAGGCCTCCATCGGGGCGTTGGAATAGAACTGCAAGCCCTTGCCGTCCTTATCGACGACCGAGAACCAGCGCACATCCACGTGGTTGCCACTCTCCTGCGGACGGACATAGTCGTAGTACTCGTCCTTCACGGCATTCCTATAGACGCCCAGGAACTCCGAGTCCTTACGGTCACAGTAGGTCTCAACGGGACCGCGTCCGTAGTACTCCACCTGATCGTATGCCGCTGGCATCTGCAGGGCCATGCCGAAGCGGAACAGCTCGCTCACCTTGGCCTCCTTGTCGGTCGTCATCTTCTGGCGGACAATCAGCTGTCCGTCCTCCTGAATGGTATAAGTCAGCTGGAGCGTAGCCTTCTGTTCAGGCATGTCGAACGCCACCTCGACGCTGTTACCAGTCACCTCGAAGTGCTTCATCTTCATCTGCGGATTCTTCCAAGCGGCAAAGCGACGCTGCAGTCCGGCACCATAGTCGTTATCGGTGGGAGCACGCCAGAATTCGGGCGTGATGCTCTCACGGAACTGCAGCATACGCTGACCGTCGACGTTCAGATAGTCAATCAGTCCTGACCGCTTGCCAATGAGAACATCCGTTCCGCCGGCACTCAGCTTCACGTAGGTGTTGGTCTCTTCTTTGGCGATGGCCGAGGCTGCCGACGTAACCGAGAGGTCAGGGAACTGGTAGCCGTTCAACGCAAACTGCTGGCGGGCCAGCACCTGTCCCTTGTCGATGAGGGGTTCACCGTCCTTCGACTTGAACTGGAAAATCACAAAAACCTCCTGGTCGCCATGATGGCCCAGCACGCGCTCAATCACCTTCTGCATCTCCTCGCACACCACGACCTTACGCTGCTGCGGCTGGATACCGCTGATGTCCATCTTTCCACCATGTCCGAAGGTCATCCCTGCGGGACGTCCTGGATTGTCGTGATGATGGCTGCCGGCACCGCCCACGAACCACTCTAACTCCACGTTGTCGAGCGTCTTGAAGAAGTTCTCATTGTATATTTCGAACTTTCCGTCCTTCAGTCCCTTGTCCGTCACCCAGATGCTCTGGTAGTAGTACTGCACCTCGTGGGCATGGGGATTCAGTCGGCGGTCAGGGGCAATGATGCCGTTACAGTTGAAGTTGTAGTCGGAGGCAGGATACTCGCCGTAGTCACCGCCAAATGTAAAGATCTCGCGACCCGTCACAGGACTCTTGTCACGCAGTCCCTGATCGACGAAGTCCCAGATGTAGCCGCCCTGATACTTCGGATACTTGCGGATGATGTCCCAGTACTCCTTGAAGCCACCCATCGAGTTACCCATGGCGTGGGCATACTCGCACTGGATGAGCGGACGCGGATTGTCCGTCTTCGCGTACTTCTCGCAGTCCTCGTAGCCCATATACATGGGACAGAAGATGTCCGTCTTACCGGCATGGCCCGCCTGCTCGTACTGCACGGGACGTGTCTTGTCGGTGGCCTTCACCCAGTCGTAGGCTTTCTCGAAGTTAGGACCATAGCCTGCCTCGTTGCCCAACGACCACACGATGATGCTGGGGTGGTTTCTCAGCGACAGCACATTGCCGTACTGACGCTCCAAGTGAGCCTGCTCAAAGTCCTGGCGCTTGGCCAGCGTCTTGTCGCCATAGCCCATGCCGTGCGACTCGAGGTTCGACTCGGCCGTGACATACAGGCCGTACTCGTCGCAGAGGTCGTACCAGCGCGGATCGTCGGGATAATGACTGGTGCGCACGGCGTTGATGTTCAGCTGCTTCATGATGCGGATGTCCTGGATCATGCGCTCCACGGAGACGATGTATCCGCCATCGGGGTCCAGCTCATGACGGTCGGCACCTTTTATCAGTATCGGCTGACCGTTGACCAGCAGCTGGGCGTTCTTGATCTCGACATGGCGGAAGCCCACGCGCTGGTTGATGACTTCCAGCACTTTGTCGCCCTTCTTCAGGGTAATGTAGAGATTATAAAGGTTGGGCGTCTCAGCCGTCCAAGGCTTCACCGCATCCAAGGCTGTCTCCTTGCCACTGTTGTCGGTCAGCTGTTGCTCAACGGTGGTTCCCTTTGGCACCTTCACATCGACGTTAAGCACGCCCTTGCCGTCCACCCAGTCGGCATTGATGCAGATGTCCTCCACATGCACCTTCGGACGGGCATAGAGATACACCTCGCGGGCTATTCCCGTGAAGCGCCAGAAGTCCTGATCCTCCAGATACGAGCCGTCGCACCAGCGCATCACCTGCATGGCAATGAGGTTCTCGCCCTTCTTCAGGTACTTCGTGATGTTAAACTCGGCCGCCACCTTCGAGTCCTCCGAGTAGCCCACGAACTTGCCGTTCACCCACACTTTCACGTTGCTCGTAGCCGAGCCGATGTGGAAGTAGACCTCCTGGCCGCTCCAGTTGGCGGGCAGCGTAAAGGTCTTTCTATAAGAGCCCGTGTAGTTGTTGGTCTCGTCAATGAACGGCGGGTTACTGTCGAAGGTCGTGCTCCATGCGTAGCCGATGTTCCTGTATATCTTGTCACCGTAGCCCTCTATCTCGAAGAGTCCGGGCACGGGGAAGTCCACCCACTGGGAGTCATCGTACTTCGGCTCGTAGAAACGGGCAGGCGCCAGGTTGTGGTCCTTCACGAAGTTGAAGCGCCACTTGCCCTCCATCGACAGGTAGCGGCCCGACTGCGTCTTGTCGTTGGCACGCGCCTTCTCGGCATCCTCAAACGCGAAGAACACAGCCCGTCGCGCCTCACGGTTCACTTGGTTGACGGCCGGATTCTTCCATTCCGGCTCCGTCTGCTTTGCCTGGACAGGCATCAGCAACACTGCAGCTGCAGCAGCAAAGAAAATTTTTCTCATCGGATGTTGTATTTGATTTGGTTTTTAGTCTTCAGTCCCTTGACGGTCAGCAGGATGCGGAACATCTTGTCGCCCCATACCCCTCGCAGCAGGGAGTCCATCAGCTGGTCGAGCGGCTCCACACTGGCGTGCAGCGCCTGGGCATCGTATGCAAGGCGGCGATGGCCGAGCCTGATGGCACCGTCACGCTCTACGACGGGCTCACACGTTGTCATCAGCACGAGCTGTGTCGGCTGCTTACAGGATGTCAGACGGTAGTCCTCCGTCACCTCGACACACTGCTTCTTAGCCGCCACCGTACGGCGCCACGAGGCGACCGCAGCCTCCTCAGGATAGGCTCCGGCGATGTCAAGCGTCAGTCGGCCCTTGCCGTAGCCCACCACCTTGGCAGCATACTGCCTACCGGCCTTCTGGCCTACGCCGTTCACCAGCGGCAGGTTGTGATACTGCGACTGCATGGTCCAGATGTCATAGCGGTTGCGCCCGAACGTCTTCGCCGTGTACTCGCCCACCCCCACGTCGATGAGCAGCGGCTCTCCGTCGGCATAGACCACGAACGAGCCCACGTCGTTGTGGTTGTGGCTCTCGTCGTTATGCCCGCCCTTCATGGCCACGAACAGCGGTCCGCGACGCGCCGTCATCACCTGCAAGTCGGGTAGCCACACGTCGGCCAACTGCGGCTCCTGCGGCACTTCCCGCAGAAAGTCGTTGATATGGCGCAAAAACAGCAACTCACGACCCAGCGTCGGCCAGTTGCCGCTACGGTCGTAGAGTGCCGCCGGATTGTCGGCGATGCCCTGCTGCCGTCCGATGTACGCCGCCAGCCGGCACATCGTCCTGTCGTTCATGTAGCGGCCGAAGGGATAGACGATGTTCGTCTGCAGCAGCGCCTTGTTGTCGTGGGCATCGGCAAAGTTCACGCAGTAGCCGTTGCCAATATATACCTTATATATATATGCGCCCATGCGCCCCATCTTTTCGCGGTAAGGCACATCGCCGCACCCCGCCGTCTGCAACAGACTGACCGCCTCAAAGAGCGATGCCGCCGCACGGTCCCAGTAGCCGGGGCCCTCGTCGCAGCCGCCGTCGTCAGGATAGGCATCCACAAACGCCTGCAGCGACTTCTCTATCTCGCTGATGGCCTGCTGTCGGCGCGCCTCGTCCTGTTCAGAGAGCAGAACGCACGCCAGCCAGTTCGACGAGATCCACGGGTTCCAGTTCATGCCGGCCGTCTTCCACCAGTAGTTCTTCGTCAAGGCGGGGTCCAGCATGCGCCGTTTCAGTTCCTGCCCCACCCGCTGGCACACCTCCGGTGCGAAGGCATCGAGCCGCGCCTTCAGCATATACGCCGTCCACGCCACGAGACTGGCCGTCTCGGCATTGAAGAGGTCCACCTCCTGCTGCTCGGTCCTTGGCACTGGTTTGTTGTAGTGGGCAGGAATGCCCCACCATGTCTCCTCGCAGAAGGCGCCCAGACCGTCGATGATGTCGGGCATGAAGCGTCCCTCGCCTTCCATTACCTCGGCCATGACGAGTGCCGCCAGCCGTCGGCGTTTCTCAAAGCATAGCTGCTCGTAGTTCACGCGGTTACCCGTCAGCTTGTTCTCGGCAAACACGGTCCAGGGGAGCGTCGTCCAGGGGCGCCCGGCATACTGCTCGCCATAGCGGATGTAGCTCGCGCGCATGGCTACAGGTATGGAGTCGCGCCAGAACGCGTTGTCGGCACGGGGCACGGGCTCGAAGCCGTCAGCACGTGCCGTCAGCAGCTGCATAAGAAGCAGGAAACACAGTAGTAGTCTCATCCGACGACAAAGTTACGATTTTTTTCGCGCCCCACAAAATTATTCGTGCTTTTTTGTCTTATTCTCCAATTCTTGACCCTTTTATAATATCTCAATCTCATTTTTTTTATTACCTTTGCAGTCTAAAGGACAAGAAACATGAAAAAGGAAGAACGATACAACGCCGTGCTCGACTACTTCCGTAGCGAGGCCGGCGACGTGACGACAGAGCTGGAGTTCGGCTCCGTGTTCCAGCTGCTGGTCGCCGTGGTGCTCAGCGCACAGTGTACAGACAAGCGCATCAACCAAGTGACGCCCGAACTGTTTAAGCGGTTTCCTGACGCCACCGCAATGGCTGCCGCCGATGAGTCAGAGGTCTTTGAGTACATCAAGAGCGTCAGCTACCCCAACGCCAAGGCCAACCACCTGGTGAAGCTGTCACGACAGCTCGTCGAGCGTCACGGCGGCGAGGTGCCCCACGACATGAACCAGCTGCTCGACTTGTCGGGCGTCGGTCGAAAGACGGCCAACGTCATCCAAGCCGTTGCCTTCGGTCGTGCCACAATGGCCGTCGATACCCATGTCTATCGTGTCAGCCACCGTCTGGGACTGGTGCCGAAGACCGCCAACACACCCTTGAAGGTCGAGCTCCAGCTCATGAAGCACATTCCCGAGGCCGACATCCCTAACGCCCACCACTGGCTGCTGCTTCACGGCCGCTATGTCTGCACGGCGCGCCGTCCCCACTGCGAGCGCTGCGGTCTCACCGCCGTCTGCGCCAGCTACAAAAAGGTTTAGCATAATCATCGAGGGTAAAATACCCTTAATGTCATTTGTCATATGTCAGAATCGCCGCTCCCCGTGCATTTACTGCAGGAAGCGGCGATTCCACGTTCATTTCCTTAATGTAAGGTTTGCAAGAATTCTTCATTCTTCAGAACGGGCCGTGGCCCAT
>CAZLPO010000034.1:0-20321 GCA_964561385.1 uncultured Prevotella sp.
GCAAAGGTACGAACAAAATCTCAGCTGGGAAATACGGGGTTCGCTGATGGCTTACCACCCAAATGGCCTTTTAACTCGAATGAGTCCCTAAATAAATCCGAAGTTATTAGTTTTTGCCTATATTTACCCAAATAGAGGCTATATTTTACCGAACGGAGCCTTTATTTTTCCGAATAGAGGCTATATTTTACCGAACGGAGCCTTTATTTTTCCGAATAGAGGCTCTATTTTATCTGATTTTGGGTGCACGGGGTGCACGGGTGCACCGTGTTTTCGTTTGACTATATCGCGCGCACGCGCGCGCATAGGTAAGCCTCGTGAAGCCGCGCCACCGGCCCTCCCTCGCTACTGTGCAAGGACCTCGAGTCCTCGTGTAAAAAAGTTAAAGGAAATAAAAAGTAGCGGTGGTTTCGGTAAAAAGCACTACCTTTGTGGCAAAATTCTGATGACTATGCACGCAAGCGACAGTATCGTTATCATCCCGACATATAACGAGAAGGAGAATATCGAGAAGATTATCCGGGCCGTATTCGGTCTGGAAAAGTGTTTCCACATCCTGGTGATTGACGACGGGTCGCCCGACGGCACGGCTGCCATCGTGAAGGGTATGATGGCACAGCCGGAGTTCGGCGACCGCCTGTTCATCCTGGAGCGTAGCGGAAAGCTGGGACTGGGAACGGCCTATATCACAGGTTTCAAGTGGGCGCTGGAACGCGACTATGAGTATATCTTCGAGATGGACGCCGACTTCAGCCACGACCCCAACGACCTGCCGCGTCTGTACTCGGCATGTGCCGACGAGGGCTACGACGTGGCTATCGGCAGCCGTTATGTTTCTGGCGTGAACGTGGTGAACTGGCCCATCGGCCGCGTACTGATGTCGTATTTCGCCTCGAAGTACGTGCGGCTGGTGACGGGCTTCAAGGTGCACGACACGACGGCAGGCTTCAAGTGCTACCGCCGCCGCGTGCTGAAGACCATCGAGTTGGACAAGATACGCTTCAAGGGCTACGGCTTCCAGATTGAGATGAAGTTCACGGCCTACAAGATAGGCTTCAAGATCAAGGAGGTGCCCGTCATCTTCGTCAACCGCCGCGAAGGCACATCAAAGATGTCGGGTGGCATCTTCGGCGAGGCATTCTTCGGCGTCATGCGCCTGCGCTGGGACGGATGGACGAGGAAGTATCCTGCTATTCGTGAGGCGTGAGACGTGAGGCGTGAGACGAGAAATGATTAAGAGAATCACTGGTCGGGATTCTCGACAGTTCCCTGATACTTTGGTTCGAGTGATGACATGATGCTATCATACGCCTGGCGCATGGTAGCATCAATGTTTTCTGCGCCCTGCCCTACTGGGTAGATGGGCTGGTGGATGGTGAGACGCAGGGGGTGCCACGTGATGAAGTTGAAGCCGCGCTGACGGGGCAGGATGTCGAACGAACCGTTGATGGTCAGCGGCACAACGGGCAACTGCAGCTCATCAGCCAGTGCGAAGGCACCCTTTCGGAACTGTGCCATGTGGCCGGTAAAGGTGCGTGCACCTTCAGGAAACACGGTAACGCTATAGCCCTCTTTCAGAATCTCACGTGCCTGCTCATAGGTCTTACGGACCTTGCTGGGGCCGCGCTTATCGACAAATATCTGATGCGAGCGCACACAGGCATAGCCGAAGAACGGAATCTTCTTGAGCTGGTACTTCATCATCCACTTGAAGTTACGCTTCAGGTAACCGTAGATGAGGAAGATGTCGAAGGCTCCCTGGTGGTTAGCCACGAAGACATAGGACTGGTCGCGCTCCAGGTTCTCGCATCCCTCGACGGTGACAGGTATGAAGAGCGAACGCAGGATGACGCGTCCCCACCAGCGGCCAGGATAGTAGCCCCAGTAGTGGCCGTCGCCGATGGTGGTGCCGATGCCTATCTCAATGGCGGTGATGATGGTCATGAGCACGAGGACAGGCAGTCCGACGAAAAGCTGATAGATGCGATAAAGGTATTTCATAGGTCTTTTGTTTTTTATTTCTTCTTCAGGGTGATGACGACAACCTCGGGCGTGGCACCAAGACGGAACGGGATGGCGGCCGAGAGTCCGCGCGTGACGTTAAGGCAGCGGTCGCCCATCCAGTAGACACCATCGTATTCGTGGTAGCGCAGGGCGGCCGGCGACCAGCCAAGCAGCGACAGCTGTCCGCCGTGGGTGTGACCGCTGAGCGTAAGCTGGGCGTGACAGTGGCGTAGAATCTTGCGCCGCCACGACGTGGGGTCGTGCTCGAGCATCACGACAAAATCCTGTCTGCCGACGCGCCACAGCGTGCTGCCAATATCGCCAAGGGCAGGAAAGCGTCCTTCGCCGTCGTTCTCCATGCCTGCCACAACAAGGCGCTGGTCGTCACGACGGATGATGCGGCGGCTGTTCATCAGCACCGTCCACTTCATGTCCACCATCATGCTCTCCAGTCGACCGAGGTTGGTATCCTTGGTATAGTCGTCGGCATAGGAGTAGTCGCCGTAGTCGTGGTTGCCCAGCACGGCACAGACACCATCGGTTGCCTTCAAGCGGCCGAGCTGACGGAGGTAGGGCTGCAACTCCTGCGGCTCGGCGTTCACCATGTCGCCAGTAACGACGATGAGGTCGGGCTTCAGCGCCCTGATGGTGTCAACGGCACGCCTTAGGAAGTCCACATCAATAGTACCGGCATGAATGTCGGAAATCTGTACGATGCGGTAACCGTCGAAGCGCGACGGCAGATCGGCAAAGG
Organism: uncultured Prevotella sp.; assembly: GCA_964561385.1. GTDB lineage: Bacteria > Bacteroidota > Bacteroidia > Bacteroidales > Bacteroidaceae > Prevotella. The sequence continues at coordinate 2,759 of CAZLPO010000034.1, forward strand.
CCAGTTCTACCGGGCGCACTTCCAGCTGGCGGCAACCCACATAGGTGCCGTAGAGGTAGCCGCCAGCAGCCAGCAGCGCCAGCACCAGTCCCGTCATGAGCCCACGGCGGCGACGGTGCACACAGCGTCCAACCAGCCAGCAGAGGGCCAGCAGCAACAAGGGTACGACCAGCAAGCAGAGCAGGTCGACGACATACATGTGGTGGATGATATATCTTGCTATCATAAGTTTGCTCCTAAGAATTTACGCATCAGTTCAATAGGCACGCCACGTCGCTCCGCATAGCTATGCAACTGGTCCTCACCAATCTTGCCGATGCTGAAATAGCGGGCATCAGGGTGAGCCATCATCAGCCCCGAGACGCTGGCATGGGGTTTCATGGCACCGCTCTCCGTCAGACGGATGCCTATCTGCTGTAGGCCAATCAGCTGGTCAATCAGGAAGTTCAGACTGGTGTCAGGCAGCGACGGATAGCCCACGGCAGGACGGATGCCCTGCCACCGCTCGATGAGCATCGACGCGATGTCGAGCTGCTCGTCGGCAGCATAGCCCCAGTATGTCTTCCTCACCTGCTCATGCAGGCGCTCGGCCGTAGCCTCAGCGAGACGATCGGCCAACAGCTGCACCATCATCTTTTCGTAAGGGTCGGCATCGAAGTCGCACTCCAGTCCCATGTCGACAGTCGTTGCGAAGATACCTATCTTCCGGAGGTACGAGGGTACGGGGGTACGGGGGTACGAGATTACATTTTCAGTTGGTATGAAATCAGCAAGACACAGATATTCGCTACCCTGTTGCTGTTGCCGCAGACAAGGTATTCTCGTACCTCCGCACCCACGTACCTCCGCACCTCCCATAGACAGGACAATATCATCGCCATCGCTATGACAGTCGAAGAGCTGGAACACGGCATGCGTCATGTAACGACCCTCAAGACGGTGAAGGCAAGCGGCGGCCTCGTCGTGCAACGCCTGTCGCTCGACATCGGGCTTGCCGCTCATGCCCCAGGCATGGTCGAAGTAAACCCAGTTGATGTAGGGTGCCACATCGGCAATATCGTAGCTAAGGGTCATGGGGTGTGGCAGAACTTGATTTCCTCGCCGATGTAACCGCTGTCAACGCGGCCGTCGGCATAGACGGTGTGGCCGTTGCAGAGCGTACGCTCCACACGCCACTGGAAGGTGTGTCCCTCCATGGGACTCCAGCCACAACGGCTCTCAATGCAGTCGGCAGTCACGGTCCACGGACTGTGAGGACGGACGATGGTCACATCGGCCCTGTAGCTCGGGCGCAGGAAGCCACGCTGCGCGACGCCAAACAGTCGGGCCGGCTGATGGCACATCAGATTGACAAGCTGCCCGATGCTGAGCACCCCTTCGTCCACCAGTTCGAGCATGGTCACCAGCGAGAACTGAATCATCGGCATGCCGCTGGCAGCCTTCACACAACCGCCCTGCTTCTGCGACAGCAGATGGGGCGCATGATCGGTGGCCACAACAGCGATGGTGCCGTCAGTGAGCGCCTGACGCAGCATGAACTGATCAACAGGACTCTTGATGGCTGGGTTCACTTTTATGCGAGCGCCCAGTCGCTCGTGGTCGAGCATGGTGAAACAGAGGTAGCCCACACAGGCCTCGGCGGTTATCATTGGCGTGAGACGTGAGGCGTGAGGCGTGAAGCGTGAAATGAGGTCGAGTTCCTCGGCCGTTGACACATGGGCCACGTGCAGGCGCGTACCATATTCTTCAGCCAGCTCAACGGCCTTGCGGGTAGAGGCCAGACAGGCAGCCTCACTACGTATGAGGGGATGCATCGTCACAGGGGGATCGTCGCCCCATGCCTTCTTCACCTCCTCCATGTTCTGGTTGATGATGGAGGTATCCTCGCAATGCACCATCAGGGGCAGGGGCGCCGTCTTGAAGATGTGCCGCAGTGACGCGTCACGGTCGACCAGCATATTGCCCGTCGAGGAACCCATGAACAGCTTGATGCCAGGGATGCGGGTTACGGGCAGTTGTGGAAAGAGGTCGGCATTGTCGTTGGTGGCACCGAAGAAGAACGAGTAGTTGACGTGACTCTTCTGCGCTGCCAGGCGAAACTTCTCGTCAAGTGCCTCGAGCGTAGTCGTCTGTGGCACCGTATTGGGCATATCGAAGAAACTGGTGACACCACCGGCAGCGGCGGCACGGCTCTCCGTATCCAGGTCGGCCTTCTCCGTCAGGCCGGGCTCACGGAAATGGACGTGGTCATCGATGATCCCTGGCAGAACGAAGCATCCCGATGCATCGATCGTTTCGTCAAACGATGCGTCGGGATGTTGATTTCCAGGAAGGACAGCCGCAATGTTACCCTCTTCGATGACGAGGGAGGCCTCGGTCGCTTTCCCTTCGTTGACAAGGGTTCCTCCTACTATCAGTGTTCTCATTCAGCCTGTGGTATTGAGTCGGTCTTCAGCAGCTGCGGCTGTGCCAGCGAGGGCTGCGGAATATTCTGCTGAGAAGGCAGAGTGTCATCGACCAGTCCGTTCTGGCGAGCCTGGATCTCATTAGCCGTCTGATAATATTCCTTGACGTAAGGGTCGTTCTTGAACTTGCTGGTAGCCTTGCTCATGATGTCCTCAATCTGCGGTGTCAGCATCGGGTACGGGAAACTGCCCGTCATCATCATGAACACACCAGGGCCGAGCACGTTGTCGAAGTTGTCTACAATGAAGTTTGTCACCAGACTGTCCTCCTGCTGGGCGATGCGCGCTGCCTCAATGTTCAGCTTCTCGTTGATGACCTGCTCGTCCTCGCCTTCCAGAAGCATCTGGCTGTGCTTGTGCGACAGCTCGGACATCTCGTTGCCCAACTGGTCGTGACGGATCAGGAACTCGTAGAGCTCATCGTTCAGGGGAGTACCGCTGACACGGCGCGAGGCATTGTCAAGGCGTATACTGATCTCGCCCTTCTCCAGAACCAGAGGCATGATGCCCTCATCGTCCATAAACAGGTTAACCATCCGCACGGTGTCAAGCAGTCCGGAGAAGCGGAACTGCCCATGTACCACGTCGCACGAATCGACATTCTTCAACTCGCCCGACTTAACGGCCTTCAGGTAGAGCTTGCTGCCATCGAGCGAAGCAATGGAGGAAGAGCCCTGCACCGAGTAGCTCTCAGCACACGAGGTGAAGACAAATGTCGCAACGAGTAGGTAAAGTAGACTTTTGTTCATAACAGGTATTTGTAGGTTACAAAAGTACAACGATATCTCGAAGTACGAAAAAAAATTTGCGCAATTTAAAACAATTGCGCAATCTTTTATAGTTTTTTTGCCTCTCGCTCCAGTTCGCTACTGATTCTGTGCGTGCTATACAGTTGCAGAATGGCCGCAATGAGCAGCACGATGACCCACTTGTTATAGACATACTGCAGATAGGTAATGTGGTCCAGATGCAGGAAATTGCTCTGACCCGCAAACATCAGAACGGCGGCCAGAAGGAACAGGAAGTCGCTGAGCAACATCATACGGCGCAGACGACGTATCGTGAAATTCTGCCCCTCGTAGCGCTGCAGCATCTGCATCGGAGCAAAGCCCAGGGCACCCAGGGCATACAGATAGGGGGCTGCTGCCCAACTGAGCAGGCTGGCACCTGCACCGATGACCATCAGGGTGGCACCAGTCAGGAAAATGGCGGTCTGTAGTCTATTCAGCTGTCGCATTGGAGTCGGGTAATAAGGTGTTGGTATGGCGGTTGTCGTCGCTCAGCACGAAGATGTCCTCGTCATCGGCCTTCATGAAATAGCGTTCACGGGCAATTTTCTCCATCGCCTTGGGATTGGTGTTGAGCTTCCTGATTTGCGACTGGTCGCGCTTATGGCGTCCGTTGTAGTCGGCTATCTCGTCGTTGAGCTGACCGATGCGGTGCAGGTTACGCAGATGTGCCCATACACTGTTCTCACCCACGAAGCCAACGAGCAGCACGCCGATGACGATGGTCAGCGCATACTTGGTGAAGGGCAGGTGCCACCACTTCAAAAACAGATTCTTAATCTTACTCATATCTCTTCAAATAACTTCTCTTTTACTAGGCCAACTGCAAATCGAAAGCCTCCTTCAGTTTCTGGAGCGAGGCGTTCTGCCGGACCATCTCCTCAAACTGCTCGCTGCGCGACAGGATTTTGACGGGTTCCTGCCGTTCAGACACCCGGATAACTAGCGTGATGTCGCTGTTTCTCAAGTACTTCCGCAGTGTATTGGCAATGCTGCCGTGAATACGCTCCATCTCTTCCTTTACCAGGGTGTTGGAGACCTCCACCTCAACAGTTGTACCATTGGTGATGACCGGCTCCATGCTCTTCATGCGCGTGGCAAGACCGGCAAGATTCTGAGGCATACGGTTACACATGGACATCCACTGCAACAGCAGGTCGTTCTCTGTAAAGGCAGCATGCTCACCATCGGGACCTTGACCGTCAGCACTGGCAACGACAGTTGTCTTTTGCCCGTCTTTCTGCTGACGCAGATTGTTCCACGTCAGGCCGATGCCTCGCAGCGTGCGGGGTTTCTGGGCGGCAGCCACCTTCGGTGCGGGCTGCACAGGACGCTCCTCGCTCTTCGCCTCTTGTCTCTCGTCTCTCGTCGACTCAGTGCGCACAGCAGCAGTTACCTGCGGGGCTGCTTTCTTGGGCTGTGGCTGCTGAATCAGGTTCTTAAACAGGGATTTCAATCTTCTGGGCCTACGCCCACTGCCAGGTGTGTCGTCCGGCTGCGTCAGCTGAGCTATCTCAATGAGCGTCAGTTCCACAAGCAGGCGTTTATTTGATGACTGCCGGTAGTTGATGTCACACTGGTTCGTCAGGCGGAGCGCGTCATAAAGAAAACGAGTGTCGGCACGCTGGGCCTGCTCCTGATAGCGCTGGCGCTGCTGCTCACTGACCTCAAGCAGGGGCAGCGTCTGTGCATCCTTGGCCATCAGCACGTTACGGATATGCCGCGCCAGTCCCTGAACGAACAGTCCAGGGTCGAAGCCCTTGTTGACCACCTCATTCAGCAGTACCATGACTTCGGAAACCTTGTTCTGCAGACTGTCGTCCACCAGCCGGAAGTAATATTCGGAGTCCAGGACATTCAAGTCCTCGATAACTTTCTGATAAGTAATGTTTCCCTGACAGAAGGATGCGGCCTGGTCGAAGATGCTCAAGGCATCGCGCATACCACCATCGGCCTTCTCGGCAATGACGGCCAACGCCTCCTCTTCATACTGGATGCCTTCCTTCTCGGCCACGCGCTTCAGATGGTCGACGGTGTTCTTCACCGTCATCCGTTCGAAGTCATAGATCTGGCAACGGCTCAGGATGGTAGGCAGGATCTTGTGCTTCTCCGTAGTGGCCAGGATGAAGATGACATGTGCAGGCGGCTCCTCCAGCGTTTTCAGAAACGCATTGAAGGCAGCGGTTGACAACATGTGTACCTCATCAATGATAAAGACCTTATACTTACCCACCTGCGGCGGGATGCGTGTCTGTTCCATCAACGTCTTGATGTGCTCCACCGAGTTATTGGAAGCCGCGTCCAGCTCAAAGATATTGAGCGAGCGCTGCTCATTGAAACTCTGACAGCTCTCACACGTATTGCAAGCTTCGCCCTCGGCTGTGGGATTCTGGCAGTTGATCGCCTTGGCAAAAATGCGTGCACAGGTGGTCTTACCCACGCCACGCGGCCCACAAAACAGATAGGCATGCGCCAGTTTGCCACTCTTCACGGCATTCTTCAGTGTAGTCGTCAGCGCAGCCTGCCCCACGACAGTGTCAAACGACATCGGGCGATATTTTCGTGCTGAGACAATGTATTCTTCCATAAACAGTTTGAATAATGATGCGCAAAGATAACAAAAAAGAGTGAAAAGCTCTTCACTCTCCACTCTAAATTATTAATTCTTAACGCTTAACCTGTCACTAAATCAGGGGCATGCCCAAGGCCTTACATTCGCTTCGCATGTCATCGGGCCAGATAGACGCCTGAATCTCACCAATGTGGGCCTTGTGGAGCAGCACCATACAGAGACGGCTCTGGCCGATACCACCACCAATAGAGAGCGGCAGCTTATCCTGCAGCAACTGCTGGTGGAAGAAGAGTTGTTCGCGTTGCTCCTCATGCTCCAGCTTCAGCTGACGCAGCAGCGACTCCTTGTCAACACGGATACCCATGGACGAGAGCTCGAACGAGCGCCCCAGCACAGGATACCATATAAGAATGTCACCATTGAGTCCCTTACGACCGTCCTCAGCCACCGTCGACCAGTCGTCATAGTCCGGTGCACGGCCATCATGCTTCTCACCGTTCGACAACGCGCCGCCTATACCGATGACAAACACGGCACCATAGGCCTCACAGATAGCATCCTCGCGCTCCTTCGGCGTCTTATCCGGATACATCTTCAGCAGCTCCTCGGCATGAATAAAGTGTATCTTCTCCGGCAGGAAGGGTTTGATCTGGGGATAGGTCTCGCATGTCAGGTACTCCGTACGACGGATGGCAGCATAGATGCGCTCTACCACATTCTTCAGGAACGACAGCGTACGATCCTCACGGCGGATAACGGCTTCCCAGTCCCACTGGTCGACATAGAGCGAGTGCAGGTTGTCCAGTTCCTCATCGGCACGTATAGCATTCATATCGGTATAAATACCATAGCCTGACTCTATCTGGTATTCGGCCAGCGTCAGACGCTTCCACTTGGCCAGCGAATGCACCACTTCGGCTCTCGCATCGCCCAGATCCTTAATGGGGAAGGTAACTGCACGTTCTACGCCGTTCAAGTCGTCATTGATACCCAGCCCCTTCAACACGAACAAGGGAGCCGTCACTCGGCGAAGCCTCAGTTCAGTAGAAAGATTCTGCTGGAAAAAATCCTTAATCAGTTTGATACCCTGTTCCGTCTGCCGCATGTCCAGCAGACACTTGTAGTCTTTCGGTTTAATCAGTTGACTCATCTTGTCTATTTACGATTTGACAATTTACGATTTGCGCGTGCAAAGGTACAACTTTTTGATTAAACCGCAAGCAAAAATAGGAATATTTTTGCAGAATGACAGAAAAATTATCGTTTTCGTGTCATTCTGAACTTACCAATGGGGGGGGGGGCATTGAGGATCCAACTCCTCATAGACGGAATTCTTCGACCTGTACTCGGGTACGATCTCCTTCATCTTCCTAACAGTTGCCATATTGTCGTAACATGTAGAGATGCGAATGAGTTCTTCAATATCCTTTTCCACCTCCAGGTAGTCGTACTGACGCACTTCGGCAATACGGATTTTCTTATTGAACGAGGGTTTGCTGTTCTCCTTGCTGTTCAACACCTCCTCATAGAGTTTCTCACCCGGTCGCAAACCCGTAAAGACGATTCTTACATTGGAGGCGCCCGACATCATAATCATACGCTTGGCAAGATCCACAATCTTCACCGGTCGCCCCATGTCGAAGACGAAGATCTCGCCACCCTGACCCTTGGTGCCTGCCTCAAGCACAAGCTTGCACGCCTCAGGGATGAGCATAAAGTACCGTACTACGTGAGAATCTGTGACCGTCACCGGTCCACCATTCTTAATCTGTTCCCGGAACAACGGGATGACCGAACCGTTAGAGCCCAGCACATTGCCGAAACGGGTGGTGACGAACTGGGTTCTCTGCCCTGCCCCACCGTTTTTCTCAGCATAATTGAGACTCTGTACATATATTTCACAGATGCGTTTCGAACATCCCATCACGTTCGTGGGATTCACCGCCTTGTCGGTCGACACCATGACAAACTTCTTCACACCATACTTGACACTCAAGTCGGCAATCACCTTGGTGCCGTACACATTGTTCTGCACAGCCTCCGAAGGGTTGTCCTCCATCATGGGCACATGCTTGTAGGCAGCAGCATGGAACACATAGGCGGGACGGAAGTCACGGAAAATCTGTTCCATGCGTGTTTCCTTGCAAATGCTCGTCACGACGGTCTCGGCCTTGACGTCGGGGAACTCCTTCTGCATCAGCAGACGGATGTCGTGCTCAGGCGTCTCTGCCTGGTCTATCAGCATCATCGCCTCTGGCTTGAAGGATGCCACCTGACGGACAATCTCCGAGCCTATACTGCCTGCCGCACCCGTGATGAGGATGCGTTTATCCTTCAACTCATTAGCTACGTTTACCAAGTCAACATGGATCTCATCGCGCGGCAACAAGTCCTCGACGTTCACCTCCCTCATGTGTATCTGAGGCTCCTTAAAGTCCTTTGACGTCTCTCTGGCCTCAGACACCATAAAGATACGTATATGCCTGTTGATGAGTATATCCTGCAGGTCCTGATCGTTACGGAATTCATAGTTACGCTCCGGCGAAACCAGCACAGCCTGTATATGCTTCGCCATGATGATGTATTCCAGGTTATCACCCGTGCCATAGACTTTCTCACCCAATAGCTGGTCGCTCGAGTCATGAGGGTCGTCGGTCAGGAAGCCCTTTAGCCGGAATCGCTGCGGCCTTTGCACACGTATGGCCTTTGCCAGCGACACGCCACTGCTCATCGATCCATATATCAGTACCCTCAAGGCTCTGCCGTCAGCAGACAAAACGTCGTAAACCGTCTTCACGATGACACGTACGCCCCACATCACCAACGTTGCCAGGACGAAGATAGCTACGAGATGACGTGCCTGGAGGTGCTCAATACTCGATGCCGGCAGTTTGAACACAGGGTAGTGAACAACCAACGCAATAAAGAGTGAAACCGTGTTGGCATAAGCTACGCGCGAGAGGTCAACGAAACTGGAATAGCGCACCACACCTGCATAGGTATGAAACATACGCATGCCTATCCAGCTAATGACGGCATAAAGGAGCATGGCGTTCGCCAAACGATATGAGTGAACCAGCGTTTGGTATCCTCTATAGAACATCCAATAAACCAGAAATCCCGATAGGAAGACAATCATACTATCCAATATGACCATCATCCAATGCGGCAGGGAGCTCTTGCTGAAATACCAGGTTAATATTTTTCTGACTGGATTACTCATGTACTGATTCTTGATTATCGCCTGCAAAATTAAACAATTTTGTTCAAAGCGCCAAAGCAATCGGCAAATAATTATTTAACGTTCGAAATCAGCGGCCAGCCGGCAGATATTCACGATGACTGCCATAGCCTTCTCCATAGACTGCACGGAGACAAACTCATAGGGGCCGTGAAAGTTGATGCCACCGGCAAAGATATTGGGACAGGGCAAACCGCGGAACGACAGCTGCGCACCGTCGGTACCGCCACGTATGGGCTTCACCTTCGGGGTAATGCCACTCGCCTGCATGGCCTTCACGACCAAGTCAATGACGTGCATTTGCGAGTCAATCTGTTCCTTCATATTATAATACTGGTCATGAATCTGACAATCGACCGTGCCCGCGCCGTACTTCTCATTCATCCGTGCAGCACACTGGGCTACGAATCGCTTTCGGTCCTCAAACCGCGAACGGTCATGGTCACGAATGATATACGAAAGACGGGCCTGCTCAACATTCGACTGAATGCTGAGCAGATGGTAGAAGCCCTGGTAATCCTGTGTCGTCTCGGGAGTCTCGTCGGCAGGCAGCATCCGCGCAAACTCAGCAGCCAGTGCGTTAGCATTGATCATCTTGCCCTTGGCATAACCAGGATGCACGCTGACGCCCTTGATACACACCTTAGCCGACGCAGCGTTGAAATTCTCATACTCCAATTCTCCCACATCACCTCCGTCCATCGTATAAGCCCAGTCGCACCCGAACCTCTCAACATCAAAGTGATGGGCACCCATACCAATCTCCTCGTCGGGATTGAAGGCTACGCGAATGTCGCCATGCCGTATCTCAGGATGCTGCTGCAGATAAACCATCGCTTGCACGATTTCTGCGATTCCCGCTTTGTCGTCAGCACCAAGCAAGGTGTGTCCGTCTGTGACAATAAGATCCTCACCTACGTGTTGCAGCAACTCCGGAAAGCGTTTCGGCGAACTAACGATGCCATCGGAAAGCAAAATATCAGAGCCATTATAGCCCTGAACAATCTGGGGATGAATGTCGGCACCCGAACAGTCGGGACTGGTATCATAGTGCGAGATGAAGCCGATGGTAGGAACCTTGCCCTTGATATTCGACTTCAGCGTAGCATAAATATAGCCCTTGTCGTCCATCTCAACATCAGACAGTCCCTCGGCTACGAGCTCTTTTTTCAAATACTCAGCAAAAACCAACTGCTTGGTAGTACTGGGTACCATCGCAGAGTCCTCCGACGACTGTGTATCGTATTTCGTATAGTTCAGGAATCGTTCAGTAATATTCATTTTTTTTCGTCCTTTATGTCGTTGTTTCAAAAAGATTTCGTAACTTTGCAGCCGCTTAAGGGCACCCGTAGTTCAATGGATAGAATGGAAGATTCCGGTTCTTCAGATTAGGGTTCGATTCCCTACGGGTGTACTCTCTACATCAGGGCATCCAGCGATTCTTTCTCACCCACCACCCAGATAATATCACCTTCGGCGAAACGTCGCTTCGGCGAGAAAGGCGACAGGTTTTCCCGTCCTTCCTCAATGCCCACCACCATACAGCTATATCGGCTGCGAAGGCCACTCTCTTCGAGTGTCTTGCCTACAAATGGGCTGTCGGCATCTATTAGCAGTTGTCGCAGCTTCATCTCACGCTTCTCGAGCTCCACATCTTCACCAAAGACCTCAGTCTCAATGGCTTGTTGCAACTGAGCCAGCTGCGCGTCACTGCCGATAACCTGCAGACGGTCTCCGGGAAATACAATATAGTCACCATCCGGTATGTTCAGCCGACGACGCCCTCGCAGTATGCTGATGACATGAATGCCATAACGCCGTCCCAGGTTCAGCTGCTTCAGGGTAGAACCCATCCACATGGAGTTGGCTGGCACGTCAAAGTCGGCAATGTGGATGTCACGATCCAGAAGCTTACCTTCATAGAGCGGACGCTTCTTACCATGTACCTGTGCTTCAATGTCACGGCTACGCAGGTTATTAATGAACAGCCGTTCCAGCATGATGCTGTTACGCTTGATTCGTCGCGACAGCACGATGAGTGCCACCAGCACTACGCCGATGGTAATCATGATGGCAGGCGTAAAACGGCTCAGATAATTGCAAATGTAGAAGATGAAGGCAACGGCAATTACCACGCGGGCGAGGATTGTGGACAGCAGCGGCAGACGGTTGCGGTTGCTCTCGGCCCATAGCGTCTTCCATTCCTCCGAGCGGTTCTTCTTCATCACCATTGCCCGAAGGAAAGGCGCAATGACCATGACCGTCAGCAATCCCGTAATGGCGTTGGCATACCAGTGGAGTTCCCAGCCCGGTAGCATACGACGAGTCACCGGCAACACGAACGTAAACATCACTGCAATGGCAGCCGCCGAGAGGATGGAGTAAACCAGCGTATTGACGCCCATCTGCGTCAGCAGACGCTTCCAGAGACTCCGTCCCGTTGTCTCCGGACGGCTAGTAGACAGGTGGTTGAGCGAACGGATAAGACGCGATGGCAGGCGGCTCTCCAGCGCGTTATAAGCCGGCGTGGCAAACCGTATCATGTAAGGTGTGAGGAATGTGGTTATAACTGATACGGCCACCACAACCGGATAGAGGAAATCGCTGATGACTCCCAATGAGAGACCCAGCGAGGCAATGATAAACGAGAACTCACCAATCTGTGCCATGGAAAAACCGCACCGCATGGCTGACTTCAGTGACTCTCCTCCCATCAGGAATGAGAACGAGCCGAAGACGGCCTGTCCGAAGAGAATGGTAAGTACGAGGGTGACGATGGGAAGGGCATAGCTGATGAGTATCTGCGGATCGACAAGCATACCAACAGACACGAAGAAGATAGCCCCAAAGAGGTTCTTCACCGGTTCCACCAGCTTTTCTATACGCTCAGCCTCGACCGTCTCGGCCAGGATACTTCCCATAATAAAGGCACCAAAGGCCGACGAGAAACCGACCTTGGTAGAGATGACCGCCATCGCACAGCACAGGCCCAGCGACACAATAAGCAGCACCTCGGCATTGATGAGACGGCGCACACGGCGCAGGAACAGGGGTATGGCGAAGATACCCACTACAAGCCAGAGTATCAGGAAGAAACCTATTTTCATGATTGAGCCCAGCATCTGTCCACCGTCTGGGTTGTTGCCGCTGGCAATCGCGCTCAGCATGACCATCATGACAATGGCCAGAATATCTTCCAATATGAGTACCGACATGACTAAGCCAGCAAACTGCTGTTGGCGCAGTCCCAAATCGTCGAATGCCTTATAAATAATGGTGGTCGACGACATGGCGAGCATACCACCCAGGAAAATACAGTCCATACGTGACCAACCGAAAAGATGGCCGACCGTCATGCCCAGCACCACCATGGAGAAAATGATGGCGATAGTCGAGATAACCGGCGAGGCTCCCATCTTCAGGATTTTCTTGAACGAGAAGTCCAGTCCTAACGAGAACAGCAGGAACATGACGCCAATGTCGGCCCACAGGTGAATGTTCGCTGTGTCGGCCACCGATGCCGTCAAGGGCATGTGTGGCGACACCAGAAAACCGGCCACGATATAGCCAAGCACCAACGGCTGCTTCAGTTTCTTAAACAACAGGGTTACGATGCTTGCCACCACCAATATCAGTGCCAGGTCCTGAATCATTGCGGGTATCTCTGCCATAAATCTTCAATTATTCAATCCTTAGTACCACTGTACGGCATTCGAATAGCTGGAACGCTTGTCGTATTTCAGTGCATCAGTCAGAGTCGACGCATTACAGCGGAACGAGAAGTTATAACTGGCGTAGGGTGCTAATACCACCTGACATGACATACTGAAACAATGCAAGTCGCGCGATAGTGAGGCCGTTGTCATCGATATTTTCTTGTTGTCAAAGTCATAGCCACTGGAGAACGATATGTTCCATCCGTCGGAGATACGTATGTTACCACTGACATTCAGGTTCTGCGTAAACTTATACGGATAGCGCATCGTCGAATAGTTGAACTTCTTCACATCAGTATTCTCACGCATGGTAATGCCGTAGCCAAAACTGAGGGACCAGGGCAGAGAGAAAGCCATATAGCCATCCTCATCGGTCTCAGCTTTACCGGCATTTTCTTTCTTGGCACCTTTCTTTCCTTTCTCCAGATCCTTGTCAAGGTTGCTCTCTATGTCGGTCTCGTCATCTAGCTCATCGTCTGGTTTCTTGCTGTCCTTGCTCTTATCCTTATCGACCTTCTCACCACGCAGCCATTTAAAGAGGTTCGACACTTTCGTGTTGTCCAGTGTATAACTAAGATTCTGGGAAATACCTTGGAAACGGCCGATTTTACCCAGTCCCCAGTAAGTCTGATGATCACTAACACGAGGCGTAGCCCCCACGCTGTCAGCCTCATAGACATAACTGGCAAAGACCGCATTCAGGTTCAAAGTGTAGCTTTTCGTCAGCTTCAGACGCAGCCGGGTGCTCAGATCACTCCACGGGCGTACCGTGGCTGCCATGTTGTACGACATCGAAGCTCCCAGTTCGTCGAGCAGGCTGATTTTCTTGAATCCGGTCGTATCACTCTCCGACTTGATTTTCATTTCAACGTTGTTAGACACATCGAAAGAGATGCTTCCTGTCTTTCCGCGACTCGGCGATCCATAGAGGCCATTCTGATACGGCTGATATTCAACTAACGTGACGTTACCCTCCTCATCGGTTTTCTGATAGGTCTGATAATAGCCATAACGACTGGCACCGAAGTCAGGGGCATAACTGAAACTGACTGAGGGGGTGAACACATGGCGGATACGGTCAATCTTGTCGCCGAAAAGCTTACGATTGGGAATGAAGAAACCATAGAGTTTGGTTGAAAGGCTCAGGCTAAGGTTCCAGTTGTAGACATTGTAAAAGCCATTAAGTGTGTCGGTGACTTCAGTCTGGCTCTCTTCGTCCCATGACTTTCTGACCTTATTCAAATAGGTTCGGTCAGTAAAATTGAAGGACGGTGTGACATTGACGACATCAAACAGCGTGAAACTTCCACTGATGGGAATATTGTGCTGCATACCGTTTTTCCAGTCCTTGGTGAAGCTGGAATGCAAAAGTTTGTCTTCCTTAGTGTTGATAGAGTTTGAGAATGAGCCTGTGTACGACATCGAGATCTTCTCATACCAGCGTTCCTTTCCTGCCATCTTCTTACGCTTGAAGGGATAGAAACGGGATAAGGAGATATTCAAGTCGGGCAGTGTCATTGCAATCGTCGTGTCACGCATGTTCTGGTTCAGGTTAACCGTCGATGACAGAGACAGACCGATGCTTGAGAACGATGTTCCCCAGGAAACAGACGAGGTACGTGTGGACTGCGTCATGGCCTGCGGATTATACATCGACGTCAGGTTGTTGCGCTCATAGCTCGACGTCGCGAAGTTTACCGATGCCGTGAGGTTGGAGTACGGGTTAGCCTTCTGATCCTGACGATGACTCCATTGCACCTTGAAACTGGTTTGCTTCGTGTAATCGGGCATGTTTTTCTCACCATTGATGGTGTTTTGGTAACTGGCAAAGAAAGAGCCACTGAACTTATAGCGCTTACGGTAGTTTGAGGCGGCCGACATGCCCCACGACCCCTTCGTATAGATTTCTCCCAGCAGTTTCAAGTCCATCTTGTCGGAGATGGCAAAATAATAGCCACCATCGCGCAGGTAGAAGCCTCGCTCGGTCTCATCACCATAGGTCGGCATGATAAAACCACTGGAATAGCTTTTCGAGAAGGGAAAGAAACCATAGGGGATGGCCAGCGGAAGCGGCACATCGCACACCACAAGGTAAGCCGGTCCGAAGACAACATCCTTACCAGGACGCACTTTGGCTCGCGAGAGAGCCAGATAGAAGTCGGGATGGGGCTCGTCACAGGTGGTGTAGCGTCCATGCTTCAGGAAAAGTTCGCCGTTAGCGCCGCGTTTCGACAACTCTGACGTGAGGAAACCATCCTCCTGCTGGGTGTACACCTGCGAGATGAGTCCCTTCTTGGTCTTGAAGTTGAATGCCATCGTATCGCTCTGATACTCATCGCCGCCCATCTTGAAGACCGGTGTTCCGAACTTCACACCCACGGAGTCAAGGCTACCCGTGGCATGCACCAAGCTGCTGTCCAGGCACATGTAGATGCGGTCGCTCTTAAGGTCCATGTTTTGGTATTCCACATGCGATTCGCCATAAAGATGAGCCAAGCCTGTCGAGGCCTCGTAAGTCAGTGAGTCGTTAGCGGTGTACTTCACCGGTGCATCGATACCGTTCTTGCGGCGGCGGTTCAGACTGTCGAGTGCCAGCGAGTCGTCAATCACCTTATTATATTTATAGATGGCCAACTCCAATGAGTCCATCGTCGTGGTATCGCGCTTCATGCGGGCATTAGCGCTGCGTCCGACCATCTCCTCAGGTTCCAGTTCAGGAGCCATCGCCGTTATATCATCATGAGCGGCAACGGAGGGTTCTGGCTCAGGTACCAGTTCAGTTGCCGCCGTGTCAACTACAGCCGCCGACATAACGGTCTCAAAGGAGTCAGCAGGCACCTCAGCAGCCTCTGCCTCGTGCTCCACCTTCTCTGTCACCTGTTTTACCATCGATGCCACATCGTTGTTGTTCACGTAAGTCCGCACCTCCTTCGCCGCTTTCTTGCCTTTATGAAGAAGCGACAAAGGGGTACAAGCCCCGAACAACACCAGCATCGAAAGCAGCAAATATATGACCGACTTTCTTTTCACGGGTGCAAAGGTACACAATAAAGTTGAAAGATGAGAGTTGAGAGTTAAGAGTTTTTACCGCCTTGGATATTTTTAACGCTTCATTCAAACATTTTTGCCCATACAAGGAACTTATCCACACCTTCGTGCCCAAACTTCTCAAGCGACTGAGCCGTCTCGGCAACACTACGCACACGGTCCGGACTTGACTTAGAATAGAACTTGTCGGCATAGCACACCACCTGCTCTTCCAGGGCCTCCGGGAGCATGTCGGCTTCGGGCACGGGCAACCCCTGACGGGCAAACTCCTCACGGCGGAGACCTGTGCCGGTATGCCGTTCTGCCACACGGGCATGTCGCTCCCACCCTTCCTTCCTCAACAGTTCGCCTCCAATCTGTCCATGCAACAGGTAGGGTTGTGTCCCATGGCAACATATGCTGGGGGCATTGCACCAACGCACACCGATGTCGTGCAGCATGGCCGACTCTTCCAGAAACTGTCGATCAAGCAATAGCTCCGGATGGCGGTCACAAATCAGCAGACAACGGTTAGCAACCTGCCGGCTATGAACTAATAATATCCGTCGGAGTTCATCCTCCGACGGATAATATTTATCGATGATTGCCTGATAATCCAAATTCTTTATCTTTATTCTTTATTCATTAAGCCGAGGGACGCTCTATCCATGCAATGGTATCGCCCTGACGGATGTTCTGCCCTGGCTTTACACAGATATCCACCAGTTTACCGCCCATAGCAGCGGGAATCTCAACAATCTCGCCCCACTTTGTCTGCAGGTAGCAGAAGGGCTGACCCTCCTCGTACTTTTGACCGATGAACGGCTCGACACAGGGCGCCAGAACGCCCTCGCCGCCGAAGCCCCACAGCAACTGACCTGCCAGCGGCGACTTCACGGCGTCGGCCTTGGCATGCTTCAGCGCGTCAATCTCTTCCTGCGAGATCTTCTTGCCACCGCCCAGCTTAGCATCCTTCGCCTTCTGGATGTCGGCCAGCAGCTGCTTCTTGGCCTGCCCGCTCTTGAAGGGACGGTACTGCTCAGGATGCATAGCCAACTCGAAGAGTTCCTCGTCGTCCTGTCCATAGTCCCAACCATTCTCATCCATCTCCTTCCGGAAACCATCAAGGGCATTGGGGATAAGGGTATGCGGATCAGCCTCTGTGAACTCACGCTTCTGCTGCTTTGCCAACTCGATGAGTTCGGGAGCAATGGTGCCGGGCACCTTACCGCTCTTGCCAAGGATCATGCCCCAGATGGCATCATCCATCATCACGTAGCGGCCCTTACCCTGTTCCATCGTTAGGAGATTCATCAAGGCAATGTTCTTAGTGTACTGCGAGAATGGCGTCACCAGTGGGGGATAGCCCACCTTCGGCCATACGTACTCTACTTCGTTGAACAACTTCACAAGCATATCATCCATCGTCAACTCAGCCTCGCCCTTCTGTGTGCGTAACTTGTTTATCATCTTTTGGATAGGTCCGAGGTCGGCCATCATCGAACCCATCATGCCACCTGGCAGGCCGCTGCCCAAGAGCAGTGACGACATGTGCTTGTTGGCGGGATTGATGAAGTAGCCCAGCCAGTCGTCGATGAACTCTTGCGTCAGTGTGCGCGCCTGCATGTAAGCGTTCATATTGAGCTCCTTCACCTCGAAGCCCTCGTTCTTCAGCATCGACTGCACAGAAATGATATCCGGATGCACCTTACCCCAGCTGAGGGGCTCGATGGCAGTGTCAATGATGTCGGCAC
>CAZLPO010000035.1:0-19875 GCA_964561385.1 uncultured Prevotella sp.
TTCACTCAGTTTTAGGAGGTAGCCAACGAGCCTCCGCGTGCTTACGTACCATCTCGGCTTGCCGTCAAATCCAGTCAACCCCAGAGCGTGATAAACGTAAAATCGCTGCAAAGATATAACTTTTCTGCAAATAACGAAAGGATTTCGGAAAAAAAGTGGTAATTTTGCACATTGAAACCCCGCGAAACGGGATTTGTCACTAAGAAAACAACTCATTAGCGCAATGAAAAACTATTCTGTTGCGGCGGCAGCGTGCGCCCTGCTCGCCCTGAGTGCGTGCTCAACGCCAAAGAACTTTAACTATATGTCGGACCTGAAGCCTGGACAGACCATCACCCTGCCGAAGGTGAAGGAGATGCGCATCAGTCCGGAGGACAAGCTGTCGATCGTGGTGAAGAGCAGCAATATGGAGCTGAACAACCTGTTCAACAAGTCGCTGAACCAGAACATGGAGGGCGGCACACCTGAGGCCAACCAGTATATGT
This sequence comes from uncultured Prevotella sp., assembly GCA_964561385.1. Taxonomy (GTDB): domain Bacteria; phylum Bacteroidota; class Bacteroidia; order Bacteroidales; family Bacteroidaceae; genus Prevotella. The sequence goes on from CAZLPO010000035.1 coordinate 486, forward strand.
CGGGCTACATGGTGGACCGACAGGGCGACGTGGAGTTCCCCGTGCTGGGCACGCTGCACCTGGGTGGCAAGACGCGCCACGAGGCGGAGGCCTACATCGCGGAGCGGCTTCGCGCGAGCAAGCAGCTGACGGATGCCGTGGTGAACGTGGAGTTCAACGGTCTGACGTTCAACGCCTTGGGCGAGTTCCGTGCCCCTGGTGCGCACCGCTACACGAAGAACACGCTGACCATCTTGGAGGCCATCGGTATGTCGGGCGACCTGTCGCAGTATGCCGTACGCGACAGTCTGATGGTGATTCGCGAGGAGGACGGTGTGCAGAAGGTGTACTGCATCAACCTGGGTTCGGCTGAGAGTGTGTATAACTCGCCTGCCTTCTACATCCAGCAGAACGATGTGCTCTACGCGAAGGCCAACAAGACGCGCATCCGCCAGTCGACGACGAACGGCAACTCGATGTTCTCGGCCTCGTTCTGGATCTCCATCGCCTCGGTGCTGACGACGCTGGCTGTGCTGGTGTTTAAATAAAAATTGAGAAATTGAGATATTAAAAAAGATATGGCAGAAAGGATTGAAGAGAGGCCCTTTACGCTGGGCGAATACTGCAAGACGTGCTTGAAGCGCTGGCGCTGGTTTGCCGGCTCGACGCTGACGCTGACACTGCTGACGGTGCTCTACCTGCTGGTGAAGGTACCCGTGTACGAGCGCTCGGCACAGGTGATGATCAAGGACAACAACCCTGGCGGCAGCATTGCCGCGGGTCTGAGCGCCTTCCAGTCGATGGGGTTCCTCGGCGGCTCGTCGAGCGTGAACAACGAGATGGCGGCCATGCTGACGCCGGCTGTCATGCTGGAGACAATAGATCGTCTGAAGCTGGACTACAACTACACGGAGCGGCAACTGCTGAAGAGTGTGCCGCTGTACGGCAAGGACCTGCCCGTGAGCATCAGCATCGGCGGACTGACCAACGAGGACAAGGTGAAGCTGACGCTGGAGCTGCAGGGCGGCAAGGTGACGGTGAAGGACATGCGGAAGAACAAGGAGTCGTTTGACGAGGAGCTGACGACGGAGATGGGCAAGACGGTGAAGACGCCCGTAGGCCAGCTGACCATCAGCCCTGGTCCTGCCTACCGCAGCAACGAGGCGCGCACGATCAAGGTGGTGCGCATGCAGCCCTTCGAGCAGGCCGACAAGCAGTTCAAGCGCCTGGTCATCGGTATGGACGACGAGCTGGCGCAGGTCATCACGCTGAGCTACCAGGACGAGTCGCCGGAGCGTGCCACGGACATCCTGAACACACTCATCGATGTGTATAACGAGGACTGGATGCAGGACAAGAACGGTCTGACGGAAGCCACGCAGAACTTCATTGACAGCCGCATTGCCGTCATCGAGAAGGAGCTGACGGGCGTGGAGGAGAGTCTGTCGGAGTACAAGAGTCGCAACCGCCTGCCCGACATCGTGGAGACGGCGCGCGTGCAAATAACGAAGTCGGAGGAGCTGAACGAGAAGCGCGTGGAGCTGGAGAGCCAGATGATGATGGCACAGACGATGGCCGACTACCTGCGCGACGAGGCCAACAAGAACGAGCTGCTGCCCTCGAAGCTGCTGATCAACGATCCCAACACGGAGCAGCAGATCATGGAGTTGAACAAGCTGCAGCAGCAGCGCAACCGATTGGTGGCCAGCTCGAGCGAGGAGAACGCCCGCGTGAAGGAGATGGACAACGACCTGCGCTCGATGCGCCGCGCCCTGCTGGCATCGATGGACAACACGGTGAAGCAGCTGCGCATACAGGTGAAGGGCCTAGCACAGAGCGAGCAGAAATCGAAGGACTTCATCCAGGAGGCCCCCATCAAGGGCAAACACCTGCTGTCGGCTGAGCGCCAGCAGAAGGTGCAGGAGGAGCTTTACATCTTCCTGCTGCAGAAACGCGAGGAGAACGTGATGTCGCAGGCCTTCACCGCTTATAACACGCGTATACTGACGCCACCCGTGGGTCACGTGAAGCCCATTGCGCCGCGCAAGCTGCGCCTGCTGGCCGCGTCAATGGTCATCGGCTTCATCCTGCCCGCCATCGTCATCTTCGTCATCATGAACCTGAGACGAGAGAGGCGTGAGGCGGTTCTTTCGTGAGGCGTGAGACGAGATATGTTAAACGATTGAGAAGTTGAGGATGGGGACCAGTACGGCAAAGACCTCGGTAAGGGGAACATTGTGGAGCATGATTGAGCGCGTCTCGACCATGGGCGTACAACTGTTGTGCACCCTGGTGATTGCCCAGTACCTGCCGCCCTCGGAGTTCGGACTGGTGGGCATGATGACCATCTTCATCGCCTTCTCGCTGATACTCGTGGACAGCGGCTTCGGACAGGCCATCATCCGCGAGCAGAACGTGTCGCAGAACGACTACTCGAGCATCTTCTTCTTTAACATCGGACTGGGTGGAGCGGCCTACCTGCTGATGTTCGTCTGCGCACCGCTGATAGCCGCCTTCTACGCGGAGCCCCAGCTGACGGTGTTGCTGCGCGTCGACTTCATCGCCGTTGTGTGCCAGGCGTTTTGTGTGGTGCAAATGGCGCAGCTCTACAAGAGCGTGAACTTTGCCCGCGTGTCGAAGGTGTCGCTCATCTCTGTGGTGCTGTCAGGCATCATCGGCATCGTCACAGCCGTCATCCGTCACGACGTGTGGGCGCTGATAGCCCAGAACGTGTCGTACGCCTTCATACGCTCGGCCCTGTTCTGGCTGTTCAGCAGCTGGCGTCCCTCGATGGAGTTCCGCTGGACGAACATCAGGAAGTACCTGCGGTTCTCGATGAACCTGCTGGCGAGCCGACTGATAGCCGCACTGACGGACAACGCGCCCAACCTGTTCATCGGCAAGAGCTTCACGGCTGCTGACCTGGGCAACTACACCGTGCCGAACAAACTGCAGACATCGGTGGCAGGCACCATCTCGTTTGCCATACACCGCGTGTCGTACCCTGTAATGGCCACCTTCCAGAACGACTTGGAACACCTGCGCTCATACAGTCAGAACGTGGTGGGCATGGCCTTCTACATCATTGCCCCCATCATGGTGCTGATGATGATTGAGTCGAGGGACCTGTTCACCGTCATCCTGTCGGACGAGTGGCTGATGGCCGCCGAGTACTTCCGCTACCTCTGCGTCATCGGCGCCCTGTTCTGCTTTGCCGACATCAACATGGACATCCTGCTGGTGCGCAACAAGGCCGACCTGGTGCTCAAGATTGAGATTGTCAGGAAGACGCTGTTCGTGGCGGCGCTCGTCGTGGGCATCATGTTCGACATGCAGACGCTGCTGGTGCTGCTGGTGGCGTGGAACCTGCTGAACGCGCTGTTCGTCTCGTTCTTCTCGGGCAGGGAGATTGACTGTCCGCTCACGCAACAGCTGAGGAACATCGGCAACACGCTGTTCTGTCTGCTGCTGACGGGCAGCGCCACACTGCTCTGCTCGAAGGTCCTCCCGCTGGGAGCACTGGGGAAGCTGGTGGTGTGCTGCCTAGTGGGCGCCACCGTCTATCTGCTGGCCTCCTACCTGCTGCATAACCGCAACCTGCAGTTCCTGCGTGAGCACGTGCTGCAGCCGACCCTCACGAAAAACGATGCCTCATGATCGTCATCCTGCTCTACTACCTGCTGTTCCTAGGCGTCACCGCCTTCTCGAAGTTCCTCAAGAGCGACGAGGGGCAGCGCTATTTCGAGACATTCATGTGCTTCATCCTGCTGTTCGTGTTCTTCGGCTTCCGCGACATCACCATCCTGAACGACACGCCCCACTACTACGGCTTCTACTACAAGCTGGCACACTATAACAACTACGCCAATACGTCGATCTTCGCCTACGACGCTCACGACCGCTTCGAGTACGGCTACCAGGTGTTCGTGCACTTCCTTATAAAATATGTGTCGAAAGACCCCTACACCATCATCTGGGTGTCGTCGTTCATCATCACCGTCGGCAACCTGTGGTTCATCAACAGACACACGAAGGACGTGGCCTTCACCGTCTTCGCCATACTCATACTGGGCAGCTTCTGGGCGCAGTACTGTCTGATCAGACAGACGTTGGCCATGATGGTGTTCTACGTCGCCTACACCTATCTGGAGAAAGACCGTCCGTGGCCGTTCTGCCTACTGGTGGTGGCAGCCACGCTGTTCCACTACACGGCCGTCGCCATGCTGGTGCTGCCGCTGCTAAAGCGGCTCAAGCCCAACTTGCGCAACGTGGCCATCATGCTGACAACGGCCGTCGTTATCGCCGTAGTGCTGCTGAAGCTGATGCAGGCGTTGGGACTGACCAACAACCTCTACTTCCAGCAGATGATGAAGCGCGACAATGCACCCATCGCCGCCATCATGGACTGTGCGATGATGGCCCTGCTGCTGCTGACGTGCACCTACCTGCACTGGCGCATGCGCCTGCAACAGATTGACAGAACCTACTTTTGGACGGGTGTCTTCGCCATGTGCGTGGCCATCGTCACCATCGTCTTCCTGCCCCTGTTCCGCATCAACACCTACCTGTGGCCCGTCATCATCCTTATGCTGCTCAGATACCTGTCGCCCTCGTACCAGTTCAGGGAACAAGCTGCCGAGAACTCAGGCATCAGCCAGGAGTGGCAGCTGCGCAAGGTGCTGCAGATGGCAGTGGTCATAGCGTTGCTGGCACGCTCGGTGGTCACCATGACGTTCCGTCCGGAGTGGAACCACGTCGTGCCCTACCAGTTCTACGACTTCAGCGACAGCTATCATAACTACCACCTATACTGGGACAACCAATAGCGAAAAAAAAGAAAAAGCCTATAAACTATGAGAATAGCCATCCTCTACATCTGCACTGGCCAGTACAGCCAGTTCTTCCAGCCCTTCTACGAGTCGGCAGAGACATTCTTCATGAAGGACCAGGCCGAGAAGCACTACTTCGTCTTCACGGACGACCGCCAGCTGTCGCAGGCCGCCAACGTGACGCTGATTTACCGCGAGTGCCAGGGGTTCCCGCTCGACTCGCTCTTCCGCTTCGACATGTTCCTCTCCATCGAGGAGCAGCTGAAGGCCTACGACTACTGCTTCTTCTTCAACTCCAACATGAAATTCCTGAAGCCCGTAGGTCAGGAGTTCCTGCCTGAGAAGGAGGGACTGATGGCCGTGCTGCACTCTGGCTACTACCGCAAGCCCTACTGGGCCTACCCCTATGAGCGCAGCCCCAAGGCCAACGCCTACATCCCCCCCCACGACAAGCCCTACCACTACTTCCAGGGCTGTCTGAACGGCGGCAAGACAGAGCTGTTCCTGGAGTTTGCTCGCACCTGCTCGGAAGAGACCCACGAAGACTACAACAAGGGCATCATCGCACTGGTGCACGACGAGTCGTACCTAAACAAGTACATGCACTACCACCCCTGTGTGCCCATGTCGCCGTCGTACGCCTACCCTGAGGGCAAGCACCTGCCCGTTGAACCCATCATCCTGCAGATTGACAAGCGCAAGGTGAGCACCTACTTCCACAACAAGGGCTACAGTCCGTCGTACTGGGCCAAGTTCAAGAAAGGCATCCGCATCTTCAAAAACATCCTCAGGTGGTATGGCAAATATTAGCAGACTACTCCTCTGTCTGTTCTGCATCATGGCATGCAGCAGCGAAGACATGTTCGACCCGCAGGTGGTCAGGATGCAGATAGCACCAAGACAGCCTGGCGAGATTGAGTTCGTGCACCTGACGGACATACACGGCAGCAACATCAGTCTGGAGCCGGCTACCTACTACTTAGAAAACAGCGACGCCGCGTTCGGACTGCTGACGGGCGACGTGCTGGCCAGCGAGCACATCTGCAAGAAGCTGCTTAACCTGACGAAACCCTTCCTGCTTATCCCAGGAAACCACGACATCTACACCGTCTATAACGGCGCCGTGGGACAGAAGGGATTCCGCACCAAGGTGCTCGACTCCATCGGACAGGAGCGCTACGTCAGCTACGGCGACCGCAACAGCAGTTACTGGTACACAGATTTCTACAGCGACGGTCACACCCTGCGCGTCATCGGCATCGACCAGTACGAGATAGAAACCGTGGGACACCCCAACGGCACCTGGAACGTGCACAACCTGTACTCACAGAAGCAGGTGGACTGGCTGGTGGACGTGCTCGACCATTCGTACGAGGTGGACGGCATCATCTTCGCCATACACAACGGCTTCGGCAACAAGAATGTGGGGGCGCGCGACACAACGGCGGCCGTCAACAGCTTCACCTCGATACTGGCATGCCACTATGACGACGGCTACAACTACCTGGGCAACGGTAACGTGACGCTCATACCCGACATCGTGAACGCCTACCAGACGGGCGAGAACCTGAATGACAAACGCTATCCCAACTCGGCCGTCGTCAAAGACACGCTGACCGTTACCACCAACTTCCAAGGACCGCACGACAACTTCATAGCCTACTTCGGCGGACACCTGCACTGGGACGTGGCCGAGACGCTGCCCTACTACCCCCGTCAGCTGCAAGTGCTGCTGACCTACGGCGGCAGGAACAACAGCGGCAAGTACGACGACCTGGTGAGGGCGTTCTCAGACGAGAACTTCTACGCCTTCAACACCTGCTCAGTCAACTTCATGCGCCGCGAACTGAAACTGAAGCGAATAGGGGCCAACCTGAAGACGGACGGCACCCTGCGCGACTCGATTGTTTTCAAATACTAAGAGACATGGACAACCTCAGACACCTGCAACTGGTCATACTCAGCATCGTCAAGGACATCGACGAGCTGTGCCGCAAGAACCATATCGACTACTACCTGAACGGCGGATCGGCCATCGGCGCCGTACGACACAAGGGATTCATACCCTGGGACGACGACCTCGACATCATGATGATGCACAAGGACTACGACCGCTTCATCACGTGCTGCCGCGAACAGCTGGACCCAGAGAAGTACTACGTGCAGGAGGGACTGAAGGACTGGCCATTGAACTACTCGAAGATAAAACTGCGCCACACACACTTCGAGGAAATGGAGGACAACAGCGGCAACAGCAGCGAGACGGGCATCTTCGTCGACATCTTCCCCATTGACAACACCACCCATAACCACTGGATGCAACGCTGGCAGTACGCTTGCGCCAAGTACCGCGTGTGCTACGGCCACCTGCAACGCAAGTACAAGACGGCATCGTGGCAAAAGAAAGTGCTCATAGCAATGGCGTGGCCCATGAAGATTGGCTGCGTCAGGCGCTTCGTCATCAGACAGTCCGAGCGCTACAACGACCGCGAGACAGAGCTCGTAGGCGCCTTCTACGGCACCTCGCGACTGAGCCACTGCGTCTATCGCCGTGCCACCTTCGGCACCCCATGCCGCCTGCCCTTCGAGAACACCACCCTGCCCGTAGCCGGCGACTACGACGACTACCTGACCGTCACCTTCGGCGACTACATGACACCGCCACCCGTGGAGCAGCAGGTGTGCCAGCACAACACCAGCATCGACTTCGGACCATACTGACCCTCACGTCGCACAAACAGGTCGGGAACCCCACGGTTTGTGAAAAAATATGCAAAAAAAATCATTCTCTTACACTTTTGTTCGTCTATCTGAGAAAAAAGTGTTACCTTTGCGCCCGCTAATAGGAAAAGAGAAGAAAAGGCAATGGATTTCTCCGTTCTGATGTCTGTCTACGCCAAGGAAAAACCTGAGTTTCTGAGACAAAGCTTAGACAGCATATATAGCCAGACACTACCGCCCACAGAGGTAGTCATGGTACAAGATGGGCCAATCACTGACGAACTGCAGTCGGTGATTGATGATTTTGCGTCTGCCCATGCGGAGATGAAGACCGTCCGTCTGAAAGAGAGCCAGGGACTGGGCAACGCTCTGAACGAGGGATTAAAGCACTGCAGCTACGACGTCATAGCACGCATGGACACGGACGACATCTGCAAGGCCGACCGCTTTGAGAAGCAGATAGGCTGGATGGAGGCACACCCTGAGACTGACGTCTGCGGCAGCTGGATTGACGAGTTCATTGGCGACACCAGCAACCTCGTGGCATCGCGCAAGACACCTGAGGAACACTCAGCCATCGTCGCCTTCAGCAAGAAGCGCAACCCCGTGAACCACCCCACCGCCGTCTTCCGCAAGCAAACAGTTGAGCGCGTGGGCAGCTACCAGCACTTCTTCCTGTTCGAGGACTACTACCTGTGGGTGCGCATGATGCAGGCAGGTGCCGTCTTCCACAACATCCAGGAGTCACTGCTCTACTTCCGTATGTCGAAAGACATGTTCCACCGCCGCGGCGGACTGGCCTACTCACGCTCAGAGATAAACATTCAGAGAGAGTTCCACCGCATGGGACATATCAGCTGGGGAACGATGGTCCAGAACATCGTCTACCGCGTCACCGTGCGGAACCTCCCCAACCCCTGCAGAAAATTTATTTATTTATTTTTACTGCATAAATAATAAAACGGGAAAAACAGCGTTACTAAAGTAAACACCCTTGTAGATGAATTCGCGAATGGAGCAAAAAGATACATATATTTACGACGGAATGAACGGTTTGGAAATAGCTGTCAAAAGGCTTTTCGACTTTTTGGCCGCTACATTCTGTCTGATTGTATTCTCGCCCCTCTTCCTGGCCTGCTACATCGCCATCAAACGCGATGACCACGGACCAGCCATCTACAAGCAGGAGCGCATCGGACGCTTCGGACGACCCTTCTACATCTACAAGTTCCGCAGCATGGTGGTCGATGCCGAGGAGAATGGCCCAGAGCTCTGTGCCACTGAGGACACGGACAGCCGACTGACCAAGGCTGGCAAGTTCCTGCGCAGCCATCATCTCGACGAGCTGCCACAGTTCTGGAATGTCTTCAAGGGCGAGATGTCGTTTGTGGGTCCGCGCCCAGAGCGTAAGTTCTACATCGACCAGATTCTGAAACTGGATGCACGCTACGAGTACCTGTACCAGATTCGCCCAGGCATCACATCGGTAGCCACACTCTACAACGGCTACACGGACACGATGGAGAAGATGCTCAAGCGTCTGGAGATGGACCTCGACTACCTGAAGCATCGTTCCTGGTTCCTCGATGCCAAGATCATCTTCCTGACATTCGCAAAGATTGTTTTCGGAAAAGTCTTTTAGTACTTCCGGAAGCTCAGCCGGATGGCCTCCTCACCGTTCAGCAGAACCATCTTGCCCCCATCAAGCCTCAACACGCGGAAACGCTCATCGATAGAACTGATGCCAAAGCGGCGCAGTGGTTTTACGTCAACCACACGCGTCGTGTCCGTCTGTCCTGAGGCATCAAGATAGGGCGTGCGCAACGTGAGATAGCCGTCGGCCAGCGTGAAGCGGAAATACTGGCCACCATGCTGCCCTTTGCTGTTGCGCACCTCCAGCAGGTGCATCTGCACGGCCCAGTATTCACCAGACTCATGCATATCGACAGAAACGCCACTCGCTACTGAATCGATAGCCGTCAGCTGCCACAGGCCGTCGAGGTCGCCATTGTCAGACACCTCCAGCTCGCAAGCCGTCAGCAGCAGCCCTGCCGCCATCATGAAAAACCACTTTCTCATACCTTATTATATATATAGCCCTGCAAAGGTACACTTTTTTCACGAGAAAAAAAGCAAGTATAGGGAATTTCCCCCACCTGTTTAGGGAAAATCCTTTGTAAGAGAGCGAAAAATGTCGTTACTTTGCACCAGAGAAATAAAAAAACAGAATGTAGAACCCTTTTAATACTTACGATTATGAAGAAGATGATGTTCACCCTGATAGCATTCCTGACCATGTCAGTCTATGCTAACGCCATGAGCTACGAGCAGGCACGCAACGAGGCCCTCTTCCTGACGGACAAGATGGCCTACGAGCTCAACCTCACCGATGCACAGTATGAGGCTGCCTACGAGATCAATCTCGACTACCTAATGGGTGTCACCAGCTACGACGACGTCTATGGTCTCTACTGGGAGCGCCGTAACCTCGACCTCAGCTATATACTCTACAGCTGGCAGTGGGAAGCCTTCCGTGCCGCATCCTATTTCTATCGTCCGCTCTACTGGAGCAACGGTTTCTGGCACTTCGGCATCTATGCCCGCTACCCGCATCGCAACTACTTCTACTTCGGACGTCCTCACTTCTATGCCACCTATCGCGGCGGACACAGCTGGCACATGAACGGTGGACGCAGCTACTACCACGGCCGCGGCGACCACTTCCACCCAGCCCTGTCGCATAACAGCCAGCACTTCGGCATGCGCAATGGCTATGATCGTGGCGACTACCGTCATCACTCACAGGGCAGCAGCCGCCCGCTGGGCAGCAACCGCGACAACCGCTCGTTTGGCAGCAACCGCGACAACCGCTCGTTTGGCAACAACCGCGACAACCGCTCGCTGGGCAGCAGCCATGACAACCGCTCGTTTGGCAGCAGCCGCTCGCACAGCAACTCCAACGGCGTGACGGGCAGCCACAACGGCACAAGCCACCACTTTGGCGAGAACGGCTCAAACGGGAACAGCACTGGACGCTCGTTTGGCAATAGCAATACGACTACGCCACGCAGCAATAGTGTGACACCCAGCCGCGGCACGACGACGTCAACGCCCAGCCGCCACTTCGGCAGCAGTGCCGGCAGCAGCGCTCGCTCAAGCAGCATGGGCAGCAGCGCTCGCTCAAGCAGTATGGGTAGCAGCACACGCTCCAGCAGCATGGGTAGCCACTCGGGCAGTCATTCTGGCAGTAGCAACAGCCACGGCCACTTCGGCGGACGCCGCTAAGAAACAAGCTCTAGGATGCGCACTTCGCAGTTCATCATGCGCTCCACCTCTCTCATCTGCTTGCCGTAGAATACAGCCTGTATCGCCTTGTTGACGATACCGTGTCCTACGGCAAGCACGCGTTTTCCTGCATAGTTCTCACGGATGAAGTCCATAAAACTGGCGGCACGCGCCATGAGAGCATCCAGCGACTCAATATCGTCAGTCCAGGTGGCGTCCTTCAGACTAGGAATGAAACGACCTGTAAAGGAACCCCAGTCGCGCTCGCGCAGCAACGGAGTCGTTGTCACAGACAAGCCGCGAGACTGAGCCACAATCTCGGCTGTCTGCACAGCACGGTGCAGGTCGCTGGCCACAACGGCATCGAACCGCTCGCCACGCAAATCGTCACGTAGCTGCTCAGCCTGACGGATACCCACGTCATTCAATTCGCCCTGCGTCTGTCCCTGCATGATCTGGGCCGCGTTGTCCACCGTCTCCCCATGCCGCACTAAATATAATATAGTCCTCATCACTCCATTTCTCAATTTCTCAGAGCGCAAAGATACGAAAAAAACTGGAATTGCAAAAAATAATCTGATTTTAGTATTCTTTGATGCAAGGAAACAAAACTTTTATTATCTTTGCAACGTAATTGCGAATAAAAAACAAAAATATCAATGAAAATATTACAAAGTTCGGTTTTCCGCGCACTGTGCGCCATCGTGATAGGCGCACTGCTCATTAAGTTCCCTGACAACACCGTGACAGGCATCACCATCGCCATTGGCGTGCTGTTCCTGCTGTCAGGCGTCATCTCCGTACTCACCTATTTCCAGGCCAAGCGCCACATCAGCGACTACAAGATTTACGACACGGAAGGACGTCTGGTAGCTGGCGAGAAACCGACATTCCCCATTGTCGGCATCGGCAGCATCATCCTCGGACTCATTCTGTCCATCACGCCCACCACCTTTGTCTCGGCCTTGATGTACATCATCGGCATCTTGCTGGTACTGGGCGCCATCAACCAGTACATGGCGCTTATTGCAGGTCGCCGCTACGGCAGCATCAGTGTGTGGTTTTGGCTTCTGCCGACGCTTATACTGCTGGCAGGCCTCTACGTGATGATCAAACCCCTGGCCCCGCTCAGCACGGCTATGCTCATACTCGGCTGCTGCATGGTGGCCTACGGCATTGCCGAACTTGTCAACGCCTTGAAGTTCTACAGCGACAAAAAGAAGCTGCAGCAGGCACAAGACCAACCGCAGCTTGACGTGTTCGAGGAGGTGAAGGATTAGACGCCTGTCACTATGCCTTGAATATAGGTTTTGAGGATGTGTATGCCGGTCTTATTGTCACCGCCCCAAGGGATAATAAGGTCGGCATACTGCTTGGTAGGTTCAATGAACTGCTCGTGCATGGGCTTGAGCACTTTCTCATAGCGATCGAGCACCATATCAACGGTACGTCCGCGCTCTACGACATCGCGACGGATATTCCTGATTAAACGCACGTCGTCATCGGTATCGACAAAAATCTTCAAGTCCATCATGTCGCGCAGTTTCTTATAGTGCAGGGCCATGATGCCCTCGATGATGATAACAGGCTTGGGCTCGACATGGACAGTCTCCTTCTGGCGATTGCTCTCTATATAAGAATAGGTAGGCTGTTCAACGGCCTTGCCCTCCTTGAGCATACGGATATGTTCCGTCAGCAACTTCCAGTCGAAGGCATCGGGATGGTCGAAATTGATGGCCTGGCGTTCCTCTGGCGTCAATTCCGTAGTGTCATTATAATACGAGTCGAGGGGTATGACAGCTGCACAGTGCGGAGGCAGCGCCTTGGAGATTCTCCTGACAACGGTTGTCTTACCTGAGCCGGTTCCGCCGGCGATTCCGATGATGGTCATTTCTTTCTTTCGTTATATCGTCATTACGTTATATCGAACGCTATTTCTGTTCCTTAATCAAGTAGACCACTGTAGGCAGGTGGTCGCTATAGCCGTCGAGCCAGACACCACCGGCATGGGTACGCAGGGTATTGCCCTTATACTTGCCCTCTTTCTGGAAGAGATAGTCGCGTGAGAAGATGTGGTAGTTCCATAGCTTCAGCGACGAGTAGTCCTTCTTGCCGTCTATGTCAAGCAGCGAGCGTGAGAGGATAATCTGGTCGAAGAGATTCCAGGCACCCTGATACTGCAGCGTGCCGCGTCCTGATGCCAGTACATCCCACCATGGGTTCCAAAGTCCGTCAGGTGCCTCAACATCCTGCATCTTACGCTTGGCACCCAGTGCCTCTGCCATCGACTTGTCCTGGGGATCGTCATTCATGTCGCCCATGATGAGCAGTTTCACGTTCGGATCATCCTTCATCAGCGAGTCCTTCACGATGCGAAGCTGACGACCGCCCTCTTCACGATAGAAAGAGGTGGCACCACGCGAAGGCAGGTGATTGACAATGATGGTGACATGCTCATTGGCCATCGTGCCACTAACGACAAGGAAGCCACGAGTGGCACGCAGCGAGTCCTGAGGCAGCACATATACATAAGGAACAAGCTTGACGTCGCGCACCTGGAACAACTTGGGGTTGTAGAGCAAGGCACAGTCAACACCACGCTGGTCAGGCCCTTCAATATGGACGAACTGGAAGTTACGTGCCCGCATCGGCTCCTGATTGCACAGGTCGGCAAGACACTTGGCATTCTCAACCTCAGAGACACCGATGGCAGCGCAGCCGATGTTAGGCAGCTTGTCGGTACCCATCTCATTGAGCACACGGGCCATGTTCTTCAGCTTATGGCTATATTTCAGGCCCGTCCACTTGTTTGTGCCATCAGGCAGATACTCGTAGTCGTTATGGCCCGCGTCATGACAGGTATCAAACAGATTCTCAAGGTTATAGAAACCAACGCCATACACCGAGTACTTCTTCTGTGCATGGGCTGCGCCAGTACCCAACAATAAGGCAAGCGCAATATAAGCAATGTATTTTTTCATAGTTGGACAGTATTATTGCGGCAAAGATAATCATTTCTTTGGAATAATTCGCATTTTTCACTAAAAAACTTTTGTCGTCTCACGCTTTTTCCTTATCTTTGCCCCAAATAACGATTATTAAGTAACCCTAAAACAACTATCTATGAGAAAAACGCTGAAATTAGCAGTGTTGGCTTTATGTTGCTCGTCGGCAGTCTACGCACAGGAACCGATAGACTCCACTGCCACTGACTTGCAGGACGAGACGGCGTTCACCTTCACCGAGACGCAGTTGGGAGATGACGAGGCGGCATCGCAGATCATCACCATCATCTCGTCCAACCGCAACGTTTATGCGAACGAGGTGGGCTACCGTTTCTCGCCCGTCCGTTTCAAGTACCGTGCCCTGGGTGCCAGGTACAACGACATGTACATCAACGGCAACCCGGTGAACGACGTAGAGCGCGGACAGTTCGGCTACTCCTTCGTGGGCGGTCTGAACAACCAGACCCGACTGCGCGAGGCATCGTTGCCCTTCGAGGACAACAACTACGGAGTGAGCGGACTGGCAGGGTCGGGCAACTACGACTTCCGTCCCAGCAGGTTTGCCACGGGACAAAGGGCGTCGATAGCCTTTGCCAACCGCAGTTACAACACACGAGCCATGTACACCTACAACTCGGGTGTCATGGAGAACGGCTGGGCCGTGACGGGTAGCCTGACCTACCGCTGGGGCGACGGCATCGGAACCATCGAGGGTACGAGCTACAACTCGCTGAGCTACTTCTTCGGTGCCGAGAAGCTGGTGAACGACAAGCACTCGGTGAGCCTCGTCACATGGGGCAACCCGACACAGCGCGGCGCACAGCGCGGCGCCACCGACGAGATGTACTGGATTGCCGGCACCCACAACTACAACCCCAACTGGGGCTATCAGGACGGCAAGAAGCGTAACTCGCGCATCGTCAAGGACTTTTCTCCTGCTGCGCTTTTAACGTGGGACTGGAAGATGGACGAAAAGACGAAGCTCGTCACCACCCTGCTGGGCCGCTGCCAGATGTACAGCAACAGCCGACTGGCCTACAACGGCGGTACGAACCCCGACCCCGACTACTACTCGCTGATGCCGAGCTTCAGCTTCAACGTGTGGAACCCCGACGCAACACTCTTCCACGACCAGGCAGCACTGGACAACTGGCAGGCAGCCTACGACTACCTGAGCGCCAGGGAGGAGAACCGCCAGGTGAACTGGGACCGCATGTACTACGCCAACAGCATCATGGCTGCCGAGGGGCAGGACGCCATGTACTACGTACAGCGTGCCCACGACGACCAGCTGATGCTGAGCCTGGCCACGAACCTGCAGAAGCAGCTCACGAAGAACTCGTCGCTGAACGGCGGTCTGCAGCTGGCCACGAACAAGGGCATGCACTACCAGACGATGGACGACCTGCTGGGCAACGCCAAGTTCCACAACGTGAACACCTACGCCCTGAAGGACTACGGCTCGCTCTCGCCCACCGTCTACTACGACATGAACGACGGCGCTGAACCCAAGGAAGTAAAGGTAGGCGACAAGTTCGGCTACGACTACAACCTGCTGGTGAACAAGGCCCAGCTGTGGGGCTCGTATGCCACCGACCTGAAGAAGGCTCACCTGTTTGTGGCTGGCCGCGTGGCCGGCACGACGATGCAGCGCGACGGTAAGATGCGTAACGGTATGGCTCCCGACAACTCCTACGGCAAGAGCGGCACAGCGAAGTTCCTGGACGGCGGCGGCAAGGCCGGTGCCCACATAACGCTGGGTAAGGGACACGCCATGATGCTTGGTGCCGGCTACGAGTGGAAGACTCCCGCACCGCGCACCGCCTTCGCAGCAGCACAGATCAACAACGACTTCGTGAAAGACCTGAAGCAGGAGAAGATACTGTCGGGCGAGCTGGGATACCAGTGGCAGAGCTCACGCGTGAAGGTGAACCTCAACGGCTACTACGCCAAGATGAAGGACGTCACCGAGCAGAGCCTCTTCTACAGCGACATCGAGAGCTCGTTCGTCTACGTGTCGCTGTCGAATATCGAGAAGGAGTTCTACGGCGTGGAGCTGGGCATGAACATCAAGACCACCGACTGGCTCGACGTGAAGCTGCTGGGCACCGTCAGCGAGGCCAAGTACACCAGCGATGCCGACATGCGCATGCTGCTCAGCAACTCGGGCAGCTACGTCGACGAGAAGTGTATTATTAATGGTATGCGCGAGGGCGGCACGCCGCTCAACGCCTTCAGCATCGACCTGAGCTACCACAAGAACTTCTGGTATATCGACCTCATCGGCAACTACTACGACAACATTTACCTGTTCTATGCTCCCATCTCGCGTCGCGAGACAGAGCTGACACGCGACATCGTCAACGGACAGAAGGTCTACAACAGTCCCGAACAGGCCACCGGCAAGGGCGGTTTCATGCTCGACGCCTCTATCGGCAAGACATTCCGTCTGAAGCAGGGACGCCGCATAGGCTTCAACGTGATGCTGACGAACATCCTGAACAACATCAACATCTGCACCGGCGGTATGGAGCAGAACCGACTGGACACCAAGCAGCAGCAGGAGCGCACGAACAACGCCTACCGCTTCGAGCAGAGTCCGCGTAAGTTCTACGCCAACGGCACCAACGGCATGCTGCTGGTTAACTATCAATTCTAAAGAAAGGAGGAGAACGTATGAAAGCATTAAGATATTTCACCATCGCTGCAGCCTGCCTACTGAGCGTGGCCTGCCAGAAGACAGAGTGGGACGTCTACACGCCCAACGGCGCTGAGCTCTACGGCAACAACAGCATCACTGACAACGGCATCGTCAGCATAGCCGAGCTGAAACAGATGTATCCCAACGTCTTTGCCAGCACCGACCAGAACGCCCTCGTCGAACAGGACGTCAAAATCAAGGGTCGCGTCACCGGCAACGACATCCGCGGCAACATCTACAAGCAGTTCATGATACAGGACGAGACAGGCGCCATCATCATCGCCGTCAACGAGAGCGGCATGGCCGGCTACCTGGCTGAGGGACAGGAGATCATCATGGACCTGAAGGGTCTGTACGTCGGCGGCTACCGCAAGCAGCCAGAGGTTGGCGCACCCTACAACGGCACCAGCATCGGACGCATGAGCCGCGACGTGTTCCAGCAGCACTTCAAGTTCGTCAACAGCGAACTGAAGCCCGTAGAGCCCATCGAGTTCGACGTTAACATGAACATGGACGACAACTGCGCCAAGCTGGTAACGCTGAAGAACGTCACCTTCATGGATGCCAACGGCAAGAACACCTTTGCGCCCGGCGACAGCAGCGTCACCATCCAGGGCGGATGTGTCAACCGCGCACTTCGTGAATATAACTCTGGCAAGGTGGTCGTCCGCACCAGCACCTACGCCAAGTTCGCTGCCAACAAGCTGCCCTACGACGACGTGAACAAGAAGCCGAAGGCAGTGAACATCACCGGCATTGCCACCCGCTACAACAGCACCTGGCAGATTCTCATCCGCAAGGAGGAGGACATCGTGGAAGTGACGAATTAAGAGTTAAGAATTAAGAGTTAAGAATTAAAACATACAACTATGAAGAAGATACTTTACAGCGTCATGGCCTTGGCCATCGCAGCCATGACATTCACCGCTTGTGAGGACGTTCCCGAGCCCTACCCCACACCAACGCCCACTGACAACAACAAAGCCATCGAAGGTGCCGAGGGCGACGGTTCGTTGGAGAATCCTTTCAACGCCATTGCAGCTACCAACGCAGCCAAGGAGCTCGGTAGCGGTAACGTCAGCGAGAAGATGTATTATATAAAAGGTAAGGTGGTCTCCATCGCTACCGACAAGAACGGCAACGTGCTGAACTTCGACCAGGGAACATTCGGCAACGCCTCATTCTACATCTCCGACGACGGCACATCCACCAACCAGTTCTACTGCTACCGCGTGCTCTACCTGGGCAACAAGAAGTGGACGCAGGGCGCCGGCGACATCCTGAAGGTGGGCGACGAGGTCATCGTCTGTGCCAAGCTAACCTTGTATAACGCCACGCCAGAAACCCAGCAAAACGAGGGATTCCTCTACTCGCTCAACGGCAAGAGCGAGGGCGGCGGTGGCTCTGAGGATACGGGCACTGCTACTGGTGACGGCTCATTGGCAAACCCGTTCAACTCAGTTGCTGCCACTAATGCTGCCAAAGCTCTGGGCAGTGGCAACGTCAGCAACCAGGTTTACTACATCAAGGGTAAGGTTGTCTCCATCGCTACTGACAAGAACGGCAACGTCCAGAACTTCGACTACGGAACCTTTGGTAATGCTTCGTTCTACATCTCTGACGACGGCACAGAAACAGGACAGTTCTACTGCTACCGCGTGCTCTATCTCGGTAACAAGAAGTGGACACAGGGAGCCGGCGACGTTCTGAAGGTGGGCGACGAGGTCATCGTCTGCGCCAAGCTGACGCTTTACAACACGACACCGGAGACCCAGCAGAACGAAGGATACCTCTACTCGCTCAACGGCAAGACAGAAGCCAGCGGTGGTGGTGACACACCTCAGTCAGGCGACATTGGCAGTCTAGATGCTCCGAAGACCGTAGCCGACGCACTGGCAGCCATCAACGCACTGGAGGAAGGTGCCACTACTGATGCCAACTACTATATCAAGGGTAAGGTTGCCAAAGTTTCTACTGCAGCAGAGGACATTGGTCCGAACAGCTCAAGCGGCAAGAATTACAAGGACATCAACTACTACATCTCTGATGACGGAAGCGAGAGCAACACCGTTTACGTCTATCGCGGCAAGAACCTCAACAACACCGACTTCACATCGGCTGACCAGCTGAAGGTGGGCGACGAGGTCATCGTCTACGGCAAACTGCAGAAATACAAGAACACCAAGACCAACGAGATTGTTCCAGAAATGGCTCAAGGCAACTACCTCGTGAAGACCAGTAACACTTCCGAGGGAGGTGGTGAACAAGGTGGTGGCGGCCAAGGCGGCGAAATCAGCGGCAACACCCTTTCCGTTGATTTCTCAAGTCTGGGACTGTCCAATCAACAGAAGCCTTCGACGCTGACACTGACCGACGGCACCACACTGGCCTTCGACGGTGGCGGCAATACCAATGCGCCGGCTTACTACAACACGGGCACTGCCCTTCGCATGTATCCCAAGAACACCATGGCCATCAACGCCGGCAGCAAGAAGATCGTAGCTATCGAGATTGTCTGCGACGAATACCAAGGCACCCTGTATAACGCCAGTGGCGACATCACCGCGAATGACACGAAGATGACTATCGACGGAACAAGCCTGAAATACACAGGTCCCAATGCGTCGACAGCAACCATCGCAAACACCTCGTCAACGACGGGAGCAGCCAGTCAGTTGCGCATGAAGACACTGAAAATAACCTACGCCGAATAAAAAACGGCTGAAATATTTGGCGGGCTGCAAAATTATTCGTAACTTTGCAGCCCGAAATTTATACAAACATTAATAGTAACAAGTAAAATGAAGAAAGGTATCCATCCCGAAAACTATCGCCCCGTCGTGTTTAAGGACATGTCCAACGGCGATATG
>CAZLPO010000036.1:0-19377 GCA_964561385.1 uncultured Prevotella sp.
TGTGTTGAAGTTGAAAGCGGGGATGGCATAGCCACCGGCCACTGCTCTCTTGAACATCTCGCGAGTGTTCACGAGACCTAAATCCTTGTAGTTTACCATTTTGATTTACGATTTAGTTTATTTACTATTTGACAATTTACTATTTGACGTTTTGCGAGCGCAAAGGTACGAATTTTTAGTGAAGAGTGAAGAGTGAAGAGTGAAGAATTTGCTCCCGCGCGGCTTTTTTGACGTTTATTTGCAGTTAACTGTCACCAGTGGCCAGAGTTTTGCAAAACGCAGTTAGCAATTTTCCGTCAACTCACCAGCAGTCCCACCTGACGGACACAGGCCGACACGACCCACGCCACCACCGTTGTATAGACAGCAGCGAAGACAGCCCAGCGCCACGAGCCAGTCTCATTCTTGATAGCCACGATGGTAGCGACGCAAGGGAAGTAGAGCAGGACAAAGAGCAGGAAACTGTAAGCCGTCAACGCCGACAGCCCCTCAAGTCCTCCGAGTACGCCCATCGTCGAAGCAACTATCTCCTTAGCGCCGACACCGCAGATGAGGCTGACGTCGAGCTGCCAGTTAAAGCCCTGCAGCCAGAAGAGCGGTTCGACAGCGTGGCCCAGCATGCCGATAAAACTCTCCTCGAGCGAGGGTGCCACACCCATCGTGCCGAAATAGCCCAGTGCCCAGACCAGTATGCTGGCCACAAGGATGACGCCACCCATCTTCTTCAGGTACTCCTTACCTTTCTCCCACGTGTGGCGCGCGATAGCTTTGGGCGTGGGCCAGCGGTAGGGCGGCAGTTCCATCACGAAGGGCGTGTCCTCGCCCTTGACAACCATCGATGAGAAGACCTTGCTCATGATGACGGCCACAGCAATGCCCACCACATAGAGTGACAGCATGACCAGGGCCTGATACTGTGCGGCAAAAAACGTGCCCACAATCATGATGTAGATGGGCAGGCGGGCCGAGCACGACATAAAGGGCAGTATCATCATCGTGATGAGGCGCGAACGGCGGCTCTCGATGGTACGGGTTGCCATGATGGCTGGCACGTTGCAGCCAAAGCCCATGATAAGAGGGATGAACGACTTGCCGTGCAATCCCATCTTGTGCATCAGCTTGTCCATGATGAAGGCAGCGCGGGCCATATAGCCAGAGTCCTCCATCAGCGAGATGAAGAAGTAGAGTATCAGTATCTGGGGCAGGAACACGATGACGGCCCCCACACCGGCAATGGCACCATCGACTACCATCGAGCGAACGGGGCCTTCGGGCATCAACGTATTCAGTTTCTCCGACAGCCACTCAACTCCCATGTCAATCCAGTCCATCGGATACTGTCCCAGCCAGAAGGTCGTTAGGAACATCACGAAAAGGATGAAAAAGAAGATGGGGAAGCCAAGGAAACGGTTCGACAGAACACGGTCGATGAGATGGGTGGTGCGGTAGGTGTCCTCCTTCGTACCCGTCTTGTAGCCGGCCTCCTTCAGGGCACCGTTGATGAAACCGTACTTGGCATCCATGATGGCTGTTTCGGAGTCTTTGCCTGTCTCCTCCTTCACTCGTGCCGACGCACGGTCACGAGCATTCGCCAGGTCGCGAAACACCTGCATGCGCTGCTCACCAGCCATGTGCTTACCAAGAAAGTCCAACACCTGACTATCGTGTTCCAGCAGTTTGAGTGACAAGTAACGAGTTGAATGGTGAGGGGTGATGTGCTCGTCAGTCTTCAGGAATTTCTGAATCTCGCTGATGCCGCCCTCTATCTCATGACCATAGTTGATGTGGATATGACGGGCCTGTGTGCGCGCATTCTCATAGACCTTGATGACCATGCGGAACAGGTCTTCGACACCCATGCCGCTCTTGAACGACGTCGGCACCATCGGCACACCGAAAAGGGTGCTGAGTGTCTGCAAGTCAACCTGATCGCCACGCCGCTCGAACTCATCGTACATATTCAAGGCGCAGACCATGCGCAAGTCCATGTCGATAAGTTGCGTCGTCAGGTAGAGATTGCGCTCCAGGTTCGAGGCGTCAATGACGTTGATGACCACATCGGGCATCTGCTCAGAGAGATGACTGCGGACATAGAGTTCCTCTGGACTGTAACACGACAGCGAATAGGTGCCCGGCAGGTCGGTAAGACTGAACTCGTAGCCGAAGAACGAGGCGTGGGCCTCCGAGGCATCAACGGTGACGCCAGAGTAGTTGCCCACATGGCCGTGGGCACCCGAAGCGAAGTTGAACAACGACGTCTTGCCACAGTTGGGGTTTCCGACAAGGGCCACGTTGATGCGGCGGCGCTGACGCAGGGCGGCGCTACGCAACTCGCTCTCGGTCAGAGGCTTGACCTCCTCGAGGACGCCACTTTCCATGTCCTGTTGTTTCAGTTGCTTGGCCTCCTTCTCAGACACGACGTCAATCATCGCAGCCTCATCGTGACGCAACGACACCTCGTATCCCATCAATTTGTACTTCACCGGGTCTTGCAACGGTGCGTTGAGCAAGACCTCAACAGTCTTGCCTCGAATAAAGCCCATCTCAATGATGCGCTTGCGGAATCCGCCGTGTCCAAGGACTTTGACGATAACGCCGCTTTCTCCTGTTTTCAATTCTGATAGCTTCATAAAACCTTTTTTTCTTTTCCAGCGCTGCAAAGTTAACAATTTTTTCATCCTTCTGCAGCGTTCGACGCGTTAATTTCTGATAAAAGGGCGGAAGTTGGCAGAAAAATAAGTACCTTTGCACCTTAAAAGTATATTGAAACAAGAAAAGAATGGCTTGTATACTACATATTGAGACCAGCACCGACGTGTGCTCAGTAGCCGTCAGCGAGGATGCTCAGGTCATCTTCCATCAGGACAATCACTCAGGACCGAACCATGCTGAGCACCTTGGAACGATGGTCGACGAAGCGATGTCCTTTACAGATAGCCACGCTATTCCGTTCGATGCCGTCGCCGTCAGCTGCGGTCCCGGCTCTTACACAGGACTGCGCATCGGTGTGTCGATGGCCAAGGGCATCTGTTATGGACGTGATCTGAAACTGATAGCCGTCCCCACTCTCGAACTGATGTGCGTGCCCCTGCTGTTAGGCGAGAAGATTGAGGAAGGGGCCCTGATGTGTCCCATGCTCGACGCCCGCCGCATGGAGGTCTATGCAGCCGTCTACGACCGCGCCCTGCACCCCGTCCGCAAGACACAGGCAGACATTGTGGACCACGACACCTACCGCGAATGGCTCGACCGCCAGCCTGTGTACTTCTTCGGCAACGGCGCCAAGAAGTGCATGGACGTTATCGACCACCCCAACGCCCGCTTCATTGAAGGCGTTGAGCCCCTGGCCAAGTTTATGCAGCCGCTGGCCGAGCGCCGGTTCCTGCAGGAACAGTTCGAGGATGTGGCCTACTTCGTGCCGTTCTACTTGAAAGACTTTGTGGCCAAGATGCCCAAGAAACTATTATAGCATTATGAATATCAAAGGATTAGACTACAACACACAGCGCGAGCAACTTGTCATGCCCGAGTACGGCCGTGAGATACAGAAAATGGTGGAACACGCCATCAGTCTGCCCACGAAGGAAGAGCGTCTAAGATGTGCACGTACCATCGTCCGTCTCATGGAGACAAAGGTGACACAGGTCCGTGACAGCAGCGACTCTGAGCGTACGCTGTGGGACCACCTCTACTTAATGAGCGGCAAGCAGCTGGACATTGACTGGCCATTCGACGTGTCGGAAGCAGAAAACCTACACTCGAAGCCCGAGCCCGTCAAGCTACCCCAGAGCAAGATTCGGCAGCGCCACTATGGCAAGCTTATCGAGGAGCTGTTTGAGAAGCTCAAGCAGATGCCTGCCGGCGGCGAGCGCGACGAGCTGGCACGTCTGACGGCCAACCAGATGAAGCGCGACCTCGCCACATGGGGACACGGTTCCATCGACGATGAGAAGGTGGCCGACGACCTGGCACGCTTTACCGACGGCGTCATCCAGCTTGACCTCAAGAACTTCACGTTCGAGAAGGTCAGCGCAGCAAAACCAGAAGGCGTTAAAACAAAAAAGAAAAAGAAATAATGGCAGCATTCGTCATTGAAGGCGGACACCCACTGAGTGGCACCATCACCCCACAGGGCGCTAAGAACGAGGCCCTGCAGGTCATCTGCGCCACATTGCTTACCAGCGAGGAGGTGACTATTCACAACATCCCCAACATCCGCGACGTCAACAACCTCATACAGTTGCTGCGCGACATCGGAGTGAAGGTAAAGAGGAAAGAGGAAAGAGGAGAGGGGAGAGAGAGTGGATTTACCTTCCAAGCCGACGAGCTGAATCTCAGCTATCTGGAAAGCGATGAGTTTGTGCATAAATGTGCACAGCTGCGTGGCAGCGTGCTCATGATCGGTCCCCTGCTGGCTCGCATGGGCAAGGCCATCATCACCAAGCCCGGTGGCGACAAGATAGGGCGCCGACGTCTGGACACCCATTTCCTGGGTTTCGAGAAACTGGGTGCCAAGCTCACTCATATTGAGGGACGCGACGTCTACGAGATCAGCGTTCCCACACCTTCACGCCCACGTACCACCGCACCCACGCATCCCCGACTCAAGGGAACCTACATGCTGCTTGACGAGGCTTCGGTGACAGGTACGGCGAACATCGTCATGGCCGCCGTCTTTGCTAAAGGCACCACGACCATTTACAATGCTGCCTGCGAGCCCTACGTACAACAGCTGTGCTCAATGCTCAACCGCATGGGCGCACAGATTAGTGGCATCGGCTCGAACCTGCTGACCATCATAGGCGTTGACTCCCTGCACGGCACAGAGCACCGCATTCTGCCCGACATGATTGAGGTGGGGTCGTTCATCGGCATGGCTGCCATGTGCGGCGACGGCATACGCATCAAAGACGTTGCCGTGAATCAGCTTGGCATCATCCCCGATGCCTTCCGCCGTCTCGGCGTGAAGATCAAGGTCGATGGCGATGATCTCTGGATTCCCCGTCAGCGTCACTACGAGATACAGTCATTCATCGATGGCACCATCATGACGCTGGCCGATGCCCCCTGGCCCGGACTGACACCCGACTTGCTCTCGGTACTCATCGTCGTCGCCACACAGGCCCGCGGCTCCGTACTGTTCCATCAAAAAATGTTTGAGAGCCGCCTGTTCTTCGTCGACAAACTCATCGACATGGGCGCACAGATCATCCTGTGCGACCCCCACCGTGCTGTGGTCGTAGGCCACGATCGCAAGATCACACTTCGCGGCGGTCGTATGTCAAGCCCCGACATCCGCGCAGGTATCGCCCTACTCATTGCTGCCATGAGCGCCAACGGCACCAGCCGCATTGACAACATCGAACAGATAGACCGTGGCTACGAGAATATCGAGGAACGTCTCAACGCCCTAGGCGCAAAAATCGCGCGAACCACATAAGTCCTATAGGTCCTATAGGTCCCATAAGTCTCATAAGTTCCATGATAAGAAAAGAAGAGGTATTTAAGATAGGCCGTCTGGGTAAGGCCCACGGTGTGAAGGGCGAGGTGTCATTCCAGTTCGATGACGACGTATTCGACCGCACAGATGCCGACTACCTGATACTCGACATCGACGGCATCCTCGTGCCGTTCTTTATCGAGGAATACCGTTTCCGCAGCGACAACGTGGCGCTGATGAAGTTCGAGGACATCGATACGCAGGACCGCGCCCAGGAGCTGACAGGCTGTGACGTCTACTTCCCACGTGCCCTCGCCGATGAGGACGATGCACCCACCCTCACCTTCCTCGTTGGCTTTGACGTGATAGATGCCATCAACGGGAAGACCGTTGGACGTATCGCTGCCATTGACGACTCTACCGCCAACCTGCTCTTCGAACTGGCCGATGGCCGCCTTTTACCTGCTGCAGACGAGCTTATCAGCGACATTGACCAGTTTGGACGCACTATCACCATGAACATTCCCGAAGGACTGTTGGAGCTCCGCTAATGAATTGTGAATAAAGAATAATGAATAAAGAAGTCAAGAAAAAGCAAATTGCCATTCTCGGTTCTACTGGCTCGATAGGCACCCAGGCCCTCGAGGTCATCGAGGAGCATAGCGACCTCTACGAAGTTTATTGTCTCACGGCAAACAACAAGGTAGAGCTGCTTGCCGAGCAGGCACATAAGTTCAAGCCCGCTGCCATCGTCATTGCCAACGAACAGCACTACGACGAACTGCGCCGGCTGATGGACGATTTGCCCGATGTGAAGGTGTATGCCGGCGCCAGGGCCCTTGACGAGATTGTCGAGGCCGGCCCCATCGACATGGTGCTCACCGCCATGGTGGGTTTTGCCGGACTGTCGCCCACCATCCACGCCATTAAGGCGAGCAAGGCCATCGCCCTGGCCAACAAGGAGACGCTGGTAGTGGCCGGTGAACTGATTCTGCAGCTGGCACAGCAGTATCACACCCCCATCCTGCCTGTCGACAGCGAGCACTCGGCCATTTTCCAGTCACTGGTCGGCGAAGACCAGAACCCGATAGAAAAGATTCTGCTGACGGCCAGCGGCGGTCCCTTCCGTCTGAAGACGATGGAGGAGATAGCCCACGTGACAAAGGCAGACGCCCTGCGCCATCCGACATGGGACATGGGGGCGAAGATCACCATCGACTCGGCCTCGATGATGAACAAGGGCTTTGAGGTCATTGAAGCCAAGTGGCTCTTTGGTGTCGATGCCAAGCAGATACAGGTGCTTGTGCATCCGCAGTCCATCGTCCACAGCGCCGTACAGTTCCAGGACGGTTCGGTAAAAGCTCAGCTCGGTGTTCCCGACATGCGCCTGCCTATCCAGTATGCGTTCTCGTTTCCACGCCGTCTGCCACTGAGCAGCGAACGGCTTGACCTCTTCAAAGCCCAGCACCTGGACTTCTTTGAGCCTGACCTTAAGAAATTCCGCTGTCTGGCAATGGCCTACGAGGCGTTGGACCGTGGGGGCAACATGCCGTGTATCGTCAATGCAGCCAACGAGGTGGTGAACCGTGCCTTCCTTGAGGACCGTTGTGGTTTCCTGCAAATGGGTGATATCATAGCCGAGACCATGCAGCGGGCCACGTTTGACAAGAGTCCCACCTATGAGACCTACATCGCAACGGATGCAGAAGCCCGGAGCATTGCAGCGGAGCTGCTTAAGAATTAAGAGTTAATAATTTAAAGTTAAGAGTTATTGCCTACGGCAATTAAGAATTAAGAGTTAAAAATAAAAGATGGATATTTTTCTGATCCGACTGTTACAGTTCATGCTGGCCATCAGCCTGCTTGTGTTGCTCCACGAACTGGGGCACTTCACCTTCGCCAAGCTCTTCAAGGTACGGGTGTCGAGGTTCTACCTGTTCTTCAACCCGAAGTTCCACCTCCTCAGCACCTACGACACATGGGTTCGTCGACTGCTGAAGTTGAAGCCCGAAGTAGTGCCCACTAAAGAGGTTGAGGAGACCGACGACAAGGGCAAGACCAAAAAGACCGTGAAGAAGGAATACGTTGGTACGGAATACGGACTGGGCTGGCTGCCACTGGGCGGCTACTGCGCCATTGACGGTATGATTGACGAGACAAATCAGAAACTGTCGGAGGAGACGCATCCTTGGGAGTTCCGCACAAAGCCCGTATGGCAACGCCTGCTTATCATGATTGGCGGCGTGCTAGTGAACTTCCTGCTGGCATTGTTCATCTACGCGATGATACTCTTCAACTGGGGCGACACCTACATTCCCGTAAAGGACATGACGCTGGGTATGAAGTTCAACAGCGAGGCCAAGGCTCTGGGCTTCAAAGACGGCGATATCCTAGTGGGAACGGAGAAGGGTGCATTTAAGGACTTCTCGGCCGATCTTTACCGCGATATCAGTGAGGCTAAGCGCGTTGATCTCATACGTGATGGCAAGCAGCTGTCGCTGACTCTGCCGGGCGACCTGAACCTACTCAACATGCTGAAGGCCGAGCCTTCGTTCGTACGTCCCCTGCTGCCCGCACTCATCGACAGTATCCTGCCCGACACGCCCGCTGCCGAGATAGGACTGCAAAAGGGCGACCGCATCGTTGCCATCAACGGCAAACCTGTTGACTCCTACAACGAGTTCATCCATCAGATAGGCGTGCTCGGCGATATCCTCGCTGCCGCCAAGACCCCTGCCGACAGTATGATGGCCCGTCAAACCACCATCGTCTACGAACGAGGCGGAAAGAGCGACACGACGGCCATCGTGCTGACGCCCGACCTGAAGGTAGGTTTCGTTGCCAAGGCACTCGCTGACATCTACGAGCCCTACACCCGCGAATACAGATTCTTCGAGAGCATCCCCGCCGGCATCAAGTACGGCTGGAACGTGCTGGCCGGCTATGTTGATGACATGAAGTACGTCTTCACCAGCGACGGTGCCAAGTCGCTCGGCGGCTTCGGCGCCATCGGCAGTCTCTTCCCGCCCGTCTGGGACTGGTATATGTTCTGGAAGATGACGGCTTTCCTCTCAATCATTCTTGCCTTCATGAACATCCTGCCAATCCCCGCCTTAGACGGTGGTCATGTATTGTTCCTTCTTTACGAGGCCATCACCCGCCGCAAACCGTCCGAGCAGTTCATGATCCGTGCCGAGTATGTCGGTTTCGGTATTCTGATACTACTGATGGTTGTCGCTAACCTCAACGATATTCTGCGATGGCTGGGGTACATGTAAATGTTCCACAGGAGTGGAACCAGCTCTATCTGAAGGATGTGTCGTTCGTCAACCTGATGACACGACGCATCTTCAACGTCTTGATTGTCGCCAACCCCTACGATGCGTTCATGCTCGAGGACGACGGACGCGTTGACGAGAAAATTTTCAACGAGTATATGGAGCTTGGTCTGCGATATCCGCCTACTTTCACGCAGGTATCGACGACCGAAGAGGCGAACCACGTGCTTCACACCACGGATATCGACTTGGTTATCTGTATGCCGGGTAATGCCGACAACGATGCCTTCACCGTGGCTCGCGAGGTCAAGGCAGCCCATCCCACTATTCCTTGCGTCGTACTAACGCCATTCTCACATGGTATCACCAAGCGCATTCAGGACGAGGATATGTCAGTCTTCGACTATGTCTTCTGCTGGCTTGGCAACACCAACCTCATCCTGTCTATCATCAAGCTGATTGAGGACAAGATGAACATCGAGCACGACATCCAGGAGGCTGGTGTACAGATGATTCTCCTGGTGGAGGACAACATCCGCTTCTACTCCTCCATGTTGCCCAACCTCTACAACTACATCCTCGCCCAGTCGAAACGCTTCTCGACAGAGGCTCTGAACCCACACGCAGCAGCCCAACGTAAGCGTGGGCGTCCGAAGGTGGTGCTCGCTACGAACTACGAAGAGGCGATGGCGCTCTACGAGAAGTATCACGAGAACACGCTGGGTGTCATCAGCGACACCCGATTCCCCATGAAGACCACGCCAGGCCGTCTGAGCCACGTCGAAGAGGGCGACCCCGAAGCAGGTCTGAAACTATTGCGCGAGATACGTCGCCGTGATGAATATGTGCCACTGATCCTCGACTCCTCGGAGGCCGTTAACGCCGCCAAGGCCAAGGCTGAAGGTTTCCACTTTATCGACAAGAACTCGACGAAGATGAACGTCGACCTGCACCACCTCATGGAAGAACACATGGGCTTCGGCGACTTTATTTTCCGCGATCCCGTAACACGCCAGGAGGTGGCACGTGTCTCCAGTCTGAAGGAACTGCAGGATAACATCTTCAAGATTCCCGCCGACTCCCTAGTGAGGCATATCCGCCGCAACCACATGAGCCGCTGGCTGACGGCACGAGCCATCTTCCCGGTCTCGGCCTTCCTGAAACATGTAACGTGGCACAAGCTACAGGACGTGGATGCCCACCGACAGATTATCTTCGATGCCATTGTCCAGTACCGCCGCATGAAGAACATCGGCATCGTGGCTGAGTTCGACCGACTGAAGTTCGACCGCTACGCCCACTTTGCACGTATCGGCGAAGGCTCGCTGGGCGGCAAGGGCCGTGGTCTCGCCTTTCTCGACAAAGTCATCAAGGCACATCCTGAGCTCGAGCAATATGAGAACGCACAGGTGTCCATTCCCAAGACGGTAGTGCTGTGCACCGACTTCTTCGATGAATTCATGGATAAGAATAACCTCTGGTCCATTGCACTCAGCGATGCCGACGATGAGGTCATCCTGCAGCACTTTCTCAAGGCGCAGCTGCCCGACTCGCTAATAGCCGACTTCTTCACTTTCTTCGACGCCATCAATGCGCCCATCGCCGTGCGCTCAAGCTCGCTGCTTGAGGATAGCCACTACCAGCCCTTTGCCGGTATATACTCCACCTACATGATTCCCTATCTCGACGATAAGTACGAGATGCTGCGTATGCTGGCGTGTGCCATCAAGGGTGTCTATGCCTCCGTATACTACCGCGACTCCAAGGCTTATATGCTGGCCACCCAGAATGTCATTGACCAAGAAAAGATGGCCGTCATCCTGCAGGAGGTCATCGGCGAACAGCATGGCGACCTCTACTACCCCACCTTCTCGGGGGTGCTACGCTCCCTTAACTACTACCCCATCGGCGACGAGACAGCTGAAGAAGGTATTGCTTCGCTGGCTCTCGGTCTGGGAAAGTATATTGTTGACGGCGGACAGACGCTGCGCGTCTCACCCTACCACCCCACACAAGTTCTGCAGACCAGCGAGATGGAGACAGCGCTGACAGAGACACAGACACGTTTCTACGCCCTCGACATGTCACACGTCGGCGACGACTTCAAGGTCGATGACGGCTTTAATATAAAAAAGGTACGCGTGAAGCAGGCCGACCAGGATGGTACACTGACCTACATCGCCTCCACCTATGACCCTGTGGACCAGATTATCCGCGATGGCATCTATGAGGGCGGACGGAAGGTCATCTCGTTCTGCGGTGTGCTGCAGCAGGGCATCTTCCCGTTGCCCGAACTGCTCCAAATGGCACAGAAGTACGGGGCTGAGGAGATGCGCCGTCCTGTAGAGATAGAATTTGCCTGCAACCTGAACGATGATCGTACAGGCGAGCTTTATCTGTTGCAGATACGTCCCATCGTCGACTCCAAACAGGTGCTTGACGAAGACCTCCAGAAGATTCCTGACGACGAGTGTCTGCTCCGTTCTTACAACTCTTTGGGGCACGGCATCTCCGAGGATGTCGTCGACGTGGTCTACGTCAAGACTGGTGAAGACTTTACCGCTGCCAACAACCCAATGATAGCCTCGCACATCGAGCGCATCAACCAGAAGTTCCTCAATGCCGGAACCAACTATGTGCTCATCGGTCCAGGACGCTGGGGAAGCAGCGACTACTGGCTGGGCATTCCCGTCAAGTGGCCTCACATCTCCGCGGCCCGCGTCATTGTCGAGTCTGGGTTGAAGAACTATCACGTCGACCCCTCTCAGGGAACTCACTTCTTCCAGAACCTCACCAGCTTTGGCGTAGGCTACTTCACCATCAACACCTATACCGGCGACGGCGTGTTCCAGCAGTCGGTGCTTGATGCCATGCCTGCTGTCGAAGAGACGGAGTACGTACGCCACGTGCGTTTTGAACACCCGTTAAAAATCATGATGGACGGCAAGAAACAGCACGGCGTTGTCCTACTGCCCGCCGAGTCGTGAGAAGTACTCAATAATGTCTTCCCACGTCTTGAACGTGTCAGAACCATATTCAAGGAGGGTGGCCATCGTGTCGTCCTCCTTTTCTTTACTGATAAGGTAGTCGCCATAAAGCAGGTCGCGGCGCGGCGTATAAATCGCGTGGTGCCATGCCGGTACATTAATATACTCCTCAAGCCATGCTGAGGTATCGCTTTCACCCACAAAGTACACCTGATAGTTTTCTATCAACAGCCTGACCGCTTTCTGGCAGCTACTGACCGGATGATCATAGCCGTCTTTCAACGTCTCAATACCTATATAGACGATGGGACGCTGGCGTCGCTGCTGATGGTCGTCGATCCAACGGATGACGGGCACCACGGCATGCATGAACGAGCGGTCGTCCATGCGGTGCTCACCATGAAAGCGAGTGGCCTGGGGGTAGTGTTCACAAAACAAACCATAGGTATCAACGAGGTCGTCACGGTCGCCGAAAAGTCCGTAAACCCGCCGACGGTCTTCGTCATCAAGTTCCTCAAAACGTTGCTCCGACACCTCACGATAGGCCTTCACCAGCGCTTTGTCCACATAAAATTGCTGCACACCGTCCTGTCGCTGGTTCTGGAACGTCTGCACGCCTGTCATGCCATGAGCCTGCATAGTATCTGCAATACAAAGGGCAGGGTTCACGCAGATACGGTCGAAACCACGCAGTTGCTCGGTATACATTCCTCCCATAGACGTGCCGATAATCAGGTCGGGCTGCTCTTCCTTACACAAGCCGTGTAGCAAATCCATTGCTTCATGGGGCTCCACTGGAAGGTCAGGAGCAATGACTGTGGCTCCCGGCAACACCTGACGGATGCGGTTCACGGTTCCCGACTGGCCACTGGAGGCAAATCCGTGGACATACAACACTTTCTTCCCTTTCATCAGTTCGGGATACTGCTTGATATACTGATTCGTCTGTTCCATACGGATGCAAAGTTACGCATTTTTTTTCAACTGCGTGCAACTTTCCATCATTATAGCACGTCTAATAGTAAAAAGGAACCAAACAAATAAGTTATGAAGAAGAGTCTGTTACTCATGTGTCTGTGCGGTCTGCTGCTGTCGGCTTGCACTTTCGACCACCTCACCATCAATGGTGGCAAGATGATTGAACCCAGTGACAACATCGTCAAGCGCGAGTACCCACAAAAGTCCTTCGACCAAATAGAGGTCAACGTCATTGCCAACGTGAAGTACATCCAAACCTCGGACGACAACTGCCGGGTGGTACTCTCGGCACCCGACAACTACATAGATCTGTTCCGCTTCGAGGTCGACAGCCACGAGCTTGAAGTCAAGTTCGTACGCGACAATATCAACATCTCCCCTGCAAAAGTCGATGTCACCATCTACTCCCCTACGCTGACAAAAATCGAGAACGACGGCGTGGCCAGTATCGAGATTACCAGTCTGAAGGGCGACAAGCTGGAAGTAGAGAACTCTGGGGTGGGCACCATGTATCTCTCTGGGCTCAACATCGGAACAATTGAGGCCGACTGTAGCGGCGTGGGAAACATCGAACTCGGCGGCAAGGCCAACAAAGCCTGTCTCGACTGCAGTGGTGTCGGCAGTATCCGCGCCGAGAACCTCGAAGCTACCACCGTTGTCGGAGATGTCAGCGGCGTCGGCGGCATCCGTTGCCATCCTGTAGAGACTCTCCATGCTACGGTCAGCGGTGTCGGCTCGCTCCAGTATAGCGGTGAACCTCAAAACAAGCGTCTCAACCGCACAGGCGTCGGCAGCATCACGCCCTTGTGATTTTTTTACAGAAAAAACTTGCATCCTATCACTTTTTTTCATATCTTTGCGGCAGAAACATAAACAGTAATCAACTATTCCAATAATTAAAAACCGCAAAACATGAAAAAGTACTTAGCAGAACTCGTCGGTACGTTCGTACTCACGTTCCTCGGCTGTGGCGCAGCCGTTAGTCTCAACTGTGGTGTTGACACCGCATCCGTCGTCGGAACAGCCATTGCCTTCGGTCTGGCCGTGGTAGCTATGGCCTACACCATTGGCGGCATCTCCGGTTGCCACATCAACCCTGCCATCACGCTGGGCGTCCTTATCAGCGGCCGCATGAAAGGTAAGGAAGCCGGTATGTACATGCTCTTCCAGGTCATCGGTGCCATCATCGCCGCTGCCCTCCTGGCCTTCCTCGTTTCTTCTGACCCAGGTCTCGCACGCGGTACGGCAACTGGTGCCAACGCCTGCGCCTCGGACAACGTCTTCAATGGCCTCATTGCCGAGATTTTACTGACTTTCATCTTTGTGTTAGTCGTACTGGGCGCTACGGCCAAGACTAACGGCGCTACCAACAATTTTGCAGGACTGGCCATCGGTCTGTCGCTCATTCTCATCCACCTGGTAGGCATCAACTACACTGGCACCAGCGTCAACCCCGCCCGAAGCATCGGTCCTGCCCTCTTCGAAGGAGGCAAGGCTCTTACACAACTCTGGGTATTTATCGTTGGCCCCTTCGTCGGCGCTGTCATAGCAGCCGCCTGCTGGAAGATCATTGATAGCGAGAAATAATATCTTCCCGTTTGCAGAAACCACGCCGTTAGTACGACTCCTGGCGTGGTTCATACTGGGCATCATAACTGGCGTTTACGCACCAGTTATGATGTCTGTCTATTGGGTGATGCTGATCTGCTCCGTCATCGTTGCATTCATTCTCCACCGCCGGCCATTGGCACAATCAGTCATTATTGCAGTATCCGTTTTTCTCTCAGGTGCAGCAATTGCTATCCCTGAAAAGAAACAAAGAGACAGCCTCATCTTGAAGGATGTCCAATATGCCCAATACCGAGGACTGCTCGTGTCTGAACTCTCGGAAAAGCCCAAGACTATGAGCGTCCGCGTCATGCTGACAGAGAGTCGACGGGAAATAACCGCCTATATATACAAAGACCAACGCAGCAGAAGCCTCACGGCTGGTGATGGCATTATCTTCCAAGCAAAAATAGAAGACGGACGGGCTTTTGTCAAAACCTCCCAATGGCAGTCGTACGAATTCCAGAAGACAGAACTGACACGGATACAACGCAGCCGCGTCTTCTTCCTGAAGCTGCGCCACCGGTTGCTGCAACGCTTTCGGCAACATGGTATCGAAGGTGAAACATACAGCATTGTAGCAGCCATGTCATTAGGAGACAAGTCGGCCCTCAACAAAGACCTGCGGCAAATCTACAATGCCAGCGGGGCTGCCCATATCTTGGCATTAAGCGGACTCCACATAGGCATCATATACGCCATTCTGTCGGTCATGTCTTTCGGCTACCGATGGCAGACCCTTTCCCAGATTATCATCATATCGTCCATCTGGGCATTTGTCTTCCTTGTCGGCCTGCCCACGAGTGCTATACGCTCGGCCATTATGCTGACACTCTACAGCGTCATGTCACTCGGCTACCGCGAAAAGATGTCACTTAACACGCTCGCATTCTCCGCTTTTGTCATGCTCATCGCCAGTCCTTCCTCTCTGTTTGACGTCGGTTTCCAATTGTCATATCTCAGCGTATTGAGCATCATGGTACTGATGCCTGTCATAGATGGTTGGTGTCCAAAGGTTCTCTCCCGACCGCTGTTCCGTAAAGGGTGGAGCATGATGATGGTGACAATAGCAGCACAGATTGGTACAGCCCCTTTGATTATCCACTATTTCGGATATTTCTCCGTGTACTCTCTGTTTAGTAACATCGTGGCAATACCGGCTGCCATTCTGATTCTTTACCTGTCAATAGCCACCTTAATTACTTCTGTTTTCGCGGCACCGCTTACAGCCATCGTCCATTTCCTGAACTCCTGTCTGGAAGTGACAGCCCGATTGCCCAGCCCTGACATAACACCAACAAACCTCTCCGTCTTGCAGGTAGTCCTTTTCTACGCCCTAGTGTTGATCACATATTGGATTGTGATGATACTCAGTCCATCTGAGCGCCTACAAGGGTAATCACAAGATGCTCCTATCTGTTTTTTTGAGACTCAGCCACAGGTTTTTCCCCGTTTTCTTGGGGAAGTCCCTATTTTTGTGTACTTTTGCACACCATTAGATATGGTACCTTATAAAACAAAGCATTTATAGTTCATGAAAACGAAAATGAGGCAGGGTTCGCTATGCGTGCATGCGGGCTATCAGCCAAAGAACGGTGAACCCATTGAATTGCCAATCATCCAGTCGACAACCTTCAAGTACGATGACTCCGATGAGATGGCACAGTTGTTCGACCTCAAGAAAGAGGGTTACTTTTATACAAGGTTGCAGAATCCGACTAACGATGCCGTTGCAGCAAAGATTGCTGAGCTCGAAGGTGGTGTTGGTGCTGTGCTCACGTCCAGCGGACAGGCAGCCAACTTCTACGCTGTCTTTAATATCTGTGAGGCCGGCGACCACATCGTCACCTCGAACGAAATCTACGGCGGCACGTTCAATCTCTTCGGTGTGACCTTGAAGAAGCTGGGCATCGCGTGTACGTTCGTGTCGCCCGAAGCCAGCGAGGAGGAAATCCAGGCCGCCTTCCGACCGAACACGAAGGCCCTTTTCGGCGAGACGATTTCAAATCCCGGCTGTGCCGTTCTCGACGTTGAGAAGTTTGCACGCATAGCCCATCGCAACGGTGTACCCCTCATCGTTGACAATACGTTTGCCACGCCCATCAATTGCCGTCCATTCGAGTGGGGTGCCGATATCGTAACGCATTCAACGACGAAGTACATGGACGGTATGGCCACCCAGGTGGGCGGCTGCGTCGTCGACAGCGGCAACTTCGACTGGCTGGCCAACGCCGAGAAGTTCCCCGGCCTCTGTACGCCCGACGAGTCCTATCATGGTCTCACCTATGTAAAAGCCTTCGGCAAGATGGGCTACACCACAAAGCTCGTGGCACAGCTCATGCGTGACCTCGGAAGCATCCCCGCCCCGCAGAACTCATTCCTGCTGAACTTGGGGCTCCAGACGCTCCACCTGCGCATGGCCCAGCATTGCCGCAACGCCCAGCGCGTGGCAGAATTCCTGCACGACAATGAGAAGGTGGCATGGGTACACTACTGCGGACTGAAGGACGATGCCAACTACGAGCGCGGCCAGAAGTACCTGCCTAATGGTAGCTGCGGTGTCATTGCCTTTGGACTGAAGGGCGATCGTGAGACGGCCATCCGCTGGATGGACTCCCTGGAGATGATCAATATTGTGACCCATGTGGCCGACGCGCGTACCTGTGTGCTCCATCCTGCCAGCCATACCCACCGTCAGCTCTCTGACGAGCAACTGCGTGAGGCAGGCGTTGCACCTGACCTCATACGCCTATCGGTAGGTATCGAAGACGTGGAGGATATCCTTGACGATATCAAGCAGGCATTGGCCAAGATATAAACAAGAAATGGTGCTCCATCGGGCACCATTTTTTTATCTTGTATGACTTATTTCTTCAGTAGCTGAAGTAGGTCATCCAGAATGCATCCGAGCGTGGTCGACAGCTCCGGAACCGTCTGCGCGGCATTACCGAAAAGCGGCGATGTAACATTCATAACCGGACGATACTTCCCCATCGAAGCGTCTAACCGAGTCATGTAGGTTGCCTTACCGAAGGAGGTGCCATTGAGCGACAGGTTTATCGACACATTATGGTTGAAACGCTCAACAAACTGACAGCAGTTTTCCTCAGTAGTACCAGCCTTCTGATAGAAACGCAGGGGAACGCCCTCCTTGATAAAACCGTCATCAAGGTCGAGATGTCCGTGTATGAACAGACGGCCGTCACACACGGTAATGTTATAGTCGCTCGACAGCAGGTCAATGGAGGCCACCGCGATGGGCGAACCGTCACGGTTATAGACGAGCGTGGTGGCATCCTGCCGATAGGGCACCATACGGTCAAGCCCACTAAGTGTCTGTTGAATGGTATGCCTGATTTCGCTACCTTTGAGTTGTTGCGTAGTGACCACGTTTTCCTCGTCATCATCACACGCGGTGAAGACGAAAAGGCCTGTCAGCATGGCCAG
Organism: uncultured Prevotella sp.; assembly: GCA_964561385.1. Classification (GTDB taxonomy): domain Bacteria; phylum Bacteroidota; class Bacteroidia; order Bacteroidales; family Bacteroidaceae; genus Prevotella. The sequence continues at coordinate 17,739 of CAZLPO010000036.1, forward strand.
TAATACATATAGCGAAAACCTGGTTTTTAGCATATCGCCTGCAAATATAGGGATTTTTTCCTTTTGCTCCAAATATTTTTGCCAATTATTTAACGAATAGTAAGGATTAAGGAAAAATAATTGGCTTTTTACTTGGAACTTACGGGAATAATTCTTACATTTGCGGTGTAATCTAATAAACAACGTATTTTTATACAACCTTTCTAAATCAATAGCTATGGAAGTTGAGAAAATCATGCAGACTTTGGAGCGCAAGCATCCGGGTGAGTTAGAATTCCTTCAGGCCGTCCGCGAGGTGCTGGAGTCAATCAAGGACGTGTACAACCAGCATCCTGAGTTCGAGAAGGCAAAGATTATTGAGCGTATTGTCGAGCCCGAACGCATCATCACATTTCGCGTGCCTTGGGTCGACGACAAGGGCGAGGTACAGGTGAATATCGGTTATCGTGTGCAGTTCAACAGCGCCATCGGCCCCTACAAGGGCGGACTGCGCTTCCACCCGTCGGTGAACCTCAGTATCCTGAAGTTCCTGGGCTTCGAGCAGACCTTCAAGAACGCCCTGACGACATTGCCAATGGGCGGCGGCAAGGGCGGCTCCGACTTCTCCATCCGCGGCAAGAGCGACAACGAGGTAATGAAATTCTGCCAGGCCTTCATGACAGAATTATATAAGGTGATTGGTCCCGACATGGACGTGCCTGCCGGCGACATCGGCGTTGGTGCCCGCGAGATTGGCTACCTCTTCGGTATGTACAAGAAGCTGACGTCGCAGTTCCATGGTGCCACGCTCACCGGCAAGGGCCTTGAGTGGGGCGGTTCCATTCTGCGTCCTGAGGCTACGGGCTATGGTGCCCTCTATTTCGTACACCACATGATGGAGACCCACGGACTCGACATCAAGGGCAAAACGGTGGCTCTCTCCGGCTTCGGCAACGTAGCGTGGGGTGCTGCCAAGAAGGCCACCGAACTGGGAGCCAAGGTCATCACCATCAGCGGTCCCGACGGTTATATCTACGACCCGGCCGGTCTTAACGCCGAGAAGATAGAGTATATGCTGGAGCTGCGCGCCTCAGGCAACGATGTTTGCGCACCCTATGCCGAGGAGTTCGATGGTGCCACCTTCTTCGAGAATAAGAAGCCTTGGGAGCAGAAAGCCGACATCTACCTGCCCTGTGCCACGCAGAACGAACTCAACGGCGACGATGCCGACCGCATCCTGGCCAACAAGCCGCTATGTGTTGCTGAGGTCAGCAACATGGGCTGCACGGCCGAGGCCGTCAACAAGTTCATTGCCGCAGGCCAGCTCTTTGCACCAGGCAAGGCTGTCAACGCCGGTGGTGTTGCCACCAGCGGTCTGGAGATGACACAGAACTCCATGCGCATGAGTTGGACGGCCGAGGAGGTAGACCAGCGCCTGCACCAGATTATGTCGGGCATCCACCAGCAATGTGTCAAGTACGGCAAGGAGCCTTCAGGCTACATCAACTATGTCAAGGGTGCCAACGTCGCCGGCTTCATGAAGGTTGCCAAAGCCATGCTGGCGCAGGGCGTGGTATAAGCTCGGCGAAGCCAAGGTTATTCTCCAGCCATGCTGGCGCAGGGCGTGGTATAAGCTCGGCGAAGCCAAGGTATAACAGTA
>CAZLPO010000037.1:0-16650 GCA_964561385.1 uncultured Prevotella sp.
TGGAGTACACCGACGAGGACAACACGAAGAAGACGCCCGTGATGATTCACCGCGCGCCATTCGGCAGCCTGGAGCGTTTCTGCGCCGTGCTCATCGAGCACACCAGCGGTCACTTCCCCCTGTGGCTCACACCCGAGCAGGTGGCCATCCTGCCGCTGTCGGAGAAGTACAACGACTACGCCCAGGAGGTCTGCAAGCAGTTCTCGCAGGGTGGCGTGCGCGCCACCATCGACCTGCGCAACGAGAAGCTGGGCCGCAAGATCCGCGACAACGAGCTGAAGCGCATCCCCTACATGGTCATCGTGGGCGAGAAGGAAGCCCAGGACGGCACCGTTGCCGTACGTCCGCAGGGCGGTGGCGAGCAGAGTGTCATGACCATCCAGCAGTTCATTGACGAGGTGAACGCGAAGGTAGCCGAGATGACAAAAGACTTTTAAGAGTTAAAAGTTAATAAACAACGAGCCCCGGGCAGCGCCCGGGGCTCGTTGTTTAGAAGAACTTCTCTGTCTCTGGCGCGTGGCAATAGCTGGTGCCGTCGAAGCAGTGGGTACAAACCTTGCACTTGGGCATGCCGATGGACTCGATGAGATCCTCGAGCTTGGCAAATTTCAGCGACGTCAACCCCAGACGGCGGGCTATCTCCTTGACCATGCGCTGGTATTCAGGTGAGTCGGTCTTAGCGTATTGTTCCAGATTCTTCTTGTCATCGCCCTCGAAGTCGCGGATGATTCGACGGGTAATGAGTTCAAGGTCGCTCTTCGAAGCCGTGAAGCCGATGAACGGACAACCATAAACCAGCGGCGGACAGGAGATGCGACAGTGGACCTCCTTGGCACCATACTCGAAGAACGTGCGGACATTATCGCGTAGCTGGGTGCCGCGGACAATACTATCGTCGCAGAACACCACGCGGCGGTCCTTCAGCAGGGCACCGTTAGGCACCAACTTCATCTTGGCCACGAGGTCGCGGCGGCTTTGGTTGCCTGGTGTGAAGGAGCGCGGCCATGTCGGTGTGTACTTCAGAACGGCACGCTCGTAGGGCACCTTCTTTCCCTCGGCATAACCCAGGGCCGTACCGACACCCGAGTCGGGCACGCCGCAGACACAGTCGACCTCGGTCTCATCGTCCTCGCCGAGCTTGCGGCCATTCTTCTCGCGCACGTACTCCACGTTGATACCTTCGTAGTCGCTGGCGGGGAAGCCGTAGTAGACCCAGAGGAATGAGCAAATCTGCTCGTGATCGAAGGCTGGCTGCAACACCTCTATGCTGTCGGCACGCAGACGGACTATCTCACCCGGTCCAAGGTCGCGCACCACCTTATAGTCAAGGTTGGGGAAACTGCAGGTCTCACTGGTGACAGCGTGGGCCATGATGACCTCCTCGGTGCCAATAGGCGTGAGGCGGTGAAGCTCCTTGCGTCCGATGACGATGGGCGTACGTCCCAGGAAGTCGCGGGCGGCGATGATGCCGTCCTCTGTCAGGATGAGCATCGAGCAGGAGCCCTCAATCTTGCGATAGACGTTGTTGATGCCCTCGACGAAGGTATTGCCCATGTTGATGAGCAGGGCCACGAGCTCCGTCTGGTTGATGTTGTTGGCCGACATCTCGCTGAAGTGCATGCGCTGTGCCAACAACTCCTCGGCTATCTCACGCTGGTTGTTGATCTTCGCCACCGTCACCACGGCATAGCGGCCGAGGTGAGAGTTGACAATGATGGGCTGCGGGTCGGTGTCGCTGATGACGCCAATGCCCTGCTGACCCTTGAACGAGTCGAGCTCGTCCTCGAAGCGCGAACGGAAATAGTCGCGTTCCAAGGAGTGGATGCTACGGTTAAAGCCACGCTCCTTGTCGAAGGTGACCATACCGGCGCGCTTGGTTCCGAGATGTGAATTGTAGTCGGTGCCGTAGAACAGGTCGTTCACGCACTCCTTTGTGCTGACAGTTCCAAAGAATCCACCCATAGCCTACACAAAATAATAAAGGAACGACGCGATGCCCTCAAGAGCAGGTTTGCGTTGTCCCTCAATTTCTATACGGAAGTCGATTTCGGCCTTACAGATGCCACGCAGGTTCTGGATGTTGTGCAGCTTCGTGACCAGGCGAATGCGCGACCCTGTGATGACGGGCTGACCGAAGCGCATCTTGTCCATACCGTAGTTGACAAGCATCTTGATGTTGTTGACCTCAATAATCTGGTCCCACATGTAAGGCAGCAGAGACAGGGTCAGGTAGCCGTGAGCAATGGTGCTCTGGTACTGGCTCTCCTGCTTGGCACGCTCCACATCGACGTGAATCCACTGATGGTCGAGCGTTGCATCGGCAAAGAGGTTGATGCGATCCTGGTCTACCTGCAGCCACTCGGAGGCGCCAAGCTCCTCACCCAGATGGGCTGCAAATTCGTCGTAGCTGTTGATGACTAATTTTCCCATGTTATTTACGTTTATCTATGAATTTCCAATCCTTGTACTGACTGCGGGGGAAGACAAAGAGGTCGTCGGTGATGCCCCCCGAACGGAAGTTGCTGATGTGAACGGTCGTCCAGATGAAGGCCACCTTGATGCGCAAGCGCAAGGGTTCGAACGTGCCGCGCTTGACCCACGCCTGCACCTCCTTGATGGTGCCCTTGGCATGACGCTTCTGCTTCAGTGTCAGCAGCAGGTCGTTACCATCCTCGGCAATCGCATACGTAAAATCGTCCACATCGAACTTGAACTTTCCACTGTACTTGTCTTTCTTGTCAGACTGTGCATCGTGCACCTCGACGGTGTGTTTCTTCCGATAGGCCATGTAGGCCGTCTTGCCGTCGTTCCATGTGTTCACCTTCTCGTCGATGAACTTCTGCTTATTGCCTTTGTACCAGATGGTACCCTGTGTCTTGTAGATGCCTATGATGTTCACATCGTAGTGCAACGTAGCCCCTTGCGGTCCGAAGACCTGCTTGTAAGCCTTGTCGAAAATACGCCTTGCCTGTTGAGCATTTGGCGTCTCCTGAGCGTTAGCCGCCAGCGTCTGGAGGACGATGAGCAGCATCAGAACAATCCTTCTTACCATATTTCAGGCTGCAAAGGTACAAAAAAAAGTGAAGAGTGAAGAGTGAAGAGTGAAGAATTTGCTGCCGCAAAGCGATTTTTTGAATTTTCAACTCTTAACTCTTCATTCTTAATTCTTCAATCATCTGGTCTATCTTTGCCAGCTCGCGCGGGATATGGATGTTCTGCGGACAATGGGGTTCGCACTGTCCACACTGTATGCAGTGGTCAGGCTGACGGTCGCGAGGCACAACACGGTCGAGCGAGATCAGATACCGACGGCGCTGCTTGCGATACTCAGGATCGCCGGCATCTGTCGGCAGTGAGCCCTCGTTCTTACATTTATTATAATGTACGAAGATGGCGGGGATGTCGATGCCGTAGGGACAGGGCATACAGTATTTACAGTCGTTGCAGGGGATGTTCTCCAGCCCGACAATCTTGTGCGCCACTTCATCGTGCAGGTAGCTCATTTCCTCATCGGTGAGCGGCACCAACGGACAGTATGTAAGCAAGTTGTCCTTCAGATGTTCCATGTAGGTCATGCCGGAGAGCACCGTCAGCACACCCTCGGGCGTACCCGCATAGCGGAAAGCCCATGAGGCCACGCTACGTTCAGGCTGATGGCTCTTCAGCTCGGTGGCCAGGTACTGCGGCAGATTGGCCAGACGTCCGCCCAGCAACGGTTCCATGATGACGGCGGGAATGCCGTGCTTCTGGAGTTCGGCATACAGGTAGCTGGCATTGACGTTGTTCTGACTAATTGTCTCGGCGTAGTCCCAGTCCAGGTAGTTTAACTCTATCTGCACGAAGTCCCAATGGTACTTGTCGTGCAGGCTGAGCACCTCGTCGAACACCTCTCTCCTTCCGTGGAACGAGAAGCCAAGGTTACGGATGCGACCAGCCTCACGTTCCTTCACAAGGAAGTCCATGATGCCGTTATCGACATAACGTCCGTTAAACTCGTCCATGCTACCGCCCACAGCATGCAGCAGATAGTAGTCGATATAGTCGACCTGCAGCTCACGCATCGAGTTGAGATACATCTCACGCGACTTCTCGAACGACCAGTAGTCATGGTTGAAGTTCGACAGCTTGGTGGCCACAAAGTAGCTGTTGCGGGGATGACGCTTCAGGGCGATGCCCGTGCAGCGCTCGGACTTGCCCTGACAGTAAACGGGGCTGGTGTCGAAGTAGTTCAGTCCATGCTCCAGTGCATAGTCTATCTGTTTGTTGATCATCTCCTGATCGAACTCGTCACCATTTTCAACCTTTGACGGCAGGCGCATCATTCCATACCCCAGGAGCGAAACCTTTTCCTGCGTCTTGGGGTTCGTGCGGTAGGTCATCTTACCTACAGGCGGTTCCACCTGATTCTTGTATTCCTCAGCGGCCTTTCCAGCAGCCTTGTCTCCTTGCTTACAACCGACAAGCGCTGCTGTCGTTGCCAATGTTCCTGTACCGAAAAGCTTAAGGAACGAACGGCGTGATATATTCTTCTTCATTGTGTATTCTAATTGTAATAAAAATCATGTTCAACCCTCTATCCCCCTAACTTAAGGGATTAGTCAAACCGCCTTGTGCACTTCATGTCCCTCGACGACAATAGCCGAGAAGGGACGCGACGGACAGACGTACTCACAAGCGCCACAGCCAATACAGGCCGACTCGTTGACAACAGGCACCATGGGCGACTCCTCATCGTCCTCGTTGAGCATGACCATCTCGATGGCACCTGTAGGACAGTGACGGGCACAGTTACCGCAGTCCACACCGTCGGTCAACGGAATGCAGTTCTTCTTAATCCATACGGCATGACCAATCTGAATGGAGGACTTTTCAACGCCATCAAGTGGTTTGATAGCCCCTGCAGGACAGACATCGGAACAGCGCGTACACTCTGGACGACAATAGCCGCGCTCATAGGACATAACGGGTAGCATCAGATGCATTAGGTCCGTGGAGGGGCGCAACACACCATTGGGACACTCTGACACACAGAGCTGACAGCCCGTACAATGCTGTGCGAAGTGCTGGAACGACAACGAGCCCGGCGGCGTCAATGGCGTCTGCCGTTCAGGTGAAACCTTATTCTCCAATTCTGCCAATCCGCCATCCATCAGCTTCTCCTTCTTCTGCGCCATAGCTGCGGTGGTAGCCAGCGCCGTTGCAATCAGGAACGACCGCTTGCCAGCATCAGCCCCATTAGTCCCATTAGCCCTATTAGTCCCATCAGTCCTATTAGTTCTATTAGTCCCAGAATACTTCAGCGCCCCGAACTTGCACTGTTCGATGCAGTTGCCGCAGACCACGCAGCGCGAGTAGTCTACTGTGTGTGTCTTATAATCGATGCACGAAGCCTTACAGTTCTTTGAGCAGAGCGAGCAGTTACGACACTTGTCGGCATCGAAGCGTATCCTCAGCCAAGAGAAGCGGGCCAGGAACGAGAGAACTGTACCTACAGGGCAGATTGTATTGCAATAGGTTCGACCACCACGCCACGCTGTCACCATCAGCACCACCAGCGTCACCAGGGCAATGATGAGTACTGGTAGCGACTTCATCCACACATCGACGGTGTAGAATGTATAGCTGTCGGCACGCTCGGCCACAAGACCAAGCACATTGTTGGCCATCATCCACACAGGCTGCAGAACCATCGTGGCTATACGCCCATAGGCACTGTAGGGAGCCAACAACTGGAACAGTGAGCCCACGCCAGCCACCAGTGCAATGATGAACAGGAGCAACACGGGATAGCGTAGCCAGCGCACCTCACGCGAGTAGCCGTACTTGTTTCTCTTGCGACGCAGCCGTGCCAGCAGATCCTGCATGACGCCTAACGGACAGATGACCGAACAGTAGATGCGTCCGAACACGAGGGTCAGAAGGACGAGCGCCACAATGACGACAACATTGAGCGCCAGGACAGCAGGCAGGAACTGGACTTTCGCCATCCAGGAAAGCCAGTGGTGCGCCGTTCCCGTGAAATCAAGGAAGAGTAGCGTGATGCCCACGAAGAACACCACCGCCAATGCCATTCTGATTTTTCGTAGCATAGGTAAGTATTTGTTTAGTTCTAACTTGCGCAAAGATACAAAAAAGGCGCCATACTGGCGCCCTTTTTGTATTTATTAACATGTTCGATGCGTTAGTTCTCGAAAGTAACCTTGGTCAGCTTGTAGCCAAATCCAACAATCAGCATACCGCCGCGCTCATCGACTATAGCCTTGTTGGCCTCGGTATAGGTGAAGGTATAGGGATTGGGAGTCTCTGCGGTGATATCGAACTGTGCAACCACCTGGTCCTCGGGATTATCGCCCCACCAAGGCGTGGTGATGCGCAGGGCATGATACTCGGCATCAATCATCTCGTAGTAGAGATGCATCTTGGCACCCACGGGCACTGCTGCCATATCCTCTGCTGAGACGTTCACGTTGGCATCGCCCCAGTTGATGTCGACACCTCCTTCCCACAGCGTAGTCTCGGCGGGAGCAACGCCCTCAACGATAACCACCTTGGTCAGCTTGTAGCCAAATCCGACAATCAGCATACCGCCGCGTTCATCGACTATAGCCTTGTTGGCCTCAGTATAGGTAAACTCAAAGGGATTCGGCGTCTCGGCTGTGAGGTCGAACTGAGCTACGATCTGGTCCTCAGGATTGTCACCCCACCAAGGTGTGGTGATGCGCAGAGCGTGATACTCAGCTTCAATCAGTTCATACTCCAGACGGATGGTGGCACCCACGGGTACTGCAGCCATCTCGTCAGCAGAGATGTTCACATTAGCATCGCCCCAGTTGATGTCGACGTTACCTTCCCACAGCACCGTCTCCTTGATACCAGGATCCACATAGGCCTCGCTGCTCACGGTGAACAGACCACAGCCATAGCGGGTACCGCTGGCATCCTCGATAACGACCGTGTACTCGCCCTCAGGCATCGTGGGTACGTCGAAGGTGAGCTTGCCATTGGCGAAGGAGACATTACCAGCCTCCTGCGTCCCGATGAATACACGCGTCACGCTTGTCGTGTTGAGACACTCAATGGTCTTCGTCGTTCCAATGGTGAGCCAACGCGATTTGGCGTCATTGGCCAGGGTAGGATCGCCCTCAGCGGGCTGTACGACGAGTTTACAAGTACGCGAGGTGGAAAGGCCCTTGGTAGTAGTGGCCACAATCTTAACCAGGTGTTCGCCCGCCAGTACCGGCACATCGATGGTAAGTCCCTCTGCCACCTGAACATCGTCAATGAACCAGGTGACGGTGGTATAATGGACAGGCGTTACCATCACCTCGAAGGTGAAATTCTCGGTACGCATGATGGTTTTGATGACAGCAGGTTCACCGCCAGCACCCTCAGGGATATCGGTGTTCAGGATGCGCGGAGCGTCATTCTCGGTAGCCGTGAAGAACGGATCCTCGTCGGAGGAACATGCCGTTGTTGCAGCCAGGCCGCAACCTACGAAGAACATCGCAAGATATCTGAATATATTCTTGGTAATCATAGCTTTTCTTTTTTACCTTTTTACGATTTACTGTTTTACCTTTACTTCACATTGATGTCGGCAACATCCCACCACATACGCTTGTGCCAGTCGTCGCTGCCACCCAGACGGTCGAGAGCCTCCTTGTAGTTGTCGCTGTTATACTGATTCTCAAGGATAGGATAACGCAGACGGGTAGGCGTACGCTTGTCGGGCTCGTCGTTGTTGAAGTCAGAGCGAGTGGGCAGCTTCGTGCGGTCGGCGATGACAGGATAGTCAGAACGGCGCAGGTTAGCCCATGCCTCAGAGGGATTCATCATGTGCAGTATCCAAGCCTGCGTGTTAATGGCCTCCTTGGCGTTCGTTGTCAGCACGCCAGCAGCAAGCAGGGCATTGATATAAGTGTCGATTTCGGCATCGCTAATCTTATCCTTACTCTGCAGATAGTAAGAGTTCATCCACTGCATGGCGGCCTTTACGCCAACCTTGAAGTGTTCCTCAACGGTGCCGGGAACGTTCCAGCCCTTCAGCTTAGCCTCAGCGAGAAGGAACTCCACCTCGGCAGAGTTGATGAGTGCACCGGGACGGTCGGGCATCTCAAAGTCGATGCTGAGGAAGGGACGCATCATGCGGGCGTTGTAGTTGTTCTGGTCGAAGCCAACCTCGGGGTACATGGCAACATACTTCTCGAGCGTAGGAATTTCGGAATTGGCCGGAGCATTCACCCAGTCATGCCACCAGGCAGCACCGGGTACGCATGGTGCCTCCTCCTGGCTTGTACGTTTGAGATAGTCAACCACCTCGTCGGTGACGTCGATGTTCCATTCACGGTCGGGTTTCACCTCTTCGCGCTTAGTATTGATATAGTGACGGCAGATGCGGTAGAGGCGCGGGTCATTGTTATCCTGAAGAATATTGAAGAATGTAGAGCAGACAAAAGTGGGCGACGTGGGATCTTGTCCGTAGAGAATCTCGCCCAAAGCGTTAACGCGGAAATCGAGGTCGCGTGAGCCGTCATAAAGAGTAAATGGACCGTCCGTATAAATAATGTAAGCATCCTGATCGGCGTTCTGGATATAGCCTCCGGCAGCATTGAGAGCCTTCTCAAATTCCTCCTGAGCCTTAGCGGGATTGACATCGCTGATGCGCATAGCATAGCGCAGACGCAGCGCGTTGGCATAGCGTTTCCATGCAGCGGGGTCGCCAGCCATGCTTGTCACATCACCACCAATACGGTCGCTGCCGGTGCCGAGCTGCTCGACACAAGCGGCCAACTCATCAAAGAAGAAATTGTAGATCCCCTCCTGTGTGTCGTACTTCGGGGTGGCAATACCTTCCGTATAGCCCTTACCGGCGTCCAAACAGGGAATATCACCATAAATATCGGTAAGGACATTCATCATATACACACGATGAATTCTCAGGGCTGCATTCGTGTTGGGCTTGTCCTCAGAGTTAGCAATGGCATCAACAAGGTTCTTGATACCCACGGAATAGAACTGGTCCCAGACAAGACGCATCTGATCATCCTGGGGATGAACGTCACCAGCATAGTTAGAGACGTTCCAACCACCAGCAAAGTGCTGTGTGAAACCGGTAATATAGCTGCGATAGGTGTCCATGAAACCGAAATCGCCATAGGTCTGCAGCAGTGCAGTGGTGAGCTGTGCACTCGGTTCTATCGACTCGGCTTTCGTCTCGTCGGTGTTCATATCCTCCATGTAGCTGTCACTGCAGGCGGTGAGTGCTGCCATGACACAGCAGCTTACAGAACAGGCAGCGATGATATTCTTGAAATATTTTGTTATCATATTGAGTCCTCCTTTTAGAATTTAAGATTGACATTTAATCCGTAGCTGCGGCGTGAAGGCAGCGAGCCGTATTCAAGGCCGAGACCACTGGTGTTATAACCGGAGTCGGGGTCGATGTTGGGGATGTTCTTCCATATGATGAACGGGTTGCGGGCAACGAACGAGACGGTGAGTCCCTTGACAGACTTGCCCAGCAACTTCTCAGGGAAGGTGTAGCCGAAGGTAATCTCGCGACACTTCACATAGCTATTGTCATAGATGAACATCGAGGGACAGTTCTCTGATGCTGACTTCCAGTAAGACTCGGGATTGACAGCGATGTCGTTCTGACGGTAGGTGCCATCACCATTGTCGATGACGCCATCAACGACGAGACCCTTGCAGTTACCGGCAGCACGCCACTCATCGAGTGTCATGTTAGCCTGCTTACGTGCTTCCTCCGAAGCATACCATTCATCACGTCCCTCAAGCGTTTCCTTGGCTTTACCCGTAGCATAGGCCGAACGCATGGACATAGAGAACAGGTCGGCACCAACCTTCACGTCAAAGCCGGCTGAGAGGCGGAAGTTCCTATAGGTAAAAGTGCTATAGAAACCACCGGTCCAGTCCCATGTGGCGTTACCGAGGGTATGGGTCTTGTCATCGGTGATGGGCAGACCGCTCTCGGGATTGATAATCACCTTGCCGTCCTCGGTACGCTTATAGTCCTTACCGATGATGGAACCGTAGTTCTTACCCACCTCAGCACCAACGCTGACACCGCACCACGTAGCCTTCTCCAGTTCGAAGTAGTCCATACCCGGAACGAGCGACTTCACCTTGTTCACGTTTTTCGAGAAGTTCAGGCCAGCATCCCAAGCAAAGTCCTTAATCTGCAGCACACGGCCATTAAGTGCCAGTTCGATACCCTTATTCTCAATCTCACCGGCATTGACCAGACGGTAGTTATAGCCTGAAGTCGAGGACGATGCAAGACCAATGATCTGGTCCTTTGACAACTGGTTATAGTAGGTGAAGTCAAGTCCCAGACGACCATTGAAGAATTTCATCTCAAGACCGAGTTCGAAGGAATTGGTGCGTGTAGGCTTCAAGTCCTTGTTAGGCGTGATGGTATTATTGATCATGCCAATCACGAAGCCGCCATACGAGTACTTGGCGGTCGAATAGTTCAGCGCCAACTGGTAGGGGTCGGTATCGCTACCCACCTGTGCCCACGATGCACGAATCTTACCGTAGTTGATGAGCTGCTTGTTCTTGATGAACTCAGAGAACACGATGCTACCCGAGAACGAGGGATAGACATACACATTATTATTAATAGGCAGGGTCGACGACTTGTCGCCGCGAACGGTGGCTTCCAAATAGTAGGTGTGCTGGTAGCCGACACTGGCCGAACCATAGATAGAGTTTATCTGCTTTTTGTACGTGTTCTGCTGAATGCTCTGCTCAGCATAGTTCATGATGGCAATGATATCCTTCATCTGCTGGTCCAAGCCTGTGAAGACGTCGGTCTTGTTGTTCACCTTAAAGATATTACCACCAAGCGTGGCATTGACATCGAAGTCACCAAACGAGTTGTTATAGAGAGCCAGCATCTCAGCGTTGAGCGTACGATTGTTGAACTTCTGTTGTGACAGTTGTCCAGCGAGCTTGCCTGGCGTGGTGCGGGCAATGTAATCCTGGAAGTCCAGGAAGTTCATGTCCGTTCCGATGGTACCCTGCAGTTTCAGGTGGTCGGTGATGTTCCAGATGGCCTTACCTGTGAGACGGAACACATCCTTGGCTGATTTGTTCTCGTTCTTATAGAGGTCCCAGTACGGATTCTTGTTATACGGATCATTACCGTTCCAGTTGGCATACTCACCCTCAGCCGTCTGATAGTTCCTCAACCAGGCCTGGTTGTATGTGCCAGCCAAGGTCATGAGGTTCTTTCCGACGTTGCTCTGCGAGTCACCCAGTGCGGGACGATTCTTCACATCCTCACGTGTGTAGTTGGCCGTGAAGTCAAAGTCGACAGGACCGGCGGCAGTCGTCACACGCAGGTTGAAGTTATCACGGCTCATGTGAGTCTGGGGCAGGATGTCCTTATTACGCATATCCGTCACACTGAAGCGGACACCAGTCTTTCCAGAGTTGATACTCAATATAGCAGTATTCTGAGCGGTGAGACCCGTGCGGAAGAAGTCACTGGTGTTGTTAGGATACATCAGGAACGGACGCTTCTCGTGGTCGAAGTATTCCACCAGATAGTCATCGGCCTTGGCACCCCAGCTGCTGTTTGTACCGCTGGTAGCAGTAGGGCTGTAGGCGCCACTGTATCCCATACCGTAAACCTGTTGTACGTCATCCCACTTTGCCAACTGCTTATCCATTGTCAGCGAACCATTGTACTCGACACTCACCTTATCCTTCTCTGCCTTCTTGGTAGTGATAAGGATGACACCATGTGAGGCACGGCTACCATAGAGAGCGGAGGCAGCAGGTCCTTTCAACACCGTCATGTTCTCAATGTCATCAGGATTGATGGCTGAGATACCATCACCAAGGTCATATCCGCCCTCAACGCCAGCAGCACCAAAGTTGGTATTGTCAAGAGGAACACCATCAATAACATAGAGGGGCTGGTTGTTACCGGTCATCTCGGTGTTACCACGGAGCAGCACACGCGTGGAACCGGAGGCACCACCGGCAGTATTCTGGACAACAAGACCTGCAACCTTACCAGACAGGGAGTTGATGACATTGGTCTCCTTGGCCTTGGTCAGCTCCTCGCCCTTCACTTCAGCCAGACCGTAACCCAGAGCCTTGCGGTCGCGCTTGATGCCGAGAGCGGTAACCACCACCTCGCTGAGCGTGGTCTTGTCTTCATCCATCACGACCTTCATGCCCTGCTGGGCCTTTACGGTCTTTGTGGTGTAACCAACATAACTCACCTCGAGGGTGGCACCAGGCTTACACCTCAGTTTGAACCTGCCTTCGAAGTCGGTCACAGTACCCGTGTTTGTACCGGCCACTTTTACCGTGGCACCAATCATGGGACCTTCGGCATCCTCAACAGTACCAGAAATCTCCTGGTCGTCGGGGGCAGCGGCCGCCTTTGCCGTGGGGTGCGATGTTAGGGCACCATAGGCAACAGGTGTGCACATTGTGCCTGCACATAGCAGACAAAGTAGCATTGCTGTTTTCTTCATGTTTTGTTTTTTGTTTTAAGTGATATAATTCGGTATTGTTATTAGCTGAATGACGATGCAAAAGTAGTACTTATCCATAGAATATGAGTTTGAAGACGTTCAAAAAGGGTTTGAAAACGGCTTTATGTCGGCTTTCAAACCTAATATTGATAGCAATCTAACGTTTTCGAGCATGTGTCACAAAAAGAATGTTGGCTGTAACCAATGGTCACAGCCAACATACACTGGAGGGATAAAGGGTCTGTTATTTCCTGATGGGATAGATATACAACAAGCCCATCATGATTATTGCTATGACAGCAGGAATGACAGAGAACAGAGCCCAGATCATTTTGCTGACAGCATCGGCATCGGTGATGGTGATGACCGTTTGACCAGTGGCATCGGTACCAGAGACGAAACCGGCAATGCCAAGGAACAGGGCTACGAGGGAGCCGCTGATAGCGGTACCAAATTTCATGGCCATCGTACCGGAAGAGAAAATGAGTCCTGTCGACGAGGTGCCGTTCTTCTCCGTGGCATAGTCCGACACATCAGCATACATCGACCAAAGCAACGGCGAATAGATGCCTATGCCTATCGAGGTAAGGATGACAACAGCCACCATCACCCAAATATAGGCGGGGTCCATCGGCACGAAGAAGAAACCGATGGACGTGACCGCACAAATGACGGCTGCCCAAAGGAAAGCCTTTCGCTTGGAGCCCACCCACTTGGTAAACACGGGTGACACGCCACCGAAAACCATGCAGGTCAGCTCACCGAATGTCATAAACACCGTGTAGTTAATAATGAGTCCACTCACTGTGACGTCGCCATGCATACAATATTCGAACATATAGCCTGCAACGGCATAGCGGAAGCCATTGAAGAAATTCATGCAGACGCCGATGAGCGTCAGGATAATCCACGGGCGATTGCGAAAGAGATCGCCAAAGGGCTTGAACGAGAACTTCTCTGCTCGAACGGGCTTGAGGCGCTCACGGGTGAGCAGGCCACAGGCCAGTGTGCCCGCAGCTGCAATGATACCGAAGAAGGCACCAAGGACGGCGTACTGATGTTGGTCTGTGCCGCCTACCAGTTTCTGGAGATATGGGAACGACAACAATGTGATGAAGCCCATCGCATAGGCACCCACCATACGGAACGACGAGAACTGATTCTTCTCATTGTCATCGTTGGTCATGACCCCCAGCAGCGAACCATAGGGCACGTTCACTGCAGTGTACACGGCCATCATCATCAGATAGAGCGTGTAAGCCCAAATACGCTTACCCACAGGGCCGAACTCAGGTGTGTAGAGCAGTAAGGCGAAGATGAGACCGAAGGGTACTGCACCATAGATGAGCCACGGACGGTAGGTACCCCAGCGTGACTGAGTACGGTCGGCAAGCGTACCCATCATCGGATCGGTAACGACATCGAACATGCGAGCAATGAGCATCAGCGTTGCCGTGTCGGCCACAGTCAGACCAAACACGTTGGTGAAGAACAATGGGAACGCTATCGACATCACCTTCCATGTGATGCCGCCGGCTGCGGCGTCGCCCAGCGCATAACCGATTTTTTCTCTTAACTTTGCCATAATCTTACATGATTACTTCTACAACATGCTTGCCTGGAGTGGCAGAAATGGTGGTTCCCTCGACGGCTGAACCGTCAAGCACAATGCTCTTCACACCACTCTGCTTGCCATCGGGATTCTTGACGGTGATCTCGAACTCAGCGTCGCGAAGTACGCGGTGAACAGTGTACTGCTTCAACGTTGAGGGGATGCAGGGGTCAATCTCCAAACCGTCATAGGTAGGACGGATACCGAGGATGTACTGAGTGATGGTGAGCCAGTTCCAGGCGGCAGTACCCGTCAGCCATGAGTTTTTGCCTTCACCAGGCTTTGCTGCATCCTTACCGGCCACCATTTGACAGTAAACGTATGGCTCTACCTTGTGCAGCTGCTGGTCCTTGATCCATGCAGGACATATCTTGGTGTAGTGTTCCCATGCATCGTTACCACGACGAGCTACCGTCTCACCGATAATCACCCAAGGATTATTGTGGCAGAAGATACCTGCATTCTCCTTATAACCAGCAGGATAGCTCGAAATCTCGCCCATTTCGACATAGTAGCGGGTGAAGGCAGGATTATTCAGTACCATACCATGTTCACAATCCAGGTATTTCTTGCAGGAGTCAAGGGCGCGGTCTACCATACCATCCTCGAGTCCGATGCCGGCCATTGTGCAGAAGCCCTGACTCTCAATGAAGATTTTGCCTTCCTCGCACTCGTTGCTACCGATCTTATTGCCATAGAAGTCGTAAGCGCGGAGATACCACTCGCCATCCCAACCATGCTTCTTCACAGCCTCTACCATCGAGTTAATGCACTTTTGAGCGCGCTGTACTTCACTGTGCTTTGCTATTTTCTCGCAAAGCTCCACATACTGCTTGCCCGTCAATACAAAGAGACCGGCAATCATCAGCGACTCAGCCTTCGAGCCCTCACTGTTATTCTCCGTGGTCTGGAAACTCTCGTTCGGATCCCAGGAGAAACAGTTCAGGTTCAGACAGTCGTTCCAGTCGGCACGACCGATAAGCGGCAGCATATGGGGACCAAGATTCTCCACAACGTGGTTGAACGAGATGCGCAGATGTTCGAACAGCGTCACCTCTGTGCCGGGCTCGTTGTCCCAGGGTACCATCTCGTCAAGAATCGAAAAGTCGCCCGTCTCCTTGATATAGGCCACCGTACCGAATATGAGCCAGCAAGGATCATCGTTGAATCCACCGCCAATATCGTTATTTCCTCGCTTGGTCAGCGGCTGATACTGGTGGTAGCAGCCACCGTCGGGGAACTGCGTCGAGGCAATGTCAATGATACGCTGTCGAGCACGGCTCGGCACCTGATGGACGAATCCGACGAGATCCTGGTTGGAATCGCGGAAGCCCATGCCACGCCCCACCCCACTCTCAAAGAATGAAGCCGAGCGCGAGAAGCAGAACGTAATCATACACTGATACTGGTTCCAGATGTTCACCATACGGTCCAGACGCTCGTCGGCACTCTCCACAGTGAACTTACTGAGCAGGCCGTCCCACATCGTCCGTAGCTCCTCAAATGCAGCGTCCGCAGCCTCCACCGTTGAGAACCGCTCAATCACCTGATGCGCCTTCTCCTTATTAATAATGGTATGGTCGAGATTACCGAGAGAGGTGATAAGACCCGCAGCTGATGCTGCGGGAGTAGTGGCTACGAACTTCTTTTCCTGTTCGTTCTCGGCATAACCAAGGACGAAGATGAAGTCCTTGCTCTCGCCAGGCTGCAGCGTCACCTCGACATAGTGTGAGGCGATGGGGCTCCAACCATGAGCCACCGACATCGAAGGTTTGCCAGCCACTACACACTGGGGATTAGAGAAATCGTTGTACAGTCCGATAAAAGATTCGCGATCGGTATCGTATCCGTCAGCCTTCGCGTTAGTTAGCGCATAATAGGCATAGTGATTGCGGCGCTCCTTATACTCGGTCTTATGATAGATGGTGGTGGACTCAACGGGTAAACCGTTGAGCACACTTCGCTCTATCTCCACCTCGCCTGTCGACCAATTGCGCTGGAAGTTCTCCATATCGGTAGCAGCATTCCACAGACACCACTCGGTAAAGGAGAACAGCTTCAGGGTCTTTACCTTGTCGGTGGTATTCGTCAGCGTCAGTTTCTGCACTTCGGCCCACGTCTTCAGTGGTACGAAGAACAACACAGAAGCCTCCACACCATTTTTGCTACCCGTAATGCGGGTGTAGTTCATACCGTGGCGACACTCATAGCTGTCAAGAGGTGTCTTACATGGCTTCCATCCCGGCGACCAGACAATACTATCCTCTTTCCTCTCTCCACTCTCCTCTTTAATATAGAAATAACGACCGCCGGCATCCATCGGCACACCATTATAGCGGTAGCGTGTGATACGACGGAACTTAGCATCCTTGTAGAAGTCGTAACCACCAGCAGTGTTGGAAATCAGTCCAAAGAAGTCCTCGTTACCCAGATAGTTAATCCACGGGAACGGTGTTGCCGGGTCGGTAATGACATACTCACGGTTCTTGTCATCGAAATATCCAAATGTCTTCATGTTTT
>CAZLPO010000037.1:16750-18710 GCA_964561385.1 uncultured Prevotella sp.
CGTTATTACGTTTTTTCGTGTTATTTCTCCATCAACAGGTCTACCAGGCCTTTGTCCTTGAAGTCGTGCTTCTTCTGATCCCAGAAGCCGAAGTCAGCATCATAGCACCAAGTGGTCCAGGCAATGTTGTTCTCCTTGAACACAGTCAGCATGTCCTTCGTCCATTTGTAGGCCAGCTCACGGTCAACAGGCTCGTAAACGCCCCACTCGCCGCAGAATAGCTGCAGGTCATACTTCTTGGCCACCTCGATGGCATCCTTGAAGTCAGCACGGATCTTGTCGATGTTCCACTCCTGTGTGAGATACGGCTCCAACTCCTTCTTCAGGGTATCAGGAGCAGCATCGTAGTCTTCCTTTGAAACAAGAACACCTGGGTAGTTCACCTTACCCGTGTACTTGCCGATGGGGGTCCACCACGCACCGTAATGTGTCAGGATCATCGGATTGTAGTAGTGGAAGGAGAGCACGATGTTCTTGTCGCCCTCGGGCACCTTCAGATACTTCATCGTCTCGAAGCCCTGCCACATGTTACTGCCGATGACCAACGTACGCCGCGGCTCACGCTCGCGCAAAGCCTTGTGTACCTTGGCTATCAGCTCGTTCCATTGCTCATGCTCGTCGGCTACCGGCTCGTTCATGAACTCGTAAGCCACAGAGTCGTTGCTGTATCCCTTCAACACGTCTGACAGCTGGTACCACATGTTGATGAGATCCTGCTGCGACTTCTCAGAAGTGAACAGCGTATTGGCGTCAGCAGCACCCTCGTTTACGGCATTGAAGTAGTGTGAACGGATGATGTGCAGGTCAACAATGGTACGCAAGTGATGCTTCTCAGCCCAGTTGATGGCATTTATCATCAAATCCCAAGCCTCGGGCAGCTTGTTTCCTTCTTCGTCCCAAAACTGCACCTCGTCTATCGGCAGACGCACGAAATCGAAGCCCAGCGAATCCAAGCGCGCGAAGTCATCCTCCTGGATGTGCTGCTTACGGGCCTCCCCACGCTCCTCCGACTGCGACAGCCAGTGGCTTACATTCGTGCCGCGCTGAATGCGGAAGTTATTCACCTCATTTGTTTTCTCGCTCTTGGTTGTGCAGGCGGTAACAGCCAGCATCATCATGACAAACGTTGCCACACCATAAATGATTCTTTTCATATTTTTTTCGTTATTTCGTTATTACGTTATTACGGAACCTCGTGCCTATTTCATTCCTTCCATGATACCGCTGAGAATCCAGTCGGCCTTCACCTTCATGCCTGCCTTTCGGTCGAAGATGCCGAAGTGTTCCGGACCGCTGCCGAAGGCGTTGTTGTCCCAAACAAAGGTGGAAAATCCACGTTTCTTAGCCTCACTCACGAGGAAACGGCAGTAGTAGGTCATGTTCTCGTGAATGAGGTCGGTCTGCCCGGCCTTCTGGCGGTCGGTAACACCCCACTCGCCCATAACGACGCCCAGGCCCTTGTTGCTCCACGTCGTCACGACCTTGTCGAAGAACTCAGTCATTGTCTTCTCATCATTGGGCGATGCCTCCCCTTTGTCCTTGTATGGCTCACCCCAGAAGTTATACTTGCACTCACCGGCATAGTCCCACGGTGTGTAGTAGTGGAACTCTACACTCATGTAGTCATTGCCATTACCCTCGTCAGTAGGAATCACGAAGTCACCATTATAGAGACCAAAGTCAGGATTACACACATAGGTCTGCACGATGAGGTGACGCTTGGCGTTATTACCGCCCGTGGCACGCACTACGTCAACAAACGTCTGGTTATACGAGTTCTGAACAGCCAGGTTCTCGGCCGTTGGTTTGCCCCAGTTGTCACGGATATGCACCTCGTTGGTGCCGGCAAAGGCCACACGGTAGTCGTACTGCGCGAACTCACTGGCAATGTTCATCCACAACAGCGCCAACTTCTGGTTGTTCTCGTCTTTATACTGGTTGGTGGGCCGACCCTCGAGCC
>CAZLPO010000038.1:0-18535 GCA_964561385.1 uncultured Prevotella sp.
GAGCGCATGATTCATAATCATGAGGTCGCCGGTTCAATCCCGGCTCCCGCTACATGAAGAATCGGAGGATAGCACACGCTATCCTCCGTTTTTTTTTGTTGTTTTCGCTTGCTGCGATTTGATTTCCGACAAGTAAATAAACTTATTGAAAAAAAATACCCAGAAAGTTCGTGTTTAGTCGCTACTTTTTTGTAACTTTGCAGCCCTTATCACGCACGTGTATATATAAAGTAATAAATGTAATAGCAATGGCAGAGACAAAGAAAATCAAGACGGCGCTTGTATCCGTGTTCCACAAGGACGGACTGGACGAGTTGCTGAAGAAGTTGAATGAAGAAGGTGTGAAGTTCTTGTCTACCGGTGGTACGCAGAGCTTTATCGAGTCACTGGGATACGAGTGTCAGAAGGTGGAAGACCTGACGACCTATCCCTCTATTCTGGGCGGCCGTGTAAAGACGCTCCATCCGAAAGTGTTTGGAGGCATCCTGGGACGCCGCGACAATGAGGGCGACCGTGAGCAGATGGCTAAGTATGAGATTCCTGAGCTGGACCTGGTGATTGTCGATCTCTATCCGTTCGAACAGACCGTGGCCAGCGGTGCTTCGGAGGCTGATATCATTGAGAAGATTGACATTGGTGGCATTTCATTGATCCGTGCTGCAGCCAAGAATTTCAACGATGTGGTTATCGTTCCTTCTAAGGCAGAGTACGGCGTGTTGCTGGATATTCTGAACAAGCAGGGGGCGGAGACCACGCTGGAACAGCGTCGTATGTTTGCCACTCGTGCCTTTGGCGTCAGCTCACACTATGACACCGCCATTCACGGTTGGTTTGCTAAAAAGTAAAAAGGTAAAAAGTTAAAATTTTAAGAAACATGGGATTTTTTAGTTTCGTCCAGGAGATAGCCATGGACCTTGGAACGGCCAACACCATCATTATCAGTGATGATAAGATTGTGGTTGATGAGCCGTCCGTTGTAGCCCTCGACCGTCGCACCGACAAGATGATTGCCGTAGGTGAGAAGGCTAAGATGATGTACGAGAAGACGCACGACAATATTCGCACCATCCGTCCGCTGCGTGACGGTGTGATTGCCGACTTCTCTGCCTGCGAGCAAATGATGCGCGGACTGATAAAGATGGTACATTCGGGCTCGCGTCTGTTCAGTACCTCGCTCCGCATGGTGATTGGTGTGCCCTCGGGTTCGACGGAGGTGGAGTTGCGTGCCGTGCGCGACTCTGCCGAGCATGCTGACGGACGTGATGTGTACTTGATTTTCGAACCGATGGCAGCTGCTATCGGTATAGGCATTGATGTGGAGGCTCCGGAAGGAAACATGATTGTCGACATCGGTGGCGGTACCACCGAGATTGCCGTTATTTCGTTGGGTGGTATCGTGGCTAACACGAGTATCAAGGTGGCAGGTGATGACCTGAACACTGATATTCAGGAGTATATGTCGCGCCAGCACAATGTGAGGGTCAGTGAGCGCATGGCTGAGCGTATCAAGATTCATGTGGGTTCAGCGCTGACTGATCTGGGCGATGAGGCTCCTGAAGACTATGTGGTACATGGGCCGAATCGTATTACCGCCCTGCCGATGGAGGTCCCTGTCTGCTATCAGGAGATCGCGCATTGTATTGACAAGACGGTGGCACGCATTGAGGCTGCCGTGCTGGCCGCGTTGGAGAATACACCGCCTGAGCTGTATGCTGACATTGTGAAGAACGGTATCTACCTCACTGGCGGCGGTGCCCTGTTGCGTGGTCTGGCCAAGCGTCTGACCGACAAGATCAACATTCCGTTCATCGTGGCTGAGGACCCGCTCCACTGTGTGGCACGCGGTGCCGGTATTGCCCTGAAGAATGTTGACCGTTTCTCGTTCCTCATGCGATAATGGGGTTTAGGTCATGAAGAACCTGCTCGCTTTCCTGACCAAATATCATCACTGGCTGCTTTTCATTCTGCTCGAAGTCGTCAGTGTGGTGTTGCTGTTCCGTTATAACAGCTATCAGGGAAGCGTGTGGGTGTCCTCTGCCAACTATATGGCAGGCAAGCTCTATGAGGTTGATTCCAATGTGCGTTCGTTCTTCTCGCTGACGCGGGTTAATGAAGAACTGACATTGCGTAACTTCTATCTGGAACGTCAAGTCGATCAGTTGCGGCGCCTCTATGGTGAGCTGACGCAGGACACGACGGTGCTAGAACGTCAGGAATTGGAGTTCCTCGGTCAGTACCATCTCATTCCGGCTAAAGTCGTCAGCAGCACACTTGACAAGGATGACAACCTGTTAACCATCAATAAGGGCCTCGCTGATGGTGTGGCGCGTGACATGGGCGTGGCCTGTGGTAACGGTGTCGTTGGCGTGGTCTATATGGTCAGTGAGCACTACGCAGTGGTCATACCCGTACTGAACGAAAGTGCATCGCGTATCAGTTGCAGCATCCGTGGCCGTGGATACTTCGGCTATCTGCGCTGGTATGGTGGCGATCCAGCGGTGGCCTATCTGGAGGACGTGCCCCGTCACGCCCGTTTCAAACGTGGCGACTGGGTGGAAACGAGTGGCTATTCTGCCATTTTCCCTCAGGGTGTCCTTGTGGGTAAGATAGAGACGATTTATAACTCACCTGACGGATTATCTTATCGTCTGAAGGTGCGACTGTCCACCGACTTCGGGTGTCTGCGCGACGTCTGTGTCATCGGTGACCGTAGCATTGCAGAGCGTTCGCGGCTGATGGAGCAGGCGCAGGACTCGTTGACGATGAAACCGAAATAAGCAGTAATAACGACAATAGTGATATGGCAATAGATACGTTGAGGCGTGCCCTTGTTTTCGTGGCATTGTGTCTGGCACAGGCGTTGGTCCTGAACCACATCCGTCTGTTCGGATGTGCCATGCCTCTGTTGTATGTCTATTTCATTATTGTCATCCCGCGTGGCTACCCTCGCTGGGCAACTCTGGTATGGGCGTTTTTCCTGGGACTTACCATTGACATGTTCTCAAATATTCCTGGTGTGGGTACTGCCTCGTTGACCTTTGTCGGCTTGCTCCAGCCCTACCTGTTGGAACTGTTTCTGCCGCGTGAGGCTGCACCAAACCTGAAATCATCGATGGCCACACTTGGCATTGCCAAGTTCGTGACGCTGGCGCTGCTGTTGACGCTGGTACACTGTGCGTTTTTCTTCACGCTGGAGATGTTCAGTTTCAGCCATCTCATGCAGTGGGTTTTGAATGTGATTGGAAGCACCCTGCTGACATTGATACTGATTGTTTCAATCGAGACCGTTCGTAAGCCATGAAGGAATACGGACTGGAAAACCGACGCTTCGTAATTGGCGGGGTGGCCACGTTGATTGTGGTCATCTATATCATCCGTCTGTTTACACTCCAGATAACCAGTGATGACTATAAGAAGAGCGCCGACTCCAATGCCTTCCTCAAGAAAATCGACTATCCTTCACGTGGCATCATTACCGACCGCAATGGCAAGCTGCTGGTGTTCAACCAGCCGGCTTACGATATCATGGTCGTGATGAACGAGACCAAGGGACGGCTTGACACGGCACAGTTCTGTCAGGCTATTGGCATCTCACGTGAGGAGTTCGATGAACGGATGGCCACCATCAAGGACCGCTCACGCAACCCTGGTTACTCGCGTTTTACGCAACAGCTCTTTATGAGTCAGCTCAGTGATCGCGATTTCAGCATCTTCCAAGAGAAGATGTACCGTTTCCCAGGTTTCTATGTTCAGCGCCGCAGTATTCGTCAGTATGAGTTCCCTTATGCAGCCCATGTGCTGGGTGACGTGGCTGAGGTGTCGCCAGCAGATATCGAGAACGATGACTATTACCAGCCCGGTGACTATATCGGCAAGCTCGGCGTGGAGCGCTCATACGAGAAACAACTACGTGGTGAGAAAGGTGTGCAGATTCTGTTGCGTGACGCCCATGGACGTATCCAGGGCAGTTATAAGAACGGTGCACTGGACCGCCTTCCGAAGGCGGGAAAGAACCTGACCCTTTCTATCGATTACAAACTGCAGGCGTTGGGTGAGCGTCTGATGCGTGGTAAGATTGGCAGCATCGTGG
Source organism: uncultured Prevotella sp. (assembly GCA_964561385.1). Taxonomy (GTDB): domain Bacteria; phylum Bacteroidota; class Bacteroidia; order Bacteroidales; family Bacteroidaceae; genus Prevotella. Next base: position 4,091 of record CAZLPO010000038.1, read on the forward strand.
CCATTGAGCCCTCGACGGGTGAAGTGCTCTGCATGGTGTCATCCCCAACTTACGACCCTCGTCGTATGGTGGGACGTCAGCGTTCCAAGAACCATTTGGAACTGAGCCGTAACGTGTGGAAACCCTTGCTCAACCGCAGTATCATGGGACAGTATCCGCCAGGCTCCACGTTTAAGACGACTCAGGGCCTGACCTTCATGAACGAAGGCATCATCACGTCTGGGACGCAGTACCCCTGTTCCCATGGTTTCAACTTCAAGGGCCTTCACGTGGGGTGTCACGGTCATGCCGCACCCCTGGCTCTTGTGCCTGCCCTCTCCACATCGTGTAACGGCTATTTCTGTTGGGGACTATACCACATGATTGGCAATCGCTCGAAATACGGTTCTGTCCAGAAGGCCATGAACACGTGGCGTGACTATATGGTCTCGATGGGTTTCGGCTACCGACTGGGCATTGACCTGCCAGGCGAGAAGCGTGGCCTGATACCCAATGCTGAGTTCTACGACCGTGCCTATAAGGGCTCTTGGAACGGACTGACCATCATCTCCATCGCCATCGGGCAGGGCGAGGTCAATGCGACGCCGCTGCAGATTGCCAACTTGGCGGCAACGATTGCCAACCGCGGCTATTTCTATGTGCCGCACGTGGTCAGGAAGGTGCAGGGTGAGCCGCTCGATACTACTTTTACGCGTAGGCACTTCTCAAAGGCCAGTCAGCATTGCTACGACTATGTGGTGGCGGGCATGCGCGCATCGGCTGTTGGTGGTACTTGCCACGCTTTGTCGCGTTACGATTTCATGGCATGCGGTAAGACGGGTACAGCGCAGAACCGTGGTCGCGACCATTCCGTCTTCATGGGTTTCGCGCCGATGGATAAGCCGAAGATAGCCGTTGCCGTCTATGTGGAGAATGGCGGATGGGGAGCCGACTACGGTGTGCCCCTTGGCGGTCTCATTATGGAACAGTATATTCACGGGAAGTTGTCGGAGGCCTCAGAGAAGCGGGCCGAAGAGTTCTCACACAGAGTTATCAGTTATGGTTCGCACGACAGATAATAAGAAGCAGCCAGGCGTGTTGCGCTCGTTGGACTACTGGACGATCATCATCTATATCGCCCTGCTCACGTTCGGATGGATAAGCGTGTGTGGTGCCAGCTATACCTATGGCGATACTGATATATTCAGTCTGTCGACACGCTCAGGTATGCAGATTGTGTGGATTGGAACGTCGCTGGTCTTAGGCTTGGTCCTATTACTGTTGGACGACCGCTTTTATAATATGTTCGCGTACATTATATATATCCTGTTGCTCGTACTGCTCTTTGCCACCATCTTCAATCCGCATACCATTAAAGGCTCGCGCTCCTGGCTCGTACTGGGCCCCTTACGATTACAACCGGCCGAATTTGCCAAGTTTGCAACGGCTCTCGCTTTGGCAAAGCTCATGAGTGTCTATGGCTATGACATTGGCAAGTGGAAGCACTTTGGCAGTGCTCTGGCCGTCATACTGGTACCCATGCTCTTCATTGTGATGCAGCGCGAGACAGGGTCGGCACTCGTCTATCTCGCCTTTTTCCTGATGTTCTATCGTGAAGGCATGCCAGGTAGCATACTGTTCACGGCTGTCGCCATGGTCATGTATTTTGTGATAGGCATTCGCTACCAGAACGTCATGTTGTTTGGCGGTCCTACGTCGGTGGGAAAGTTTGCGGTGTTGCTGATGATACAGGTGTTCTCCGCTGCCATGGCCTATGTCTATTGCGGTAACCGTCGTGACGCATGGCGTATGCTGTCTTTCTGTGTTGGTATCACCGTTTTGTCCGTCTTGTTCTCTTCTTATGTCGTTCCCTTTGATATCGTTTGGGTACAGATTGTGCTTAGTGTGCTGCTCATTGGCTATCTGTTGTGGCAGGGACTTGGTACGCGCCTGCGCAACTATTACTGGATAGCCTTGTTCGCACTGGGTTCGATGTTGTTCTTCAACGTGGCCGACTATGGCTTGAATCATGTGTTGCAGCCCCATCAGCGTACGCGTATTAATGTGTTGTTGGGATTGGAGGAAGACTTGAAGGGAGCCGGCTACAATGTGCATCAGAGTGAGATTGCCATCGGCTCAGGCGGATTGGAAGGAAAGGGATTCCTGAACGGTACCCAGACTAAGCTGAAGTACGTTCCTGAACAGGATACCGACTTCATTTTCTGTACCGTGGGCGAGGAGGAAGGTTTTGTCGGCTCTGCCAGTGTGCTGTTGCTGTTCCTGGCACTTATCCTGCGGCTCATTCACTTGTCTGAGCGACAACCCTACCGCTTTGGTCGTGTCTATGGTTATTGTGTGCTGAGCATTTTTCTATTCCATGTCTTCATCAACGTGGGCATGGTGTTGGGATTGACGCCTGTCATTGGTATCCCCCTGCCATTCTTCAGCTATGGTGGCTCGTCACTATGGGGCTTTACGCTTTTGCTCTTCATCTTCCTGCGCATTGATGCTGGCCGTAACCTGGCGCGTACATAGTCTCCGTTGGTCTTTAGTAAGCTTGTAGCTTGATGCCGACATCGACGATGCCTGGCAGGATCTCACGTTTCATATTGTGATGAATCGCGATACAGAGTGAGTCGCCATCGTTGAGGCTCAGGTCTGTCAGGTGGAAATCATATTGGTAGAAGTTGATTCCCTTTCCCTTTGTGTTGCCTCTCTGGTCAATCAGGTTGCAGTTCAGCGTGTCCGTACGTGTGATATGGTTCCTCATGACGTTTCCTTTTTCCTCCTGGCGGTGCAGCGTTGTCTGCTGCACAATGAGGCTAAGCCCCATAAATGGATAAAGACTGTTGATGCGCAACCCCACCTCTTCGCGCAGCACGGCACTCTTCTTCATCGGAGCCACATGGAAGAAGAGCGTGTCGTTCTTTTCCAGACCAGCTATCGGCGCCGGCTCATAGTGGTGATAGACAGTCTTACGGGTACAGCTGCTGATAATCAGTAGCAGTACCAGAAAGGTGATGACGTGTCGCGACCTACGATGCATGCTCCTGTGCCTGCTTGTTGTCATGCCCCTTCGCATCGCGTGGCTTTTTTTTCTTTTTCTTCTTCTTGGCTTTGTCGAAGCGGCTGATGTCGCCTCCGGCCAGGTCCACGGCGGTCTTCTGCGGCTTGGGTTTGCCTCCCTCGTGCAGTGACTCCGGCTTCTCGCCACGGCGGTTCATGTCAATGACCTGTTTGGCACGCTCGGCACTGATGGTTTCCAGATTGGCAGCGATGTTCTTGTCAGTGGAGTAGGTGACCAGTCCGGCCAGGATGTCACTCTTGAAGAGGTGGTAGTCGCCGTCCATCGTCTGAAGGATCGTCTCGCGACCAGGCAGCCTGCGTCCGGCTTCAATATAGTCGTCAACCTCGTAGTTCAGGCAGCACTTCAGCTTGGCACACATACCTGCCAGCTTCTGGGGATTCAGTGAGATGTCCTGAAAACGGGCTGCGTTGGTCGATACGGAGACAAAATTCTTCATCCACGTAGCACAGCACAGCTCGCGGCCGCAGGGACCAGTGCCGCCGATGCGTCCAGCCTCCTGGCGGGCACCAATCTGCTTCATCTCAATACGCACGTGGAAAGCCGCGGCCAAGTCCTTGATGAGCTGTCGGAAGTCCACACGCTCATCGGCAATGTAATAGAAAATAGCCTTCTGACCGTCGCCCTGGTATTCCACGTCGCCAATCTTCATCTGCAGTCCGAGACCTTTGGCTATATCACGGCTCTCAATCATGGTCTCGTGCTCACGCGCCTTGGCTTCACGGAACTTTTCCATGTCTATATCGCGGGCCAGACGGTAAACACGTCTGATGTCATCGGCCGACTTCAGGTTCGCTTTTTTGATTTGCAGTTTGACGAGACGTCCTGTGAGCGTCACTACACCGATGTCATGACCAGGATTGGCTTCAACGGCAACAATATCGCCCTTCTTCAGCGGCAGGTTGTTCACGTTGTGGTAGTAGCCTTTTCTGGTGTGCTTGAACTGTACCTCCACCAGGTCCGTTGTGTCGGCATTGCCTGGCACGTCGGCCAGCCAGTCGTAGGTGTTCAGCTGTCGGTCCTGGCGTCCCACTGCCTGGTGGCAGAGGCCGCGGTCGCAACCGATACGTATGGGGTGTTCTTTTTCCATTGAATGTCTTATATAGTTTTTTTATTGCGTCTTATTGCTTTGGGGGAAGGAGCAGGATGATGGTCTGCAGCGCGAAGTCGAAGAATACGATCTTCGCGTTAGCGTTCTGGCCGATGTCGCGGATGGCGCGATTGGTCAGGTCGTAGAACTGCAGGACGTTTGCCTCGTTCACGAAACGGGCGAAGTTGCCGGCAAAGTCCTCTTCCTCCTGTGTCATGTAGGTCAGTTCCTGTTGGCCGAAGTTGTGTACGAAACACTCGCGCGTCATGTGCAGGAAAAACTGCAGGAAGCGCTTCTGCTTCTCACGGCCGTAGCCGGCAATGGTCTCACTCCATTTGCGCAGGTCACGCACATTCCGCAGATAGGCCAGGCGCATCAGCAGCTTGTACTGATCAAGGAATTCCTCGTTCTCCGTTCCTGATCGCAGTTCCTCGACAGCCTTCTGCCAACTGCCGTCGGCCAGACGGCTGATGCGCAGTGCCGCCTCCTGGCTGATGCCGCGCCGCTCGATGAGGGCCTGGCAGATGGTGTCGGGCGGCAGTTTTTTTATGTCAATGCGCTGCACACGACTGCGGATGGTCTCCAACAGACGGTCAGGCTCCTCGCAGACCATGATGAACACGGTGCGCAGTGGCGGCTCCTCAATCAGCTTCAGCAGTTTGTTGGCGCAGTCCTGATTCATGCGCTCTGGGAGCCATATGACGCTCACCTTGTAGCCGCCCTGACTGGATTTTAACGACAGCTTACGTACCAAGCTGTCGCTCTCGCCGGCCGTGATGATGGCCTGCTGGTTCTCGCCGCCCATGGCTGTCATCCATTCGTCCATGCCGAAATACGGTCCTTGCATCATCAGGTCATGCCACTCGCGGGCAAAGTCCTCGCTGACGGGTTTGTGGTCACCGCCCATTGATGGCAGCTTGATGGTGGGGTAGGTGAAGTGCAGGTCAGGATGCTCCAGCTTCTTCAGCATGGGGTTTTCCGCATCACTCTCTCCTCTCTCCTCTCTCCTCTCTCCTCTTTCCAGCAGATAGCAGGCAAAGGCCGTGGCAAGGGCTTTCTTGCCGATACCCTGCGGTCCACAGAGCATAATAGCGTGAGGCAGACGGTCTTCCTTGACCATCTGCATCAGCCGCTGCTTGACTTCTTCTTGCCCTATGACTTCACTGAATCTCACCTTTTCAATCGCTTCACTATTTCCACTACACTGTCGACGGCCGACACCGTGTAGAAGTGGATGTCGTTGATGCCGTGTTTATAGAGTTCGCGACACTGCGCCACAGTCCACTCAATGCCCAACTGACGGGCGTCCTCGTCGGTCTTGCACTTGACGATCTCACGGGCCAGGGGCTCTGGTATGTCGCAGTGGAACGTCCTTGGGACGACTGTCAGCTGACTCAGCTTTGCCATGGGCTTGATGCCAGGGATGATGGGAATCGTGATGCCCATCTGCCGCGCTTTATCAACGAAGTCAAAGTACTTCTGGTTATCGTAGAACAGCTGGGTGACGGCATATTGCGCGCCCAAGTCCTGTTTCTCCTTCAGGTACTGCATGTCCATCTCCAGATTAGGAGCCTCCTCGTGCTTCTCCGGATAGCAGGCCACGCCGATGTCGAACGGCTTCCCAGGATTCTTGATGGGTGTGCCGTCTGCAAAGAATCCCTCGTTGAAGCGCTGTACCTGTCGGATGAGGTCCGTTGTGTGGGCATGGCCGCCAGGGGTGGGGACGAAACGGCTGTCTTCGCGCGCCTTGTCGCCGCGCAGCAGCAACAGGTCGTGAATGCCGAGGAACTGCAGGTCCAGCAGCTCATATTCAATGTCCTCGACGGTGGCGCCGCTGCAGATGACGTGCGGCTGCACTGGTATGTGATAGCGTTGCTGGATGGCTGCTGCAATGGCAATGGTACCAGGACGGCGACGTACCCTGATGCGCTCAAATTTCGGCTCATCATTCCTCGTACCTCGTACCTCGCACCTCGTATCTCGCACCTCGCGATACACGAACTCCGAGTGGTGGGTCGTTATGTTGATGAAGGCCGGATTCAGTTCCGCCAGCTTGTCAATGTCGGCAAACAGCTTCTCCGTGCCGGTTCCTTTCAGCGGTGGCAGCACTTCGAAGGAGAACTGGTGTTCCTGCGATTCTTTGTTGATAATCTGTGTTACACTCATAATTCGTTGCAAAGGTAGTAAAAAGAAAGGAGTTCTGGTAGTTAAAGAAGTTAAAGAAGTTAAAGAAGACGGTTCATCAAGGGGAGATAGACAGATTTTTATTATTTTTGCAACCGTTATGGAGCGTAAACAGATTACATTCGACACATTTATCCGCGGCATCATGGGCGTTGCCCTCGTTGTCGGCATCGTCATGCTGCTCAATCGGCTCAGCAGCGTGCTTGTTCCTTTCTTCCTGGCTTGGCTCGTGGCTTACCTGCTCTTTCCATTGGTCAGGTTCTTCCAGTACCGTTGCCACATGCGGTATCGCATACTGGCCATCCTGAGTGCCTTCCTGGTCACGGGGGCTGTGTTGACGGGGTTCTTCATGCTCATCATACCTCCGGTCATTGAAGAGGGCGGTCATGTGGCAAACCTCATTGTCAACTACGTGCAGACCAATGAGACCGTGAGCAATATCCCACGGCTCATCCAGCAGTACATTCACGATAACATTGATGGCGAACAAGTGAAGAAGATCGTCACCCAGGATGGGTTCATCGACACCGTCAAGTCGGCCATCCCCAAGGTGTGGGCAGTCGTTGCACAGAGCTTTAGCATCCTCTCCAGCGTCCTCTCGCTGACCATGGTGGTGCTCTACACGCTCTTCATCCTTCTCGACTACGAGGAACTGACGCGTGGCTGGGCGCTCCTCCTGCCGCGTCGCTACCGTCCCTTTGCCCGCCGGCTGGTGGCCGACGTCGAGGAGGGCATGAACAAGTATTTCCGCGGTCAGGCGCTGGTGGCCTTCTGTGTCGGCGTCTTGTTCAGCATCGGCTTCCTCATCATCGGCTTCCCCATGGCCATCGGTCTTGGTATGTTCATCGGCCTGCTCAACATGGTGCCCTACCTGCAGCTCGTCGGCTTCATTCCAACCATCATCCTGGCCGTCGTGAAGGCCGCCGACACAGGGCAGAACTTCTGGATGATCATGCTCCTGGCGCTCATCGTGTTTGCCGTTGTGCAGATTATTCAGGACACCTTCCTGACGCCGAAGATCATGGGCCACGTTACTGGTCTGAACTCAGCCATCATCCTGCTTTCGCTCAGCATCTGGGGCTCACTGCTCGGCATCCTGGGCATGATCATCGCCCTGCCCATGACCACACTGCTCATCAACTACTACCAGAAGTACATCATCCGACACTGACCGTTCAGCTCACTTCTTGACCTTATATATACGGAAGGCCATGGCAGGGATGTCGTCGCTGATGAAGGCGTTCTTCTTGCCGGCCTCCACCTTGATGGTGCCAGCAACGGGGTGTATCAGTTCTGGCATGTCGAGCGTGTTCTCGGCGTCGAGCTTGCCGTCGGTCCACAGCTCCAGCGTCTCGGCTGTGCGCTCACCCTTCAGGCCGATGAGGTCGAGCGTGATGGATTGTGCCTGCTTCGAGGTGTTCACCACCTTGATAATCACTTCGTTGGCGTTCTTGTCGAAGACGGCCGAGGCGAACAGTCCGTCCTGTCCCTCCTGGCCGGCCACGGGCTTGCCCTGCATGGTCAGCGGCAGCACGTTGGTGCCCTTGTTTGTGGCAAACATCTGCTGCACGTAGTAGCTCGCCGACTTGAAGCTGCGCAGGTTGTCGTACCAGATGGCATCAGGACGCCACTGCCAGCCCTCCACATGTGCAAACAGCGGCGCGTAGGTGGCCATGTGCACGATGTCGGCATTGCGCTCAATGCCAGTCATGTGGGCTGCCTCGTAGAGTGCAGTCTCGTAGTGGTTCCACTTCTTGCCCTTGCCGTGGCAGGCATACTCGCCGGCAAACACCTTCGGACCCTTGCGGTCGTATGTGTCGTAGCGCAGACCGTGGGTGAGGAACCACTCCTCGTTGCGGTAGTAGTGCTCGTCGTAGAGGTCAACCTTCAGCTCCTTCATGCGGGGCTGCAGCAGGTCGAAGTCCCAGCCCTCGCTGTTGGGACCGGTGGTGCCGATGAGTTTCAGCGTGGGGTACTTCTTGCGTAGGGCGGCATTGAACTTCTTCAGGCGCTCGGTGAACACAGGACCGTAGCCGCCGTGCTTCTCGTCGTAGTCCCACTGCTCGTTGCCCACGCCCAGGTATTTCAGGTTGAAGGGCTCAGGGTGGCCCATGTCAGCGCGTACCTTTCCCCATTTGGTCGTGACGTCGCCGTTGGCAAACTCCACCAGGTCGAGGGCGTCCTGAATGTAGTCGTCGAGCTGGTCCACAGGCACGTGGACGCCAGGCTTCGTGGGATCGGGATTCTGGAACTGGCAGCTCAGGCCGCACGAGATGACGGGCAGGGCCTCGCAGCCAAAGTCCTCGCACAGCTGGAAGAACTCAAAGAAGCCCAGACCGTAGCTCTGGTAGTAGTCAGGGAAGAAGCGGTGGCCGAAGGTGTAGTGCCAGCGGTTCTCGTTCAGCGGACGGTTCTCTACCGGTCCCACGGAGTTCTTCCACTGGTAGCGCGTCTCCAGGTCTGTTCCCTCGACAATGCAGCCGCCAGGGAAGCGGAACACGCCTGGGTGCATGTCATAGAGAGCCTGGGCCAAGTCTTTGCGCATGCCGTTCTCGCGGCCCTTCCACGTGTCGGTGGGGAAGAGCGAGATGTGCTCCACGTCGGTCACGTCTTTCCGTCCGCCGAGGAAGATGCGCAGCGCACCCTTCGGCTCCGTACGTGGCGACTTCAGCTCAGCCGTGTATTTCTTCCATTCTTTTCCGCTGATGTCAACCTTCACCGTCGCAAAGCGTTGGTCCTCGCCCATGGTGTCGTTGTCCACGAGGCTCACCTCGAGCGTCGAGCTGCCGCCCTCAGGACAGCGTGCCCAGACGGAGAAGCGGTAGGTGGCACCTTTCTTGGTGGCGATGCCAAAAAAGCCCTCGTTCTCCAGACCCGTCGTCTTGTCGCGGTGGCCGGAGTAGGAGAGGCGTACGTAGTGCGGATTGCGCTCGAAGGGACCGTCGGCCTTCACCTCGAACTTGCCAAAGGCGCGCCAGCCCATGAGGTGCTGCGGAAACTCAAACGAGCGGTTCTTCACCAGCTCGGCATAGAGGCCGCCGTCAGCAGCGTAGTTGATGTCTTCGAAGAATATGCCGTACATCGTCGACTGTACGGGGGCGCTCGTTTTTGTCGTCTTCACCTCCAGCAGATGGTTGCCGGCAAAGGCAGAGACACAGGCCATAAGTGCAGCAGCACATACAGAGAATCTGATTTTCATATTGTTTGTTTTAAGTTCGTAATTCGAGTTTGTTGGTGCAAAATTAGTTAAAATCTTGCAGAAATGCAAAGGTTTTCATTAAAAAGATGTATATTTGCACAAAGTTGAAACTAAAAACAGATCAGAATATGAAAACAATCCTGGTGGCAGAAGACAATGAGAGCAACTTCATCCTCATGACTTATATCCTCAAGCGCGATTATCAGTACGTGCGTGCACATAACGGACAGGAGGCTGTCGACCTCGTGGCAAAGGGCGGCATCGACCTGGTGCTCATGGACATTAAAATGCCAGTCATGGACGGGCTTGAGGCAACAAAGAAGATTCGCGAGACCAACCCCGACCTCCCCGTTGTCGCCCTGACGGCCAACGCTTTCGACAGCGACCGTCAGCTGGCCTTCGATGCCGGCTGTAACGACTTCCTGTCAAAGCCGGTCAGCAGCGTCAAGTGCCTGGCTCTTATCGAGAAGCTCATCGGGAAGTGAGTGCTGTTGAGATAGAAATATGATAGTTTTTTGCTTTTTTATGCTGCAAATTGTTATTTTTTCTGTAACTTTGCAGCCGCAATTGAAAGTAAATACAAGATATCTCTATTTTTATGTCAAGTAATCACAATGTCGTCGGCTCTAAAATCAAGGGCCTTCGCGAAACCAAGAATCTCTCGGTTGAAGAGATTGCTGAACGCAGTGGTCTGACCGTAGACCAGATTTCCTCCATCGAAAACGACCAGACACTGCCCTCCCTGGGGCCGCTGATCAAGATTGCACGCGCCTTAGGCGTGCGCCTCGGCACGTTCATGGACGATAACGATGCCCTGGGACCCGTCGTTTGCCGTGCTGCCGACCATGAGAAGGAGAGCAGCATCAGTTTCAGCAACGGTGCCACCGATGCCCGCAAGCACATGGAGTACCATCCGCTGGCGCAGCAGAAGGCAGGCCGCCACATGGAACCGTTCGTCATCGACATCAATCCTGAGGACAGTCCTGAGTTCCAGCTCTCAGCCCATGAGGGCGAGGAGTTCATCTACGTCATGCAGGGCGATGTCGAGATTGTCTACGGCAAGGACACCTATACCCTGCACGAGGGCGACAGCATCTTCTACGACTCCATCGTCAAGCACCACGTCCATGGCGCCCCTGGCAAGTCGGCAAAGATCCTCGCCGTTGTTTACATCCCGTTCTAAAAAGTCGTTATGACGTAATCACGTTATTACGAAATGACGTAATTACGAAATAACGTGATAACGCAAAACAAAGAAAAATCGAAGAAAGAATGGCTAAATTAGATATGGCAGGCCGTCCGTTGCCTGACAGGACTTATCCGGCTGAGACAGGAAGCGAGGGCTATCATCTGTGGGAGCGCACGCTCGGCCAGTGGCTCGAGTACTGGGCTGAGACCACACCCGACAAGGAGTATATCGTGTACTCCGACCGCGACCTGCGTTTCACATGGTCGCAGTTCAACGAGCGTGTCGATAACCTCGCTAAAGGCCTCATCGCCATCGGCGTCAAGCGCGGCTCCAACGTCGGCATCTGGGCCACCAACGTGCCCGACTGGCTCACCTTCCTCTATGCCACCGCCAAGATCGGTGCCGTGCTCGTCACTGTCAACACCAACTACAAGCAGAACGAGCTCGAGTACCTCTGCAAGGACTCCGACATGGAGGTGCTCTGCATCACCGACGGCACGTGGGACTGTAACTACGTCGATATGACCTACACCATGCTGCCCGAGCTGAAGACCTGCGAGCGCGGACACCTCAACAGCGAGCGTTTCCCCTATCTCAAGAATGTTGTTTATATAGGTATGGAGAAGTATCGCGGTATGTACAACACCGCCGAACTGCTGCTCCTCGGACAGAACATCGAGGACGATACCCTCAGCGAGATGAAGCGCCAGGTCAGCTGCTACGATGTTTGTAACATGCAGTACACCAGCGGCACCACCGGCTTCCCCAAGGGCGTTATGCTCACCCACCACGGCATAGCCAACGACGGCTACTTCACTGGCGAGAACATGGGCTTCACACAGGACGACAAGCTCTGCGTCTGCGTGCCCTTGTTCCACTGCTTCGGCGTGGTGCTCGCCACCATGAATTGCTTGACGCACGGCTGTACCGAGGTCATGGTTGAGAAGTTCGACCCGCTCGTTGTGCTCGCCTCTATCCACAAGGAGCGCTGCACCGCCGTCTATGGCGTGCCCACCATGTTCATCGCCGAGCTCAACCACCCCATGTTCTCCATGTTCGACCTCTCCTGTCTGCGCACGGGCATCATGGCCGGCAGCCTCTGTCCCATCGAGCTCATGAAGCAGGTCAGCGAGAAGATGTATATGACCATCACCTCCGTCTATGGACTCACCGAGTCGTCGCCAGGCATGACGCAGACCTGTCTCAACGACACGTTTGAGCAGCGCTGCACCACCGTTGGCCGCGACTACCCCTTTGTCGATGTCAAGGTCCTCGACCCAGAGACTGGCGAGGAGTGTCCCGTTGGCGTGCAGGGCGAGATGTGCTGCAAGGGCTTCAACGTCATGAAGGGCTACTACAAGAACCCTGAGGCCACCGCCGAGGTCATCGACAAGAACGGCTATCTCCACTCCGGCGACCTTGGTGTCAAGGACGAGCAAGGTTTTTATAAGATCACCGGCCGCATCAAGGACATGATTATCCGTGGCGGCGAGAACATCTATCCGCGCGAGATCGAAGAGTTCCTCTACCACATGCCAGGCATCCGCGACGTGCAGGTGGCTGCCGTGCCTTCCAAGAAATACGGTGAGGCCGTCGGTGCCTTCATCATCCTCGAGGAGGGTGCTACGATGACTGCCGAGGACGTCCAGCTGTTCTGCCGCGGCAAGATTGCCCGTTACAAGATACCCAAGTACGTGTTCTTCATCAAGGAGTTCCCCCTGACGGGTTCTGGTAAGATTCAGAAGTTTAAACTCAAGGAGATGAGTCTGCGCCTCTGTGAGGAACAGGGCATTGAGGTCATCTGATATAGTCAAAAACAAGAAAGCGGGGAGTCCGATGTCGGATTCCCCGCTCTTTTTGTTGTAAGTGACTTACCTATCGGTTACTATCATATTTGTGACGTAGGGATAAATAATGTTAAATAATAAGTGTGCCTTTTACAAATAGTTTTTTATTTATTACTTTTGCAGTCCAAATAAGCTAAACACTATTGTTAGTCTTTCAATTTATTATCAGCATGCATTATAGATACATTGTTATTGTAGTTGCACTTATTGCCTTTCTGACAAGCCTTGGTTCCGTCAGCAGCCATGCCCAACAGGTTGCGCTGAAGACGAATCTGCTTTATGATGCCACCGCTACACCCAATATCGGTATGGAGATTGGGGTGGGGAAGAAACACTCCGTGCAGGCGTTCTACGGTCTGCATCCGTGGTCGTTTGGCCATGGTGCCGACCAGAAATACTTGAAGCACTGGGTGGTGAACCCTGAGTGGCGCTATTGGTTCTGTCACCGTTTCAACGGGGCTTTTGTGGGCATCCATGCCTTTGGCGGCCAGTTCAACGCAGCCAACATCAAGATGCCGCTGGGCTGGTGGGACGAGTTGCAGGACCACCGCTTCGAGGGCTGGTATGTGGGTGGCGGCGTGAGCTACGGTTACCAGTGGGTGCTGTCGAAGCACTGGAACCTGGAGGGTGCCCTGGGCGTCGGTGCTGCCTACATCGACTACGACAAGTTTGGTTGTGGAACGTGTGGCCGAAAGATTGACGACGGCAACAAGATTTATGTCGGACCGACGAAGCTGGCACTGTCAATGATGTACTTATTCTAAAAACCTACGACAATGAGACGACAACTTATGATATTAGCTGCTTTGACCGTGGCCGCTACGCTCACGGCCCAGCAGTCCATCAGACTGACAAGTGAAAAGCAGGGCAAAGAGAACCAGGTGAGTGTGGAGAACGTGAAAGTGGAGCGCACTGAGGAGAAGATCTTGGTGTCGATGGACTTCATACTGGACAGCCTGGATGTGCCCTCGAACCGCTATCGCGCCTTCACACCCGTGATCAGGAGCAAGGACGGCATGCAGACACAGCGCCTGAAGACGCTGATTGTCAGCGGACGCCGACAGGCCATCGTCTTCGAGCGCGACGGCATTGACCCCCTCTATGCCGACAACTGCGACGTGATACGCTTCGCGCGTCCCTTATCTTATTCCTACAGCGACGTGGTGGAGCGCCAGCCCTGGCACAATGCGGCCGATGTCTTTGTGGAGAGCGACCTCTGCGGCTGTGGCGACGTGATGAAGAACGACCAGGCTTTCGTGACCACGCTGCTGCCGCCCGACCCCTATGGACTGGTCATGCTAACCGACGTGGTGCCTGTCCCCACGAAGAAGGAGCGCAACCTGCACGGCACGGCCTACATCACCTTTGTGGTGGACCGCTGGGAGATGAAGCCCGACTACATGGACAACCGCCGCGAGTTGCGTAAGATTACCGACACGCTCGACGTGATGGTGGCCGACCAGAACGTGACCGTCCGTCAGGTGAAGATTCACGGCTGGGCATCGCCCGAGAGTCCCTATGAGCACAACAAGATGCTGGCTACCAACCGTGCCAAGTCGCTCACCGACTACGTGCGTCAGCAGTACGGTCTGCCCGCCTCGGTGTTCGCCCCTGCTGAGGCTACGCCTGAGAACTGGATTGGTCTGCGTCAGGCCGTTGTCGACATGAGTGCCGACGTGCTGCCCCACAAGCAGGAGATCCTTGCCATCATTGACGACCAAACGCTGCAGCCCGATCCGAAGGAGTGGCGCATCAAGATGCGCTATCCTGAGGAGTACCGTTATCTGCTGCGCGAGGTCTATCCTGGCCTGCGCCGTTCGGACTACGAGATATCGTTCAACTTCAGCGACTTCACGCTGGAGCAGGCCAAGG
>CAZLPO010000039.1:0-18308 GCA_964561385.1 uncultured Prevotella sp.
GTGCTGACACCCTTATTATTAGTGTTAGAATCGCCGCTTCCTGCAGTAAATGCACAGGGAGCGGCGATTCTAACATCTGACATCTGACATTAAGGGTACACGCGTGCCGTCATCTTGACATAAAGCGGTTTTAGAGGCACTAAAAATAAAATAGGTGACAGTTATTTGGCTGTTTCACTTATTTTTTGTAATTTTGCACGCTAAATAAGTAACAATTCAACAAAAAGCGAATGAAACAGACAGCCATACTGCTTCTGCACTGCCCTGACCAACAGGGCATCATCACAGAAGTGACGAAGTTCATCACCGACAACAAGGGTAACATTGTGTATCTGGACCAGTACGTGGACAAGCTCGACGGGATGTTCTTCATGCGCATAGAATGGGAGCTGGAGGGTTTCCTCATTCCGCGCGACAAGATATACGAATACATTACGACGCTCTACGCACAGCGCTATAAGATGAAGTTCTCGCTGTACTACAGTGACAAGCGCCCGAGGATGGCCATCTTCGTATCGAAGATGAGCCACTGCCTGTACGACCTGCTGGCGCGCTGGAAGGCGGGCGAGTTTGCCTGCGACATACCGTGCATCGTGTCGAACCACGAGGACCTGCGCTATGTTGCCGACCAGTTCGGCATTCCCTACTACGTGTGGAGCATCAAGAAGGACCACTCCAACAAGGCCGAGGTGGAGAAGGCTGAGATGGAGCTGCTGGAGAAGCTGGACATCTCGTTCATTGTGCTGGCCCGCTACATGCAGATCATCTCCGACGACATGATAGCCGCCTATCCGCACCACATCATCAACATCCACCACTCGTTCTTACCTGCCTTCATCGGCGCCAAGCCCTACCATCAGGCGTGGGAGCGCGGCGTGAAGATTATCGGTGCCACAAGCCACTATGTGACAGCCGACCTCGATGCCGGTCCCATCATCGAGCAGGACGTGACGCGCATCACGCACAAGGATACGCCCGAGAGTCTGGTGCTGAAGGGCAAGGACCTGGAGAAGATTGTGCTGAGCCATGCGGTGCAGAAGCACATTGAGCGCAAGATACTGACGTATAAGAACAAGACGATTATCTTCTCGTAAGTGAAGAGTGAATAATTTGCTACCGCACGAACATGAACATAGCAATTGTGAAATATAACGCGGGAAACATCTACTCGGTGGTGAACGCCCTGAGACGGATGGGCGTGGAGCCGCTGCTGACTGACGATGCCGAGCAGCTGCTAAAGGCCGACAAGGTGCTGTTTCCCGGACAGGGCGAGGCACGCGGCGCCATGGAGTACCTGAAGGCACGGCGCTTGGACGAGGTGATTGCCAGTCTGCGACAGCCGGTGCTGGGCATCTGCGTGGGACAGCAGCTGCTGTGCCGCCACTCCGAGGAGGGCGATGTGGACTGCATCGGCATCTTCGACGCCGAGGTGAAGCGTTTCCAGCCGCGGCGGCACGAGGAGAAGGTGCCGTGCATGGGGTGGAATGTTTTAGAGGAGAGAGGAGAGAGGAAAGAGAAGAGTAAACTCCTTGATGGGCTCGGTGAGCATCCCTACGTGTACTTCGTGCACAGCTACTACGTACCCGTGTGCCAGGACACCATTGCCACGGCCGACTACATACTCCCCTACTCTGCCGCCATGCATCGCGACAACTTCTATGCCTGCCAGTTCCACCCGGAAAAAAGCGGAAAGGTGGGCGAGCGAATCATTAAAAACTTTCTTGCATTATGATTGAGCTGATTCCCGCCATAGACATCATCGACGGCCAGTGCGTACGCCTGACCAAGGGCGACTACGCCCAGAAAACCGTTTACGGGAAACCGATAGAGATGGCGCGCGAGTTTGAGTGCCTCGGCTTTGAGCGGCTGCACGTGGTTGACCTTGACGGTGCCAAGTCGAAGCATATCGTCAACGATGCCGTGCTGCGCGAGATCACGTCGGAGACACAACTCGTGGTGGACTTCGGTGGCGGCATCAAGACCGACGAGGACTTGGAGAAGGCCTTTGAGGCGGGTGCCGCGATGGTGACCGTGGGCTCGATAGCCGTCACGGAGCCGCAGCTGTTTCTCGGCTGGCTTGAGAAGTACGGTGCCGACCGCATGATACTGGGTGCCGACGTGCGCAACGGTAAGGTGAGCATCAACGGCTGGAAGGAAGATTCCGCCGAGGACCTGCTACCCTTCCTGCGGAAGTATGTAGACGCCGGTGTGAGGAATGTGCTCTGCACAGAGATATCGAAGGACGGCACGCTGCAGGGTCCCGCCACGGCATTCTACCGCCAGGTGATGGCCGAATACCCCGGGCTGCACCTGATAGCCAGCGGCGGTGTGTCATCGATAGCCGACATTGAGGCGCTCGACGAGGCCGGCATCCCTGCCGTCGTCTTCGGCAAAGCCATCTACGAAGGTCGGATAGACCTTCGGGAGTTAAAAATTAAGAGTTAAGAGTTATGGGACTGGCAAAAAGAATCATACCCTGTCTGGACGTCAAGGACGGTGAGACCGTGAAGGGCACGAACTTCGTGAACCTGAGGAGTGCCGGCGACCCTGTGGAGCTGGGCAAGGCCTACAGCGAGCAGGGAGCCGACGAGCTGTGCTTCCTCGACATCACCGCGAGCTTCGAGGGCCGCAAGACCTTTACAGAGATGGTGACGCGCGTGGCCCGCGAAATCAACATACCGTTCACTGTGGGCGGCGGCATCAACGAGCTGGCCGACGTGGAGCGACTACTCTATGCCGGTGCCGACAAGGTGAGCGTCAATAGCGCTGCCGTGCGTCGTCCCGAGCTCATCGACGAGATAGCCCGGCGCTTCGGCTCGCAAGTGTGTGTCTGTGCCATCGATGCCCGCCTCGACGACGACGGGTGGCACTGCTACCTGAAGGGCGGTCGTGAGCGGACGGAGCGCGGACTCTTTGAATGGGCGCGTGAGGCACAGGAGCGCGGTGCCGGCGAGATACTCTTCACATCGATGAACCACGACGGCGTGAAGAACGGCTTTGCCAACGAGGCGCTGCGCCGTCTGGCCGACGACCTCTCGATACCCATCATCGCCAGCGGCGGTGCCGGTACGAAGGAGCACTTCCGCGATGCCTTCACCGTGGGGCATGCCGACGCCGCACTCGCCGCATCGGTATTCCACTTCGGTGAGATACCCATACCAGAACTGAAACAATATCTGCACGCCGAGGGCATCAATGTGAGATTGTAAAAATATAATTGTCAAATAGTCAAATAGTCAAATGAAGATAGACTTTGAGAAATGCGGCGGGCTGGTGCCTGCCATCGTTCAGGACGCCGAGACCAGAAACGTCCTGATGTTAGGATATATGAACCAGGAAGCGCTGGACAAGACACTCGAGACACGGAAGGTGACATTCTGGAGCCGCACGCGTAAGACGCTGTGGACAAAGGGCGAGACGAGCGGCAACTTCCTGCACCTGGTGGACATCAAGGTCGACTGCGACAACGACACGCTGCTGGTAAGGGCCACGCCCGATGGTCCCACTTGTCATAAGGGCACCGACACCTGCTGGGGTGAGGAGAATACCCGGGTGGACAATCCGCTGCTGTTCCTGACCGAGCTGCAGGACTTCATCAACCGCCGCCATGAGGAGATGCCCGAAGGCAGCTACACCACCAGTCTCTTCAAGGACGGCGTGAACCGCATGGCACAGAAGCTGGGCGAGGAAGCACTCGAGGCCGTCATCGAAGCCACGAACGGTACCAACGACAAGCTGGTGTACGAGGCCTCGGACATGCTGTACCACCTCATCGTGCTGCTCACCAGCAAGGGACTGCGCATTGAGGACGTGGCCGCCGAGCTGCAGAAGCGCCACGACCCCAACTGGGACAAGAAGCGCCGCGCAGCAAAAGCCGCCGGCGAGATGGAGTGAGCGTCCGATGGCCTAAATGAGAAATGATAAATGATAAATGAGATATGTTGCTGATAGACTTTAAGAACGTGAACATACGCCATCTCGACGGCGAGCTGGCATTGAAGGGTGTCAACTTCCACGTCGACGAGGGAGAGTTCATCTACCTCATCGGTCGTGTGGGCTCCGGCAAGAGCTCGCTGCTGAAGACCATCTATCAGGAGATGGACATCGAGAGTGCCGACACGGCCATCGTACTGGAACAAGACATCACCGACCTGCGACGAAGCCAGATTCCCAGTCTGCGCCGACAGATGGGCATCATCTTCCAGGACTTTCAGCTGCTGGGCGACCGCACGGTTTACAAGAACCTGCACTTCGTGCTGAAGGCCACCGGCTGGCGCGATCGGCACCGCATTGACGACCGCATCATGGAGGTGCTCGAACAGGTGGGCATGGAAGACAAGAAGGACCGTATGCCCCATGAGCTGTCGGGCGGCGAGCAGCAGCGCATTGCCATTGCCCGTGCCCTGCTGAACAAGCCGGTGCTGATTGTGGCCGACGAGCCTACCGGCAATCTGGACCCCGAGACGGCCGATGCCATCATCGAGCTGCTGCGCGAGATATCGCAGACGGGTACCGCCGTGGTGCTGACCACGCATAACCGTCTGCTGCTCGACAAGTATCCTGGCATTGTCTACCGCTGTGCCAACGGACAGGTGGAGGACGTGACGCACGACTATAACCAGCTGGTGAGCGACGAGGAACTGGAGTAGAGAGTTAGGAATTAAGAATTAAAATAATATAAAGGTATGAAAGTAATGAAGTTTGGCGGCACCTCAGTAGGTACGCCGCAAAGAATGAAAGAGGTAACAACGCTTGTCACAAAGTCAGGCGAGCCGGTATTCGTCGTACTCTCGGCCATGTCGGGAACCACCAATTCGCTGGTTGAGATTTCTGACTACCTGTACAAGAAGAACCCCGACGGTGCCAACGAGGTCATCAACCGTCTCGAGGGCAAGTACATGAAGCACATCGAGGAACTCTACGCCACCGCCGAGATGAAGACGGCAACGGCCGACTTCCTGAAGGACGAGTTCAACTACCTGCGCTCGTTTACCAAGGAGATCTTCACCTCGTTCGAGGAGAAGTCTATCGTGGCACAGGGCGAGATGATGTCGACGAACATGGTCGTGAACTACATGAAGGAGCAGGGCATCAAGGCCGTACTGCTGAACGCACTCGACTTTATGCGCACCGACAAGAACGCAGAGCCCGACCCCGTCTATATCAAGGAGAAGCTGCAGGCCATCATGGCGGAGAACGAGGGACAGCAGGTGTATATCACCCAGGGATTCATCTGTCGCAATGCCTACGGCGAAGTGGACAACCTGCAGCGTGGCGGTTCGGACTACACGGCGTCGCTCATCGGTGCCGCACTCGGCGCTGAGGAGATACAGATATGGACCGACATTGACGGCATGCACAACAACGACCCGCGTGTGGTGGACAAGACACAGCCCGTACACCAGCTGCAGTTCGAGGAAGCTGCCGAGCTGGCTTACTTCGGTGCGAAGATCCTGCACCCCACCTGCGTACAGCCTGCCAAGTATGCCGGCATCCCCGTGCGTCTGCTGAACACCATGGACCCCGATGCTGAGGGTACGACCATCTCGAACCAGACGGAATACGGCAAGATCAAGGCCGTCGCCGCCAAGGACAATATCATTGCCATCAAGATCAAGTCGTCGCGAATGCTGCTGGCAACAGGCTTCCTGCGCAAGGTCTTTGAGATTTTCGAAAGCTACCAGACACCTATCGACATGGTGTGCACATCGGAGGTCGGCGTCTCGATGTCCATCGATAACTCTGCACACCTCGGCGAGATTGTCGATGAGCTGAAGAAGTACGGCACGGTGACCGTCGATACAGGCATGTGCATCATCTGTGTCGTCGGTGACCTTGACTGGTCGAACATCGGCTTCGAGACCAAGGTGATGGATGCCCTGAAGAACATCCCCGTCCGCATGATCTCGTATGGCGGCTCCAACTACAACATCTCGTTCCTCATCAAGGAGGAAGACAAGCGCCGTGCGCTGCAGAGTCTGAGCGATCATCTGTTTAATTGATTGTGAGACGTGAGGCGTAAGACGAAAGATGAGAAATGATTGAGAGATTTAGAGATTATGAAAGGTAAATTCCCTGTAGAGAGGTTCCAGAACGTCAGGACACCTTTCTACTACTACGATACGGAGCTGCTGCGGCAGACGCTGAGAGCCATTAACGCCGAGACCGAACGCCATGAAGGGTGGCACGTGCACTATGCCATCAAGGCCAATGCCAACCCTCAGGTGCTGCGCGTCATCCGTGAGGCCGGACTCGGCATCGACTGCGTCAGCGGCGGCGAGATAGAGGCATCCATACGTGCGGGCTTCCCGGGCTCGAAGATTGTCTTCGCCGGCGTCGGCAAGAGCGACTGGGAAATCAACCTCGGACTGGACCACGATATCTTCTGCTTCAACGTGGAGAGCATCCCCGAGCTGGAGGTCATCAACGAGCTGGCTGCAGCGAAGGGGAAGACGGCAAGGGTGGCCTTCCGCCTGAACCCCAATGTGGGTGCCCATACGCATGCCAACATCGCGACGGGACTGGCCGAGAACAAGTTCGGCATCGCCATGCGCGACATGATTCCCGTCATTGAGCACGCCAGCCAGCTACCGAACGTGCAGGTGGTGGGACTCCACTTCCACATAGGCAGCCAGATACTCGACATGGGCGACTTCCAGGCACTCTGCAACCGCGTCAACGAGCTGCAGGACGAGCTGGAGCGTCACCGCATACGTGTGGAGCACATCAACGTCGGCGGCGGACTGGGCGTGGACTATGAGCATCCCAACCGCGTGCCCATTCCCGACTTCAAGGCCTACTTCGACACCTATGCCAAGATGCTGCGCCTGCGCCCCGGCCAGACGCTGCACTTCGAACTGGGACGTGCCGTCGTGGCTCAGTGCGGTTCGCTCATCACGCGTACCTTATATATAAAGGAGGGCGCCACGAAGAAGTTTGCCATCGTCGATGCCGGTTTCACCGACTTGATACGTCCGGCGCTGTATCAGGCATATCACAAGATAGAGAACCTGACGAGCGACGAGCCCATACAGGCATACGATGTGGTGGGTCCCATCTGTGAATCGACGGATGTCTTTGCCAAGCAGACCGATCTGAACGCCTGCCACCGCGGCGACCTACTGGCCATCCGCTCAGCCGGTGCCTATGGCGAAATCATGGCCTCAGGCTATAACTGCCGGCAGCTGCCCAAAGGTTATACCATCGACACTCTGTAGCACACAAATGGAGCAACAAGTCACGACACCGACATTCAGCCTCGTCATCGCCGTACACGACCAGCTGCCCGAGATACAAGAGCAGCTGCCAAGGCTATTGGCACAAGCGTACGACGGCTTCGAGGTGATTGTCATTGACGAGAGTTCGACTGACGGCACACCCGACTTTCTGAACGAGATGAAGGCGGCCGACAGTCGGCTCCGCACCTCGTTCGTACCCCAGTACCACTTCAGAAAAGACCTCCGCAGGCTTGCTTTCACGATTGGTGTCAAAGCCGCTAAGAATAAGTGGATTATCTTTGCAGACATCGACAAGATTCCTGCTTCCGAAACATGGCTGACGGAGATGGCTGAAAGCATTGTCGGCGACACGCAGCTCGTCATTGGTTACATCAAGAAAAACGGCGACATCAGTCTGAAGACATACGAGGACATCAGTCTGGCCAACAATGTCATCACCAAGACGGAAAAACGTCGTACGTCGCAAGCCGGTGCACACGCCGCCTTCCACACGCCGCACATCAGTCTGCACGCCGACTACGACTTTATCATCGTCCGTGCAGACAAGGCTCACGAAACGCTGCGTCTGTTTGAATCGACCAAGACTCAACGCCTATGAAGACTCTCCACCTGTTCCCTGAGAGCGATGCGCTGATTGCCGCGCACGTAGCCATGCTCCGCGACCATGAGGAGGACGTCAGCGGACAGCCCGACATCGTCCACGTACACGGTTGTTGGAACTATGCCATTGTCCGCAAGGCCATGCGACTGCACCGCGAAGGCGCCCGCATTGTCATGACGCCCCACGGCGGACTGGAGCCCTGGATCATCAAGGAACACCTGGCGGAGAAGACGAGCAAGACCCTGTTGTGGCAGCGGCGCATGGTGGAGTGCGCCTATGTCCTTGTGGCACAGGGTCCTATGGAGACCGAGGCACTGAAGGAACTGGGATGGAACCCACGCATAGAGACCATTCGCAATGCCGTTGTCACGAACAGCATCACTCCCGAGGCCATGAAACAGCATACGGAGGAGGTCTATCGCAAGGTGATGGACTCCAACACCATCGAGATCATGACCGATGATGCCCGGCTGCTGCTCAAGGTCCTGCTGAAGGCCGGCATTACGGGTGATCGGCGCTGGGTAACCAACCCCTTCCGCAATATCGATGAGAGCGAGTGGCGCAAGCTGCTCATCTATGCCGACCACGAGAATGTGCGTACCACCATCGACCGCGGCCTGCACGTCCTCAACTTACGTCCGCCTTATATCGAGACGGCACACATCAAGAGCTACCTGCCGACAGACTACAGACTGCCGAAGGTAGAGAACCGTCGGGTGGAAGGTATCGTCACCGAGATGCACCACGGCCCCCTCACCCTGCGCCAGCTGGTGGAGCTCGACCGTGCCCTGCGCCGTGATGACGCCAACGACGAGCAGATGATGGACATCCTCACAGAGAAGCGGCTCGTCAAGTACTTCCGCCACATCCTGCAACTGCTCTGTGAACAGACGCTCATAGACGAAGGTTTCCTGCCTGCTATGCCCATTGACGACAAGCAGACTGCCCGGCTGAGACAACAGCTGAAAACCCATCTGAGGATTTAGCCGAAGCACCGTTCTTGTCATCGCTGGCGCGGATACAGCCGCCATTATCACTCTTTTTTCGGAAAAATGGCAGTTTTTTAGGAAAAACCTTCGGTTGTTCCATCATTTTTTCGTATCTTCGCAGCCGAGAACCTAATCTGCAGCAAATGGACACACCGGATATGCACTACCTGAACCTGCTCTCGCAGTCGTTTCCCACGATTGCCGATGCAGCCAAGGAAATCATTAATCTTGAGGCCATCATGAACCTGCCCAAGGGAACCGAGCATTTCCTCGCTGACATTCATGGCGAGAACGAAGCCTTTGAGCACATCCTGAAGAACGCCTCCGGCAACATCAAGCGTAAGGTGAGCGAGATTTTCGGCAACAGCATCCGCGAATCGGAGAAGAAGGAGCTGTGCACGCTCATCTACTACCCCGAGCAGAAGCTGGAGCTGGTCAAGGCCATTGAAGAAGATATGGATGACTGGTATCATATCACCATCCACCAGCTGGTCAAGGTCTGCCGCGATGTCTCCTCGAAATACACCCGCTCAAAAGTCCGCAAGTCGCTGCCGCAGGAGTTCTCGTACATTATCGAAGAACTGCTCCACGAGCGTACCGATGACCAAGATAAGGCGGCCTACGTGGCAGTTATCGTGAACACCATCATCTCGACAGGCCGTGCCGACGACTTCATCTGCGCTATCTGCAACGTCATACAGCGACTGGCCATCGACCAGCTGCACATCCTGGGCGACATCTACGACCGTGGCCCCGGTGCCCACATCATCATGGACGTCATGCGCCGCTACCAGTCGTGGGACATCCAGTGGGGCAATCACGACATGCTGTGGATGGGTGCTGCCGCCGGTAACGATGCCTGTATCTGCAACGTCCTGAGGCTGTCGTTGAGATATGCCAACCTCGCTACCCTCGAAGACGGCTATGGCATCAACCTCGTACCCCTGGCCACCTTCGCGCTGGAGACATACAGCGACGACCCGTGCGAAGCGTTCATGCCGATTCTCCTGAAGGACACGAACATTGCTGAAAAGACGCTGCTGCTGACAGCCAAGATGCACAAGGCCATCTCCGTCATACAGTTCAAGGAGGAGGCACGCATCTTCCACCGACGCCCCGAGTGGCAGATGGAAGACCGCTGTCTGCTGGAGGGTGTCAATCAGGAGCGTCAGACATGTACCATCGAGGGCAAGGAATACGCCATGCGCGACTGCAACTTCCCGACGGGACTCGGCGAGCTGACACCTGAAGAGAAGGAGCTCATGGCTAAGCTCCACCACTCGTTCCGTGTCTCCGAGAAGCTGCGCAAGCATATCCGCACCATCCTGTCGCACGGCTGTATGTACAACATCTGCAACTCGAACCTGCTGTTCCACGCTTCCGTTCCCCTGAACGACGACGGGACGCTGAAGCAGGTGACCATCCTGGGAAAAGCTTATCAAGGCAAGGAGCTCATGTCGTACATCGGCCAGCTGGTGCGCTCGGCATTCGAGAGCGATGTGGAGCCCGAGCTGAAAGCCTATGCCCGCGACTACTTCCTGTATCTGTGGTGCGGCAAGGACTCGCCGCTGTTTGACAAGTCGAAGATGGCAACCTTCGAACGCTACTTCCTGCTCGATAAGTATACGTACAAGGAGGAGAAAGGTGCCTACTTCCGATTGAGAAACGACGAGCACGTCTGTGACCAGATACTCGATGCCTTCGAAGTGAAGGGCAAGAACCGACACATCATCAACGGTCATGTGCCCGTCCATGCGTCGAAGGGTGAGAACCCCATCAAGGCGGGAGGAAAGCTGATGGTGATTGACGGCGGATTCTCGGAAGCCTACCACCACGAGACGGGCATCGCCGGCTATACGCTCATCTATCACAGCCGCGGTTTCCAGCTGGTACAGCACGAGCCGTTCACATCCACCAAGGACGCCATCAGCCGTGGCTCCGACATCAAGTCGACAACACAGATTGTCGAGATGTCTGCCCACCGTATGCTGGTGGCCGACACCGACAAAGGCGAGGAGCTGCGCGAACAGGTGAAGGACCTGCGGCTGTTGCTGAAGGCCTATCGTCACGGTATCATCAAGGAAAGGAGAAACTAGCCTTAAAACAATAATAGTTATGATTACAGTATCCATGATTCTGCAGCTTTGCATCGTACTCGGTGCCCTGTGGGTAGGTTCACGCTATGGCTCCCTGGCCTTGGGTGCTATCAGCGGTATCGGTCTTGCCATCCTCGTTTTCGGATTCGGACTGAAGCCCGGCTCGCCTCCCACCGACGTTATCTACATCATCATCGCAGCCGTTACCTGTGCTGGCATCATGCAGGCATCGGGCGGTATGGACTGGCTGATACAGATAGCCGAGAAACTGTTGCGCAAGCATCCTGACCGCATCACGTTCCTGGCACCGCTCACCACCTTCTTCCTCACCGTGCTGGTGGGTACCGGACATGTCGTCTATACGCTGATGCCGATTATCTGCGACATCGCCCTCAAGAAGGGCATCCGCCCCGAGCGTCCCTGCGGCGTGGCCTCCATTGCCTCGCAGGTGGGTATCACCTGTTCGCCTATCGCTGCTGCTGTCGTGGCCTTTGTCAGCATCTCCAATGCCAACGGCTTCGACATCACCATTCCCCGTGTGCTGATGATTTCTATTCCGGCTTGCCTGTGTGGACTGATGGCCGCTGCCGCTGCCAGCTATCACCGTGGTCTCGACCTTGACAAAGACCCGAAGTTCCAGGCAAGGCTGAAGGACCCCGAGCAGTACAACTATATCTATGGTTCGAACGCCACCACACTCGACAAGGAGATACCGCAGTCGGCCAAGAACGCCGTCTTCGTGTTCCTCGCCGCCCTCTGCGTCATCGTGATGTTCGCTGCTGTTCCCAGTCTGCTGCCGTCATGGGACGGTAAGCCGCTGAAAATGAACATCGTCATCCAGATTGTCATGATTGCCGCTGCTGCGTTGATGATCATCTTCTGCAAGGCCATGCCCAAGAAGGCTGTTGCCGGTCCTGTCTGGCAGTCGGGTATGGTGGCCGTCGTCGCCATCTACGGCATCGCCTGGCTGGCTGACACCTACTTCTCCAACTACATGACCGAGATGCAGGGCATGTTGTCTGACATCGTGAAGGAGTACCCCTGGTCTATTGCCTTCGTCTTCTTCCTGGTTTCCGTGCTCATCAACTCCCAGGGCGCCGTTGTCGTGGCCATGCTGCCACTGGCTTACCAGCTGGGCATCGCCGGTCCTGTGCTCCTCGGTGTGCTGCCTTCCGTCTATGGATACTTCTTCATTCCGAATTATCCTTCCGACATCGCCACGGTGAACTTCGACCGCTCCGGCACCACCGTCATCGGCAAGTACCTGCTCAACCACTCGTTCATGATGCCGGGACTCATCTGCGTCATCACGTCAACGCTGGTGGCCTATCTGCTCACGACATTCATCTACTAAACAAACCCATAAAACAACAAATGAAAAAACAACTGCTGACTACTATGCTTGTGCTGGTGCCGCTGATGGCATCAGCACAAGTCTTTGACTTCGACATGACGAAGCCACAACCAATCTACAACGACGAACAGGGCTACGGATACGACGTACTGCCGGCTCCCGACAAGAAGAAGCCAGGCGAGCCCTTCTACTTCTCCGTCAAGGTGACGGACGGCAACTATAAGGTGCGCGTTGTCATCGGCTCTAAGAAGAAGGCCGGCGAGACGACCGTACGTGCCGAAGGACGCCGACTGATGGTCCACAACATTGCCACCAAGAAGGGAAAGTTCGAGACCTTCGAGTTCGTTGTTAACAAGCGCTCGCCGCAGATTGACGAGAAGAACCGCGTGAAGCTGAAGGACCGCGAAAAGACCTATCTGGCATGGGACGACAAGCTGACGCTGGAGTTCAACGGCGATGCTCCGCAGGTGCAGTCCATCCACATCGAGCGCGATGACGAGGTGCCTACCGTCTATCTGTGTGGCAACTCCACCGTTGTCGATCAGAACAATGAGCCCTGGGCCTCGTGGGGACAGATGATCACCCGCTGGTTTGGCCCAGGACTGGCCATCAGCAACCACGCTGAGAGCGGACTGACCGCCCGAACATTTATCGGTGCCGGACGTCTGGACAAGATTCTGACGACACTCAAGCCGGGCGACTATGTGATTGCTGAGTTCGGCCATAACGATGAGAAGGAGAAGCGTCCCGGCGACGGCGCTTGGTATCACTACACCTATCAGCTGAAGATTTTTGTCGACCAGGTGCGTGCCAAGGGTGCCGAGATCATCTTCTGCACGCCGACACAGCGCCGACAGTTCAGCGACGACGGCAAGTTCATACGCAACACCCACGGCGATTTTCCCGCCGCCATGCGTGCTGTGGCAGAACGCGAAAAAGTGCCCGTCATCGACCTCAACGGCATGACCACGCAGCTGTATCTGGCTGCAGGCCCCGAGGAGTCGAAGCACATGCTGGTGCACTATCCCAAGGAACTCTACGGTCGTGAGCTGGCTGACAACACCCACTTCAATCCTTTCGGAGCCTACGAGGTGGCCAAGTGTGTCGTCATGGGCATGAAGCAGCTGCAGCTGCCCATCCTCTCTGCACTCCGTTCCGACTGGCAGGACTTTGACCCCAGCCAGCCCGACGACTGGAAGGTCTTCAAGTGGGCACCATCGAAACTGCAGGACATTGTAAAACCCGACGGAAACTAAGCCATGAGAAGGAGTCTTGTTCTGATAAGCATCTGTGTGTCAGCTTTGTCGGCCGCAGCACAGAGTTGGCCGCAGGCCACTCAAGAGGCCAAGCCAGGCATCAGATGGTGGTGGCTGGGCTCAGCCGTTGACAAGAAGAACCTGCAATGGACCATGCGCGAGTATGCCGAACATGGTATCGGTGCCGTTGAGATTACGCCCATCTACGGCGTACAGGGTAATGAGCAGCCGAAGGACGGCAAGTTCGTTCCCGGCAAGAACATCGACTACCTGAGCGACCGTTGGATGGACATGCTGCGCTTCACACAGAGCCAGGGTGCCTTGCAGGACATTGAGATAGACATGGCTACGGGCACGGGCTGGCCCTTCGGCGGTCCCTGGGTGCCGTTAGAGGAGAGCGCCTGCAAGGTGCTGTTCGTTGACACAACCTTCACCGGAAAGCGGATTGAGGGTCTGCGGCTGGCAGTCGCGGAGAAAGACCGCAAGTATGCCAAGCTGCTGAAGGTGATGGCATACGGTCCGACGGGAGCCCTGGACATCACGTCATCCGTCAACGACGGACAGCTGACGTGGAAGGCACCGAAGGGTACCAAGAAGCGCGACCAATGGCGCGTTATCGCCGTCTATGCACGCTACGGCGTGATGAAGGTGAAACGTGCGGCACCTGGCGGCGAGGGACTGGTCATCGACCACTTCGACGGACAGGCCGTTGCCAACTACCTGCGCCACATTGAGGAGGCCTTTGAGCGCACCAAGACCCCCTACCCTCACACCTTCTTCAACGACTCGTACGAGGTGAGCGAGGCCACCTGGACGCCAACGCTGTTCGAGGAGTTTGCAAAGCGCCGCGGCTACCAGCTCGAGGAACACCTCCCTGAGCTTATTGCCGGCGACGTGAAGACCGTCAGCGACTACCGCGAGACGCTGGGCGATCTGCTGCTGGAGAACTTCACCGAGCAATGGACGGCGTGGGCACACAAGCACGGGGCCATCACCCGTAACCAGGCACACGGCTCACCCGCCAACCTCATCGACTGCTATGCGGCTGTTGATATTCCTGAGATTGAAGGCTTCGGTCTGTCGGAGTTTGGCATCAAGGGCCTGCGTACCGATCCAGGGAAGACACGTAAGAACGACTCTGACTATTCGATGTTCAAGTACGCCCCGTCGGCAGCCCATGTCTGCGGTAAGCCCTACACCTCGAGCGAGACCTTCACGTGGCTGACGGAACACTTCCGCACGAGCCTCTCGCAGCTGAAGCCCGACCTCGACCTCATGTTCTGCGCCGGCGTCAACCACATGTTCTTCCACGGCACCTGCTACTCGCCGAAGGACGACCCGTGGCCAGGCTGGAAGTTCTATGCCTCGATAGACATGTCGCCCACGAACTCCATCTGGCGCGATGCTCCCTACTTTATGAAGTATGTGGAGCGCTGCCAGTCGTTCCTGCAATGGGGACAGCCCGACAACGACTTCCTGGTGTTGCTGCCCGTCCGCGACATGTGGCAGAAGAACACGAAGAAGCTGCTCATGCAGTTCTCCATCCACGCCATGGGCAGTCTGGCGCCTGAGTTCATCAAGACCATCCTTGACATCGACCGTGCCGGCTTCGACTGCGACTACATCTCCGAGCGTTTGCTCATGGGCGTCACCGTCAGCAACGGCCAGCTCGTGACCAAGGCTGGCACCCGCTACAAGGGCCTGATCATTCCCGGCACAGGCATGATGCCCGACAACGTGAAGCAGCACATCAGCCAGCTGAAGGCACAGGGTGCACCCATCTACTATCAGGTGGACGCCAACGCCCTGAGGCAGACGGCACGACCCGAGGCTTTGAAGACGGAGTGCGGCCTGAAAGCCATCCGCCGTAAGAATCCCACAGGCTACCACTACTTCATCGCCAACCTCACGCCCGATGACATCAACGCCATCGAGCCGCTGGCTGTTGACTTCAAGCAGGCCGTGTGGTTCAATCCGCTCAACGGCGCCATCACTCCCGCCACGTTCGACGAGGAGGGTGTGCACATCAGTCTGCGCAGCGGTGAGTCGATGATACTGCAGACATGGACTCTCCCCCTGCCCCTCTCTGAAGAGCGGGGAGTAAATACTCCAAACTCTAATTGCCAAAGCGTGCAAGCTATGAACACCCCGCCCTTCAGGGAGGGGAAGGAGGTGGGTCTTGGTCCTTGGACGCTCACCTTTACCGAAGAGGCCCCCCGTGTGCTCAAGAGTTTTACTCTTGAGAAGCCGCAAACATGGGAGACGCTCGACGACGATTCCGTCAAGGTGACGATGGGTACAGGCGTCTATATCACCCACGTGAAGCTGACGAAGGCTGACGTGAAGGATGCTGCCGACTGGCAGATAGACCTCGGCGATGTCCGTGAGTCGGCTCGCGTCTATATCAACGGTCAGTTCATCGGCTGCGCCTGGAGCGTACCTTTCGTACTGAACTTCAAGGACGTGCTGAAGGCAGGCGACAACGAACTGCGCATTGAGGTGACCAACCTCCCCGCCAACCGCATAGCCGACATGGACCGTCGCGGCGTGAAATGGCGCAAGATGGAAGAGATCAACGTCGTGGACATCAACTACAAGAAGACACTCTACGACCAGTGGGAGCCCGTGGCCAGCGGTCTGGCATCAGAAGTAAGACTCATCAAATACAACAAATAATTCATGTCACAACCAGAACATCATCACCACCATCACACTCATGGTTTAGACAGCGCCAGCCGCTGGAAATACAGGACCTTGCGTAAAAATAAACGCAGGAAGAAGATCAAGAAATGGCTACTGTGCATCATGTATGTGGTAGCCTTCATCCTGGCGTGTGTCGTCGTCTTCCTATATACGGTAGACTGACACTTTCAGTCTATACGTGTTGTCGGCATAGTCGATGCGCATCACCCCCTTTCTGTCGTCCTTTGGCGACAACGCAAGGGCGGTGTGTCCCATCGTCCGCCTGAGATTGATCTCCACACACGGGTGCAGCAGGAAGTCCGTTCCGTTGGCAATAATCATCATGTCAACGCCGAACGGACCTCTGTATTTCTGGTTGAACAGTGCCCCAGCCTCTTGGCAGATCTTTTCGCGAACGTTCGTCATCAATTCGCTTGTAACATAGCGACTTATCATCTCCTGCTTCACCTCCTCCGATGCCAGGATATTACCCGTATAGGCTCCATTGGTCGTATGGAAGAGCGACAGTCCGAGATAGTCGATGTGCCCCTGTCCGTCGGAGTAGAACTCCATGCCCAGGTCCTTCACCTTATTATAATACGGCTCCACCATGACGCAGCCCTGAGCCGCCACCACATTCTGGAACCAGCCTTGCTGCTGCTCAAAGGGCGTACGGCCGACAGCCAAGAACCGCAGGCCGCGACCACTCGACGACCAGGGCGCCTTCATGACGATATGTCCGAAGCGCTGAAGCAACATCTCCACCTGCTCGCGTGTCTGACACTCGAACGACTCGCCGACGGTGCCCGGCACGCGCAGCTTGGGCAACAAGACGGCCGCCGTGTGACGATGTGACAGTTCGCGAATGGTCTGCAGCGCCTCCGGCTGTGGCAACAGGTACGCCGCTACCCCACTCCGCAGCAGCTGGGCACGCAAGGCGCTATTCCAGCCCCAGGGCTCGATGGATGTTCCCACGGTGGGAACAGTCAGTTTCCACGGCACAAAGCGGATGTTCCCACGGTGGGAATAATCAGTCCCCATGACTCTGGCGATGCGTGCAGACAGTCGTTTCCAGCGGTAGGCAGCCAGTTCGGGGTCATCGGTGATGACGATATCACCCTGCTGTGCCCACAAAGCAGGCAGGAATCCGAGGTCGTGTCGCAGCTGTCGTCCGGCATGCGGTGCGGTGAAGTTCGAGAGGCCCGATGCAAGGGCGATGTCGTGTTCTGGATTGAAGATATGTAGGGTCATGTTTCTTTTTTGCATGCAAAGTTAGGAAATTATTTGGGATTTAGAAATAAAATACGTACTTTTGCACGAACAAAAACCAAAACGTAACCAAAACATAAAACCAACATGAACATTCCTTCCGTTTTCTGGCTCGTGCCCATCGCATCGGTGGTGGCGCTGAGCATGGCGTACTTCTTCTTCCGTCAGATGATGAAAGCTGACGAGGGCACGCCGCGTATGAAAGAGATTGCGCTCTATGTCCGCAAGGGTGCGATGGCCTATCTGTGGCAGCAGTACAAGGTCGTCATCATCGTCTTTGCCGTGCTGTGCCTGCTCTTCACCTTCATGGCCTTTGGTCTGAACGTGCAGAACCACTGGGTACCGTTTGCCTTCCTCACGGGTGGCTTCTTCTCGGGCTTGGCAGGCTTCTTCGGCATGAAGACGGCCACCTATGCTTCTGCCCGCACGGCTAACGCCGCACGCGAGAGCTTGGATGCCGGTCTGAAGATTGCCTTCCGCTCGGGTGCCGTCATGGGCCTCACGGTGGTAGGTCTCGGACTGCTCGACATCGCTATCTGGTTCGTCGTGCTGAACCGCTTCGATCCCGACGGACTCATCTCTATCACCACCACGATGCTGACCTTCGGTATGGGTGCCTCGACACAGGCGCTGTTTGCACGTGTCGGCGGTGGCATCTACACGAAGGCTGCCGACGTGGGTGCCGACATCGTGGGTAAGGTGGAGGCCGACATCCCTGAGGACGACCCGCGCAACCCCGCTACCATTGCCGACAACGTGGGCGACAATGTGGGCGACGTGGCCGGTATGGGTGCCGACCTCTACGAGAGCTACTGCGGCTCCG
>CAZLPO010000040.1:0-3892 GCA_964561385.1 uncultured Prevotella sp.
TTGTGTTGGCCTCGATCAACTTGGTCATCACGCCACCCATGGTCTCGATACCCAGCGTCAGCGGCGTCACGTCGAGCAGCACGATATCGCCTACGCCACCTTCCTTGTTCAGGATGGCACCCTGGATGCTGGCACCGACGGCCACCACCTCGTCGGGGTTGACACCCTTTGAAGGCTCCTTGCCGAAGTAGTTCTTGACGAGTGTCTGCACGGCAGGGATACGGCTGGAACCGCCCACGAGGATGACCTCGTCGATATCGGCCGTGTTGAGACCTGCATCGGCGACAGCCTTCTGGCAGGGAGCCAGACAAGCCTGGATGAGGTCGTGGGCCAGCTGCTCGAACTTAGCACGTGTCAAGGTCTTCACCAGGTGCTTGGGTACACCGCCGACGGGCATGATGTACGGCAGGTTGATCTCGGTGCTGGTCGATGACGACAGCTCGATCTTTGCCTTCTCGGCAGCCTCCTTCAGACGCTGCATGGCCATGGGGTCAGCCTTCAGGTCGGCACCCTCGTCGTTGCGGAACTCCTGTACCAGCCAGTCGATGATGACTTGGTCGAAGTCGTCGCCGCCGAGGTGGGTGTCACCGTTGGTAGAGAGCACCTCGAACACGCCACCGCCGAACTCCAGGATGGAGATATCGAACGTACCGCCGCCAAGGTCGAAGACCGCAATCTTCATGTCCTTGTTGGACTTGTCGACACCGTAGGCCAGAGCGGCTGCCGTGGGCTCGTTGACGATGCGCTTGACCTCGAGGCCGGCAATCTGTCCTGCCTCCTTGGTGGCCTGACGCTGAGAGTCAGAGAAGTAGGCCGGTACGGTGATGACAGCCTCGGTCACCTCCTGTCCGAGATAGTCCTCGGCAGTCTTCTTCATCTTCTGAAGCACCATGGCAGAGATCTCCTGCGGGGTGTACTTACGTCCGTCGATATCAACACGGGGATAGCCTCCCTCGTTAACGACTGTATAAGGTACGCGTGAGATTTCCTTCTCCGTCTGCTGCCAGTTCTCGCCCATGAAGCGCTTGATGGAGTAGACGGTCTTCTTCGGATTGGTGATGGCCTGACGCTTGGCAGGGTCACCGATCTTACGCTCGCCGTTCTCGACGAATCCAACGACGGAGGGCGTTGTGCGCTTACCCTCGCTGTTGGCAATCACTACTGGCTCGTTGCCTTCGAAAACGGCAACGCAGCTGTTGGTTGTTCCTAAGTCAATTCCAATAATCTTTCCCATAATCTTATCTTTTTTATTATTAATGTTTGCAATCTAATTTCTGACGCTGGTAAAACAGCAAAGCGCGTGCCAAAGACTTTTTTTTGGATAAAAACGCTTTTTGTTACGTCAATTTGGCATAAGTATCAGAATAATTTATTATATTTGCAGCCGTATTCAATCAACCCGTGTACAATATGAGAAGACTTTTCTTTATGGTTACGATGGCTTTTGCCGTTCTGCTAGCCTCGGCTCAGACCGCTGACGACTACATTGTCAAGACCAAGGGCGTCAAGAAGCCTGAAGTTGCGACTGCTCAGCAGTCGGAGACAGAGGCTGAGGCCGGTGAGGGTCAGAAGGCAGAGGAACCACAGGATTTCATTGGTAAGAACTTCAAGTACTACAGTCTGTGCGACTGGCGTGAAGGCATGAGGTTCATGGTGATGCCAGAGAAGTACGACCTGATTGTCAAGACGTTCTGCGATGCCAGTACGGGCAAGGAGGTGAGCAGTATGACATTACGTCACAAGATTATGGAATACAAGGGACATACTGTCAGTTCTGACGGCCATGCCCATGTACATTTCCTGTGTCAGGACAATGGCAGGCGATACTATTACGAGATACCCAGCGGCTCGTTTGAGGACTACTGCTACGGCAAGCTGGGTGTCCCCACGTTGGCTTATCTTGGCGATGTGGACATTGCCCGTGACAAGCTGCTGAACAAGACGCTGGTGACGAAGTCCACCACCTACTGTGTGGACACGGAGTACGATGGTGACGGCTTCCGCGAGGTGAAGGTGCCCCTGAACCAGACGGTAAAGGTGACGGCCGTCGGTGTTGGCACCCGCAGCTTCCCGGTGAAGATCATCGTCGAGGACGAGAAGGGAAACGAGTTCTACCAGAACGTGGCCATCTCGAAGACCAATAGCGGTATGCGCGACGATGAGTTCGTGATGGACAATACAAAGCACGCTTTCTATGGCTCGTTCGACCTGCATGATGTCATGATGTCAGTCAACAGCGACATTGCCTCGTATGTAGGCAAGACCATCTACACCAAGTACGTGACGGGCATGATTACTCAGGGTGACGGCCGTGAGCGTACGGTCCGTGTGCCCAAGATGACCACCTTCACGATTGATGTCATCACCCCCATCAAGGATTCCAAGTATGCCACTTTATCACTCACTGAGACGGAGTCGCGACGTGTTTACTATAAGAAGGTGAGCTTCGAGAATCCCGATGACGTTGTGCTTGACGACAGTCGCAAGGATGAGCTCTTCGGATATGTCTTCGGTATGGGCGAGGGGCTTGCCCGTAACACCAGTCAGGCAGCGCGTGCCGCCATCCGTGCCGGTCGTGTCATTCAGGGTATGAGCGAGGACGAGGTGCAGTTGGCTGTGGGTGAGCCCGACAGAACAGCAGCCGACAACAGTGGTCGCTACGACTGGATTTACACCCGTTCGAAGGGTAAGCTGCTGATTGTTCAGTTCGGCCGTAATGGTAAGGTGGAGGGTTATCGCACCGCTCAGGGAACGAGTACCCGTAAGCCCGCGGCACGACGGAAGAAATAATGGCGGAAGAGAATTAAAAAAGCCTGCGAGCATCGCTCGCAGGCTTTTTATGTTGCATGCGTTTATTTCTCCTTTATTGCTTGCATGATCTTTGCTTCCAGCTCTTCGCACAGCTCAGGATTGTCGCTCAGCAGCACCTTGGTGGCGTCGCGTCCCTGTGCCAGCTTCTGGTCGCCGTAGCTGAACCACGAGCCGCTCTTCTTGATGATGCCGAACTCCACGCCCAGGTCGATGATCTCGCCAATCTTCGAGATGCCCTCACCGAACATGATCTCGAACTCTGCTTTGCGGAAGGGTGGAGCCACCTTGTTCTTCACCACTTTTACACGTACCTGGTTGCCGATGACGTTATCGCCGTCCTTGATGCTGGTCACCTTACGGATGTCCAGACGCACCGAGGCGTAGAACTTCAGGGCATTACCGCCTGTAGTTGTCTCAGGATTGCCGAACATGACACCAATCTTCTCGCGCAGCTGGTTGATGAAGATGCAGGTGGTGTTGGTCTTGGCGATGGTACCGGTGAGCTTGCGCAGGGCCTGTGACATCAGTCGGGCATGGAGGCCTACGGCCGAGTCGCCCATGTCGCCCTCAATCTCCTTCTTGGGTGTCAGGGCTGCCACCGAGTCGACCACCACGATGTCGACGGCGCTCGAGCGGATGAGCTGGTCGGCAATCTCCAGTGCCTGCTCACCGTTGTCGGGCTGTGCGATGTAAAGGTTGTCAACATCGACGCCCAGTTTCTCGGCGTAGAAGCGGTCGAAGGCGTGCTCGGCATCGATGAACGCCGCGATGCCGCCAGTCTTCTGTGCCTCGGCGATGGCGTGGATGGCCAGTGTCGTCTTACCGCTGGACTCCGGACCGTAGATCTCGATGATGCGGCCCTTGGGATAGCCGCCGACGCCGAGTGCGGCGTTCAGGGCGATGCTTCCCGTCGGGATGACCTCGACATTCTCTATTTTTTCGTCGCCCAGCTTCATGATGCTGCCCTTGCCGAAGTCTTTCTCGATCTTCGCCATGGCGGCCTGCAGGGCCTTCATTCTCTCCTGTTGAGGGGTTAGTTGCTCAGTTTCTTCTTTCTTTGCCATAGTTATTGTTGTTTTTT
>CAZLPO010000040.1:3992-18099 GCA_964561385.1 uncultured Prevotella sp.
TTATGGGTCTTATGGGACTTATGGGTCTTATGGGACTTATGGGTCTTATGGGACTTATGGGTCTTATGGGACTTATAGGACTTATAGTTCCAGGTCGCCGTCGTGGATTTCGTGCCAGGGGAGGCCCTGCTTGTTCAGCTGCTCCATGAAGGGGTCGGGGTCGAACTCCTCGACGTTGAACACGCCGGGCTTGCGCCAGAGGCCCTTGCAGAACATCATCGCACCAATCATGGCCGGCACACCGGTGGTGTAGCTGACACCCTGCATACCCGTCTCCTCGTAGGCGGCACGGTGCGAGCAGTTGTTATAAACATAGTACGTGTGCTCCTGGCCGTCGTTGCCGATGCCACGGATGCGGCAGCCGATGGAGGTCTCGCCCTCGTAGTTCTCGCCCAGGTCCTGTGGGTTCGGCAGTACGGCCTTCAGGAACTGCAGGGGTACGATCTTCACCTTCGCCACACCACTACCATCGGCCAGCGGGGCCTCGTAGATGACCTCGTCGATGCGGCTCATGCCGATGTTCTGAATCACCTCGAGGTGCTTCAGGTACTGCTGTCCGAACGTCATCCAGAAGCGGGCGCGCTTAATCGTCGGGTAGTTGATGACCAGCGACTCAATCTCCTCGTGATGCAGCAGGTAGCTGTCACGCGGACCGATGCCGGGGTAGGTGAGGTCCTTGTGAATCTCCAGCGGTTCGGTCTCCACCCACTGGCCGTTCTCCCAGTAGAGCCCCTTTTGCGTGATCTCGCGGATGTTGATCTCCGGGTTGAAGTTCGTGGCGAACGCCTTGTGGTGGTCGCCGGCGTTGCAGTCGACGATATCGAGGTATTGGATCTCCTTGAAGTGGTGCTTGGCAGCGTAGGCCGTGTAGATGCTGGTGACGCCCGGGTCGAAGCCGCAACCGAGGATGGCCGTCAGGCCAGCCTCACGGAAGCGCTCACGGTAGGCCCACTGCCATGAGTACTCGAAGTGTGCCTCGTCCTTCGGCTCGTAGTTGGCGGTGTCGAGGTACGAGCAGCCGCAGGCCAGACAAGCCTCCATGATGGTGAGGTCCTGGTAGGGTAGGGCGAGGTTGATCACCAGCTCGGGCTTGAAGTCCGAGAAGAGTGCCTTCAGCTGCTCCACATCGTCGGCATCGACCTGCGCCGTCTTGATATTAAGTGAAGAGTGAAGAGTGAAAAGTGAAGGATTTGCTGCCGCCTTCTTCTTTATGGCTTCAACAATCTGGTCGCACTTCACCTTGCGGCGGCTTGCAATCATAAACTCTGTAAACACATCAGCATTCTGTGCAATCTTGAATGCTGCAACCGTTGCGACGCCTCCGGCGCCAATCATCAGTACTCTTGCCATTTATTTCGTTGTTTTTTCGTTATTACGGTATTTCGGTATTACGTTATGTCGGTATTTCGTTATGTCGGTATTACGTGATGTCGGTATTTCGTGATTACGATGTTGCGTTGAGCTCTGCTGACTTGATGCCCAGTGCCGCCATCAGTGAGTAGCCCAGTATCTCCTGGCGGAAGCTGCCGCCCGGCATGGGCTGCATTGCTAGTACCGTAGTGTGCTTGTCTTCGTCGGCATGGCGCAGTCCCTCGCGTACATTATTATATATATGCTCCGCATCAGGAACGACGATGAGGCGTTTGACCTCCTTGGCGTTGGCAATGACCTGCATCGAGTCCACGAAGAGGTCGTCCATGGTCGTCAAGTCTTCGACGGGTACGCAGCTGATGAGGAACTCGCCCAGGGGACCGGTGAACGCCTTGCCGTCGAGCTCGGCAAAGGCAGCAGGAACGAAGTTGTCCATCTGCCCCTTCTTGTGCAGGAGGATGACCTGCACCACAGCCTGTCCTTGAGGCTTCAGCCCTCCGTCGAGTGCCACGCACTCCAGCCACTGAGCCAGGTCGGCCTTAGGTATGCGTCTTCCGATCATGCGCTCGAAGTTGACTGTCAGGTCGAAAGTCACGCGGTCCACGTAGTCGGCATCGGCCAGTATCACGTTCTCCTTGAATTGATTCATACCTGCAAAGATACTGCTTTTTTCTGACACGGCGAAATAAAACGTGATTTTATTTCCGTTTCCTGCAAAATTGATATAAATCAAGGCTTAAATCATAATTCTTGGTGCAAAAATCAATTATTGCGGTCGTGTACCGATAATTAGGTATACCTTTGCAAGCGATTAAAACAACAGAACAAGATGAAGAGTATCTTAGAAGGACGCGACTCCCTGAAAGCGGAGATATACAAGATTGCAGAGGTAGCCGGTTACCTGTGGCAGAACGGCTGGGCCGAGCGCAATGGCGGTAATATCACGGTCAACATCACCGAGTATGTTGATGACGAGATCCGCCAGTTGCCCGCCATCAGCGATGTGAAGCAGATCGGTGTCACACTGCCTGCCCTGAAAGGCTGTTATTTCTACTGCAAGGGAACAGGTAAGCGTATGCGCGACCTGGCACGCTGGCCGATGGACAACGGCTCGGTCATTCGCATTCTTGACGACTGCGCCTCGTATGTCATCATTGCCGATAACGCCGTGATGCCCACCAGTGAGCTGCCCAGTCACTTGACCGTCCATGCCCGTCAGATAGAGACCGGCAGCGGTTACAAAGCTACTGTCCATACGCATCCCATCGAGCTCGTCGCCATGAGTCATAATCGTGCCTTCCTGGGTAAGGATGTGCTGACAAAGATTCTGTGGTCGATGATTCCCGAGACGAAGGCCTTCTGTCCGCTGGGGCTGGGCATCGTTCCCTACACCCTGCCCGGCAGCAACGAGCTGGCCGACGGTACGCTGAAGGAGCTGGAGGCGTATGACGTGGTGATGTGGGAGAAGCACGGTGTCTTTGCCAAGGGTAAGGACGTGATGGACGCTTTCGACCAGATAGACGTGCTCTCGAAGAGTGCCAAGATCTATATCAATGCCCGCTGCATGGGCTTTGAGCCTGAAGGTATGAGCGATGAGCAGATGGCTGAGATGACGCGTGCCTTCAACCTGCCGAGATAAAAACAACTACTGACTACATATATCTATAATGAATGAAAAAACTCCCACGCCGTGAGGCGCGGGAGTTTTTGATGCTTTCTACTTTTTTATCCAATCAGCTGTGGCAGGAAGCTTGAGACGATGAGCACCACGATGCCGCAGACGAGTACGGCAATGGTCTTCTGCGAGCAGCCCTTCCATTCCTTGAGGATGATGCCCCAGACGTTGGAGAACACCACGTTGAGTGCCATGAGGATGCAGAACGACAGCGTGTCCATCGTACCGCCAGTCTCGAAGAACGAGCGACCCAGGGACAGTCCGAAGAACTGTGAGTACCACAGGGCACCGGCCAGCAGGCAGAATAGCAGGTTGTTGCCCCAGACGGTTTTCTTCTTGTAGTCGCCCCACGTGCCGTTCTTCTGGTTCTGATAGAAGCAGTAGACGGCATTGGTGACGAAACCGCCTAACGTCACGAGGAACGTGGCGGGGAGCGTGCGGAACATCGGGTCGGTGAGCTCACCGAAGTTGATGCCCTTACCGAACTCCAGTCCCACGTTGAAACAGCCGCTCATAAAGCCGGCCAGCAGCGCGATGGCCAGTCCCTTGGGGAAGTTGAAGTCCTTGACGGCCGCCCTTTTCTCTTCTTCCGACAGCGAAGCCGCCTTCATGGAGCCCGCCACACCGATGATGGCGATACCGATGAGCGTCACCACCACACCGAGGATGACGGCGAAGGTCAGCGACTCCAGCGCGTTCAGTTCAGGGAAGAAGATGTTCAGCAGCACGGGGCCCATGATGGTGCCCAGTCCGGCACAGGTGCCGAGGGCGATCGACTGCCCGAGGGCCACGCCAAGGTAGCGCATGGAGAGTCCGAACGTCAGTCCGCCAACACCCCACAGCACACCGAAGAAGATGGTCATCCACAGGTTGAACGACGGTGTCTCGGCAAACAGTCCAAACAGGGAGTGGCCTGCCGGCACAGCCAACAGCGCTCCTAAGAAGGGCAGCAGGAGCCAGGCGAACACGCCCTGCACGATCCAGTACGACTCCCATGACCAGTCCTTGATCTTGTTGATGGGCACGTAGCAACTTGACTGGCAGAATGCGCCAATCGCGATGATTAAAAGTCCGATAATGATTTCCATTGTTCTGAAATTAGTTTGTTAGGTTTGTTTGTGCAAAATTATAAATTAGTTACGAGGATGGAGTTGTTCGCTCACGAAGGTCATGTTCTGTCCATACATGTATTGATAGTCGGCCTTGTGGGAGAAACCGTTGACGATGGTGAGACCCAGCCCCCTGTCCTGTTGGGGGACGATGAGCGGATTGAAGGGGCGACCGTCGTCTTTGATGGTCAGCATCAGCTCGTTCTCCGATTCGGTCACCGACACGTCGATGTAGTGGTCGGCGCCGATGCCTGCATGGTCCATGATGTTCTTCAAAAGCTCCTCGGCACAGGCGTCAACGCCGTAGACCGTAGATCCGTCGCATCCGATGCTGCTGGCGAACTGATGGATAGTATCGATGGCCTGTTTGAACGACGCGCTATCGGCTGCCACCGACAGGAAGAGACTGTGGCGGAAGCCGCTGCCCGTGGGCAGCAAGGTGAGCGGAGCCGTGCCGGGCATGCGGCGATGGGTGAGCCACACCAGCAGTGAAAGGAGCGCCTGGCCAGCCCATGCTGCAATGGGGAACGACCACCACAGCAGGTCCGGATGTCCCGTCTCTATGAACAGGTACATACTGCCCATCTGCAAGAAATTGAAGATGAGTGCTCCGAAGAGTACCAACTTCAGATGGCCCAAGACCTGGAACACCGCAGGCATATAGAGCATCGGCATGAAGGCGATGAGCATTGTCAGGATGATGCGCAGACGGGGTACGGTCACACTGATCAGTTCGGGGCTGTCGGCTCCATAGAGGCTGACAATCTGTGGCGTCAGCAATTCTCCGACCACTGTGCAGACGATGGCGGTAACAATCATTACTCGTAACAGCACCCTGAACAGCAGTCGCAATCCCTGATAGTCCTTCTGACCGTAGTACATGCCGCCGATGGCCCTGAAGGTGTTGGCTGTGCCGTTGCCAAACAGGTTGACCAGGTTGATGAGCGAGGCGGCGACAGAGAAGGCAAACATGGCATCGGCTCCCAGGGAATGGAGCACCATCGAGTTCATGACGAGGGCACAGAGTGCAAGCACCAGCAACGTCAGTACGAACGGCAGACCGTTCTTGACGTTTTCGCTTAACACTGGCCGGAAACGGGGGGTATGGCAAAGCTTATAGGATGACTGGTTCTTCCGGAATGCAGTAAACAGGTAGGTAGCCACCATGAGATCGGCGAAGCCGGTGGACCACGCGGCAGCCTTGATGCCCATACCAAAGACCTGGATGAGTACCACGTCGAGCACGGCGATGAAGACGAGAGAGCCAATCATGGCACGCGACACCGTGGAAGGGCGCCCGTCAACCTCGGTGAATGCCGACAATGCTTGGAACAGCACGGTGAAAAGCGACAGCGCGCAGGCTACCGGCAGGTATTCGGTCACTAGCGGCAGCAACCGTTCATCTGTACATACCGCCGACGCTAACTGTGGACCGAACAGCCAAGCCGTGAGGCTGAAGAGCAGGGAAAACGCCAGCGTGGAAACCATGCTGACCGTGAAGATAGCAGCCACCTTGTCGTAGTTGCGCTCGCCTGCCGCCTTACTCGCCACCACCGAAGCCCCCGAGGCAAAGAGCATGAACAGCATCGTGGGCACCATCATGAGCGGTAGCGACAGGGCAATGGCCGAGACCGCATCGGGGCCAACCAATTGGCCCACGATGATGCTATGGGTGATCTGTATGAACTGCTGTAGGGCAGCCGTCAGAACTGAGGCAAAGATAAACGACCGTACTGCCTTGGTTATGAGGTAATCATTGCGATTGCCTTCTCCCAATAGGGCAGCGTCTCTGGATTGTCTACACATATCTCGTTATGGGTGTATGATAGGGGGATGACGTTGAGATTGGAGGCATGCTGCCGCCAGAGTGCGAGATTGTCATAGCCTGGCTTTACCACAATGGTGGAATGGAGAATCATCACCTTGCCGTCGTATTCCGGCATTCTCTCGCCGTAGAAGTCAAGCTTGAACGTGGTGATCATGCGCTCGCGCATGTGGTCTTCTATACGGTTGTTGACGCTCTTCTCAAACTCTTCCAACTGGCCTGCCATATAGATCTGCCCCAGCTTTTCGCCGATGCCCAGCAGCGTGTCGCCCATGATGACGGCCGCCTTCCTTCCGGTCTTCTCAAAATGCTTGCAGGCCATGAGATAGGCCAGCTTGCCACCATACGAGGCACCTGCAAAGGCAGCTATCTGCACGTTGGCCGGCAGGTAGAACTCCATCAGGTCGTAGTAGAAGGCGATAACCTCTTCCAACGACTCGTTCTCGAACACATAACGGTAGTGCTCATGGATAGGCTCTATGGCAAACACATTGTATTGGCGGTTGAACAGCTTCAGCTTCTCCTGCACGTCGGATGTGATGGAGATGCCGTGGGTGAAAACCATGGTGGGGCGCGACGGATCGTAGGTCGAGAACCAGCTCATGATGGTCATCTGATTCTGTAGTACCTTGCGAATGGTCTTGAGATGGATGATGTCCGTCGCCTTTACCAACAGTCCCCTGCGCTCGGCCTCGGCCGCCATCTTCATGGCCTTGATACTAGTCAAGCCCACGCCGAAGAGGTCGTCGGTGACGCCAAACTCCTTGGTTTCCAACAGTTCGGTAGCGATGTCGAACAGCTTCTGCTCGCGGTCGGTGGCCGGTGCGATCATCAGCATCTCGGACTTGCGGACAGGCTCGGGCATGGACTTGCGGTCAATCTTGCCGCGTGCATTGCGGGGAAGTTCGTCCAATGGAATGAAGTAGGTGGGCATCATGTAGTGGGGCAGCTGCCGGGCCATGAAAGTCTGCAGATGCTCGGTGTCGATTGTCTGAGAGGATTCAAAGAACAGACAAATCACCTCGTCGCCGTTCACTTCCTTCTTGCAGCATACACAATCGCCCATGCCACTGAACTGCTGTGCCACATTCTCCACCTCACCAGGTTCTACGCGCTGGCCGTGAATCTTGAACATATTGTCAGCGCGGCCGCAGTGTATCAGTTCGCCGTTCTCGTCGATATAACCCAGGTCGCCGATGCGCAACATCTTCATGCCGGGACGGAAGGGGTCGTCGAGGAAGCGCTCGGCCGACAGTTCTGGCAGGTTCCAGTAGCACTTGGCGATGCGCTCCGAACCGAAATATATCTCGCCCATCTGTCCCTGTGGCATCGGCTGCATCTTTTGGTTAAGGATATATACCATGTCGCCGTCGCATGGTTTTCCAACGGGTATCACCTCTTCGTGGCCCGTGATGTGATGCATGGCAACGGGGAAGCCTTCTGAAGCACCATAGTAGTCGATGATGTCTATACGGCTGGCCATCTCGGGTGTCACGCCCGTCACCTTCTCGCCGCCCAACAGGAGCTGGCTCAGGTGCAGGTCGTACTGTTTCAGCATCGATACGCCCAGCGAACTGCCCATGAACATACGGTCGATGTGATGGCCGTTGATGTAGTCGGCCATGCTGTTCATGTCCATGCGTGTCTTTTCGTCTATAATGTAAACGGTGCCGCCCGTGAAACATGGAGCAAACAGACCAACCAAAGAGGCGGCAAAGCCCAAGTCGGCCAAGACGGCATCGCGCACGGGCTCGCTGCGCTTGGCATCCCACTGGGCAAATGTCTGCATGATGCGTGTCAGGCTGCGGATGGTATGTACCACACCTTTCGGTTTGCCCGTGGTTCCCGATGTAAACAGCATGAAGGCATCCTGCTCCCAGGTAGCATTGTTTACGGGCGAAATGTCACCATTGCCCAGTTGGTCAACGAACACCACCTCTTTGTCCTCAGC
This sequence comes from uncultured Prevotella sp., assembly GCA_964561385.1. GTDB lineage: Bacteria > Bacteroidota > Bacteroidia > Bacteroidales > Bacteroidaceae > Prevotella. The sequence goes on from CAZLPO010000040.1 coordinate 11,924, forward strand.
AAACAGTCCGGCCATGTCGGTACGCCGCTGCTCCCAGATGTCCTTGGTGGTAATCAGTGCACCCGCTCTACTTGTCTGCGTGATGTAGCTTATGCGGTCGGCAGGATAGTCGGCTGCCACCACGATGTAGCAACCGCCGGTCTTCAATGTACCGAAAGCCGCCACGAGAAAGTTACTGCGGCGGGGCAGCATGATAAGCACTGTCTTAGCATACAACTGGTGGGCAAGCATGTTCGAACGCTCGTCCAGTTCGCGATAGGTCAGCTGACCGTCGCAGTCGACCACAGCCGTACGGTCAGGATACTGCCGGGCTGTCTCTGCAAATATGTCTATGATATGCTTCATCCGTGCGAAATGCTATTTTTTCTGTGCGTTGAGTTGCTGTAGAAGAATATCGAAACTGGCAAAGGCGATATCGTTCTTCACGAAGGTGTCGTCAAACTGACGGCGCAGGGCTTTCTCAATATTTTCCTTGTCGGGCGACTGCATCATTTCCTGTAGGGCGAGCATAGCCAGATAGTTGCGTATGTTCTCTAAGATGGCAATGGCCTTCGGGTCGGTCTGCTGCTTCGCCAAACGCTGAAACTCGTAGGATGCCAGCATATGGTGGGTGGAGCGTTTCATGAGATTGGGCGAGAAGGTAGCCGAATCGGCACAGATGCGATAGCGATAAACCACATCCTCGACGGTGGCATATTCGCGCACGAATTGGCGATAGGCAAATACAAAGAGTGTGTCTTCGCTATAGGCCAGGTTCTCCTGAAATGCCAGCTGGTGGTCGGTAATGATGGAACGTCGGAACAACTGTCCCCAGGGCGCCGGATTGAGAATTTTTCCAAAGACATCGCGGCTCTTACCTGTGACGGTGGCAATCACCTCGTCGGGCACATCACCAAACTTCATGACACTGCCCATAACCAGGTCGGTCTCGCCATCAGTCATGGCGTACAGCCGTTCCAGAGCCTCAGGCGTTAGCTGGTCGTCAGCATCGACAAAGGTTATCCACTCACCTTCTGTCTCACGTATGCCACGGTTGCGTGCCACGCTGACACCACCATTGGACTGGTGGATGACGCGGAAACGTGCATCGCTGTTGGCATACTCATCGCAGATGGCAGGCGAACCATCCTGACTTCCGTCGTCGACCATCAGTATTTCGATGTCGCCCATGGTCTGTGCTTTCAGACTATCCAGTGTTTCGCGTATATATTTCTCTGCGTTATAGACAGGAACAATTACTGATATCTTTTTCATCTTTCCTTTGTTTTTATGGTGGATTGTTGTTATAAACGATAGTCGTTGTCAAGGAGCTGCTGCCAGGTGGCCAGCGCATCAGGGTTGTCGCAGCACAGTTCGTTGTGGAGGAATTTTACGTTAACCACCTCGATGTCAGGTTTGTGTTGCTTCCAGAGCTCGGCATTGTCGCCCTTGAACGAGTCATCTTCCTTTCTAGCATTCACAAGGACAACCCTTCCTTCGTAGCAGGGTAACAGGACGCCACGGCTGTCCAGGTGGGTAACGATGGTAATGCGTTCAATGAAGCTGGGGTTGAACACCTCGCGCGGCAAGTGGTTCTGGTCAATGAACTGCTCAATGGTCCCAGTCAGGATGGCTGTGCGCAGTGGCACGTTCTTGATAAGCAGCGTGTCGCCCATGACCACCGTTGGCAGTTGTCCGCGCATCTCATGCCACTTGCACGCCATGAGATAGGCCAGCTTGCCTCCGAACGACATGCCCATGATCAGTTTGACAGAGGTATCGGCGGGCACATAGATGTCGATGAGCGCATAATACAGTTCGATGACCTCTTTCATCGGCTCGTCCTCGAAGATGTAATGGTAGTGTTCCTGAATAGACTCAACTACCAGTACATTGTATTTCCGGGCCAGCATATCCAGTTTCTTCTCAGTGTCGGAGGCCACCATGATGCCTTGCATGAAGATGGCCGTTTCCTTCTGCGGGTCATACTCCTGATAGAAGCCCACCATCTGTATGGCGTTCATGACAATCTTCCGAATGGTCTTCAGGCGAATAATGTCGCTTGCCTTCAGCAATAGCCCCTGGCGGTCAGCTTCGGCGGCAATCTTCATGGCCATGATAGATGTCAGGCCGACTTCAAACAGATTGTCTGTGACACCAAACTGACGGTTACCCAAGAGGGTGGCCGCAATCTCGAAAAGCTTCGATTCGCGGTCGGTGGATGGCTCAACCATCTGCCGCTCGGCATGTCCGGCTGGATCGGGCATGGACTTGCGGTCAATCTTGCCGCGCGCGTTGCGAGGCAGCTCGTCCAGTTGGATGAAGAAATCGGGTACCATATAGTGGGTCAGTTTCGAGGCCATCATGTCGCGCAAAGCATCGCAATCGATGGGTTTCATCGCCTCAAAATAGAGGCACAGCATCTCCTCGCCATTGACGACCTTCTTCATACAGACACAGTTGCCCATGTCCGGGAACTGCTGCGCCACGTTTTCCACCTCACCCGATTCTATTCGGAAGCCGCGAATCTTGAACATATTGTCGGCACGACCGCAATGGATGAGTTCACCCTCAGGCCCTAAACAGACTCTGTCGCACGTACGGAACATTCTGGTGCCTGGCTTATACGGATTGTCCAAATAGCGCTCGGCGGTGAGTTCCGGCAGTTTGAAATACCCCACTGACATCATGGGACCTGAGACATAGAGCTCACCTATTTGGCCAGGTTCGGTAATCAGTTTTCCAGAGTCATCAATAATGTAAATATCCACTTCCTGATAGGGCTTGCCTATGGCTGGGGTTGTCTCTCCCTCTTCCACCAAGTGGTTGGTCACGGGCGAGAACTCGCTCATACCGTAGGTGTTAAAGACTTTTACATCACGAATGCGCCCTGGCAGCAGTCCCGATACCTTTTCGCCGCCAATGATGAGGACCTTCAGTGTCAGATCAAACATGTTCAGCATGGTCACGCCCATCTGGCTTCCCATGAACATGCGTGTGATGTGGTTGTCGGTGATGTATTGGTTCAGTCTTCTCAAGTCAGAGCGAACCTTATCATCAACCAGGTGGGCAGTGCCACCGACGGCCAGTGGGCCAAAGGTGTCGGAAAACGATGCGATGAACGTGTAGTCGGCAATGATAGCCGTGGAATAAGCAGGCAGTTTCTCAAACACCCGATGGCGAGAAACCATGTATGTAAGTCCGCTGAAGGAATGCAGCACACCCTTCGGGCGCCCCGTTGTTCCACTGGTGTAGAGCATGACGGCGTTTCGTTCCAAAGAGCTGTAGTTGAGGGAGGCTTGTTCCGGGATGTCCTGCCACTGGACATCGTCGAGGAACAACAGACGCTCTTCCGGGCAACAGGCTCCGTCGGCCGCCTTCTCGGCCCACAGGCTCCGTGTGGTGACTATGACAGCAGGCTCGCACTCATCGATGATGAACTTGATACGGTCGCCTGGGTAGAAAGTGCTCACAGGGACGTAGGCGGCTCCAGCCCGGTGAACGGCCAGCACCGTCTTCACAAACGAGACGCGCTTGGGCAGCAGCACTACGACAAAAGAATTGGCGCCTCCCGTGCGCTGGACTATCAGATTGGCCAGTACTCGGCTTGATGTTTCGACATTGGCATAGCTATAACCGCCGTCCGCATCAATGATTGCAGTACGATCGGCAAACAGAGGAGCTTTCTCCAAAAACCAATGAATATAGGTCTCCATTCTTTATTGTTTTATATATTGTTTGGCAAAGGTAGTTATTAATTCGGATATAGGGTTTACTTACATCATAAAAAAATGACTAACATAATAAAAAAAGTGTTATTATTTTGCGCCGTGCAGAGTTGGAATGGCTAAAACTTCTTATTTTTGCAAATACTTCTCACAAAAACAACCTTAAAAGATGAGTGAATACAAGATTTCAATTGTCACCCCATTCCACAATGTGGAAATGGAAGTGTTCAAGGAGGCTTATGAGTCGATGACGTCACAGACCATCGGGTTCGAAAATGTAGAGTGGATTATTGTGGTTCATAACAGTGAACCGCAATACTTGCCCGCTTTGAAGCAGTTGGTTGGCGATCATAGAAACGTCATCGTCAAGCCGCTCGACAACGAATATCATACGCCCTCGGCACCACGTAACTATGGAATGCAGTTTGCCACAGCACCATATATAGGATTTCTTGACGCTGACGACAGCCTGACAAAGATTTGTCTGGAAGAGACTGTCAAGGCGTTTGAGGAAACACAGGCACAGGTGGTATGGTTCCGGCGCGAATACCAGCTGGAAAAACAGGGACTCTATCCCATCGCCGACTTGGTGCTTTGGAATCAAACCTATTCACGTATCATTGTCGATGATGATAAAAAGCTGAGAGAGATGATTTTCTCGGGCGTTTGGGGCTTTGTCACCTCAAAGATTTTCGACCGCCAGTTCTTGGTGGACAACAACCTGCATTTCGACAACACCGTCGGTTTTGGCGAAGATGCTTTCTTCACCATTGATGCCTTGGCCAAGGCGCCTCGCATCTGCCTGCTACCTCAGCTCATCGGTTACCACTATTTTATCAATTCGGCATCGCTGGTACAGTCAGGGGAAAAAACGCCCGACACTGTGGTCGACTATGCGCGTGGCTTCCAGAAGTCAGTCCAACGTATGGAAGAGTTGGGGCTCTATACCGACTACTCCATCTTCGTCTACCTGAGCATGCTTTTACGCTACGTCGTCATGATTCCAGGTATCACATCCGAGCACCGCAGAATCATCAAGGAGTGTTTCGGTACCTATATTGAGCGAAACAGTCTTCCGCCCACAAGCAAGACCGTGCCCCAAGGCGAAGCCCAAATGGTTTACAACTTGGCAAACCGCATCATCATGGATCCTGACAGTGACATCACAGAGTATCAGCGCAGTTTGCAAGATGGTGTTGAAACGCTGTATGGCATTCTGAAGAGCAACAAGGATACCGACTACGGGAAGCATTACTGTTTCTCGCAACTGAGTAAAATTGCCGACTACCAGAAGAATGTACCCTTGACCGAATATGCGGACTATGAGCGGTTGATACGCCTGCAAACAAATACGGGAGAGAGTGGCATCCTGACTCAAAACAAGACGGATCGTTATGTTTGCAAGTTGTCAGGGAAGAAAATTCCCTTGACCGAGGAACACATCACTCCCTACAATACTGCCATGGATTCTCTTCTCAAAGGGCATCACAACCTTTGGCTCAACGTCAGTATGACTATTAACCAGTACACCAACGACCTCGCCTTTGCAGATTCCCTGGAGAGTGTTTTGGTGAAGGACTATTTCTGCTCCTTCTACTATGCCTTTGGTAAAAAGCAGGCAGAATTTGCTGTACCCATGTCGCAGTACTTCTCTGAAGGCGATACCCCCGACTACTATACCTTCATGTGCTATGGCATTGCCGACAGGGAGGTTGACCAGATTGTCGACCTCACCACGAACGGCATCGCCAAGGCCTTCGCATGCCTGGAAGCACACTGGCAGGAAATGGTTGAGGAAATCAGCAGGAAGGATGCTGCACGTGCAGATGAGCTGAGAGCCATTTTTGCCGAAGGCTTCGAGGGTGTTGCCAAGCGCATTTGGCCGAAGCTGGAACGCACCATCGCTTTTGGAGTCGAGAAACAGCATGAAAGCACGAAGGCAATGAAACGATACACCCAGGGTGTAGCTCATAACCATGGTTACTACATGACGGCAGAAACCATGATGGCACGTGCCATGGCTGATGACAGTGAGGACTTCGAGCTGCTGAACAATGATTTCTACGAGTTCCTCCCCGTCAACTCGCCATCAGGTACGCGGCCTCTTTTGCTCAGTGAGACAAAGACTAATGAGGACTATAATGTGGTCATAACCAACAAAGCCGGACTCTATCGCTATAAGTCAAATCATCACATCATCATCAAGGAGCATCTCATTGGCGGTAAGACAATCGTCACTTTCAGCCCGGATTGTGATTGATTTCCTATCCTGCATAGCACAAAAAACAGGCATTCCCGCTTACAATATGGGAATGCCTGTTTTTTGTTATATGAGAAGCGGATATGCTTATCGCTTGCTGGTCACATCCTTCTCGTACTGCTGGATGGCAGCAATGTACTCCTCGCCCACGGGAACGTTGTTCTTCAGGTTGAAGTAGTCGTAGACGGCACCGAACGGCATCGACTTGG
>CAZLPO010000041.1:0-17818 GCA_964561385.1 uncultured Prevotella sp.
GAAACCAGCCACGAAGAAAGCTGAAGCAAAGAAAGCTGAATAATATTACAACATAAAAAAGCGGGGCAAGCGCCCCGTTTTTTTATGCTATCTGATGACGACGGTCTTGCCATCTCTGATGTAAATGCCTTTCTTTGTGGGGTGACTTACCGGTCGGCCGTCGAGCGCATAAGTGCGATGACAGCTCGTCGGTGTGATGGCAAGAGGGATGGGGATGGCTGTCGTGTGGCCATCGATGGTTTCGCCTCCCTGATTTTGCTGTTCGGTTATCTCATCGACCAGGTGATTGATGTAAACCTCCAGATTCGTGTACCCTGATGCCGTCAGTGCTTTGCCATCGCTACTGTCATTGGAGTTCATGCCGTTAGCCTGTTCCCACTCGTCAGGTATTCCGTCACCGTCAGAATCAGTCGGTGCGGCCTCACTTCTCAGTATTGGCCAGGCACTCCAGTCATCGCCGGCATCAGCGGGTTTCAGGTCGTCCTGCGAGTTGATGATGCCTCGTTGGCAGTTCTTTCCCGTATAGGTGGTCTCGCCGTTGCGGGTGTCGTTGACAACGATAGCATCGAGCGCGTCGCGGTGCAGACTGGCGCCTGCCCATGCCAGAACCTTCTCGAAGGCCCCTTCGGCGGTGTGGGTAGTGACAGGTGCGAACTCTATTGGGGCGTTCAGGCGCATGGTGTCACGCGTCTCCTGCGTGAAGGTGTTGTCAACCTTCGAGTTTTCTATCTGGTTGTAGATGCCATAGGTCCAGTTATCCTGGGTGACTTGCGGATATTTCGCATTCACATTCCCATCCACATAATAGTCGCCCCATACGTGCCACATCACGTCCCACTGGTTAGGACTATCTGTGTCGTGTTTAGTGTATTCGGTCGTTCTGATGCCGGGAGAGGCGATGCGCATGCCTTTAGCGCCGCTCTTGGTGTCAGGCCCTGGCTTATAGTAGTTGTTGACAATGTTCACGTTCATGCCTTCGCCACCATAAACACCATTGTCTATCCAGTTGTAGATGACGTTGTTGCGCATGTCCATACGCTCATCGGTCTGCGTGCCTGGTCTGGGACCTAGTCGTGGCGTACGTGAGATGTGATGGGCTATCAGGTTGTGGTGATAGGATGCACCGCTGCCGCCCCAGTTGCCGCCATAGCCGTGGGCACCCTTTGAGTGACCGGCATTGTTGAGGCTTTGTGAGGCAATGCACCATTGCACGGTGATGTTCTTTGAACCATATACCGACAGGCACTCGTCGATGCTCCATGAGACGGAGCAATGGTCAATGATAATGTTCTCTGAGTCCATGCCGCCCAGTCCGTCGCCCTCATGCGCCTTGTTGTTGGTCTTCAAGGCCTCGTTGCCCAGTCGGAAGCGCATATAGCGTATGATGATGTTCTTGCATGCAATGACGAAGGGGTAGTTGGCAATGCAGACACCGTCGCCGGGTGCCGTTTGTCCGGCGATGGTCACGTTGCCGTTCTTGATTTTCAGTTCCGACTGTAGGAAGATGGTGCCGCTGACGTCGAACACGATGGTACGTGCCCCGCTTTTGTTGCAAGCCCAGCGGAACGTTCCTTCCTGTGTGCCGTCCTCGAGTGTGGTTACATGGTACACCTCGCCGCCGCGCCCTCCGGTGGTGTACATACCAAAACCTTCGGCACCGGGAAAGGCTGGCGTCTGATTATCCGCCATGGTGGTCCCTCCAATACATAGCAGGAAGGCCAGGTTCATTATTCTCTTAATCATCATTGTCCTGTTTTAGTAGTTGAAAATAGTGACTTCAACAATCTCTTTGTTGGTAGAGTAGGTGATGTATAGTCTCCTGTGATAATCGATGGATTTCGGGTAACTGTAGCCAAGGGTCTTGGCCTTTCCTTCATAACGCTGTTGGGGGAGGTCGTCTCCTCCACTACGCAATAACGCGGCTTTGTTAAAACAGATACCGTCGCTACTCTGTAATAGAACCAACGGGAATCGACGCTTATTGCCCGTGAAACAACCTACCATGAAAGGCGTTCCGTCTGTCAGATTGCCTGCGCTCTGCTTGACCCGAGCGTCAGGGATGTTCGTCAGTTCGGGTTCTGTCCATGACGCACCATTGTCGCGACTCCATGATGCCATCTTGCGGTAGCTGCTTGCCTGGTCGCGAAACAGCATGACCAGTGTGCCGTCAGGCCTGCGATAGATGCTGGGTTCCAGTTCCCTCGTCTGTTTCCCTCTGTCGTGTGTAGTCATCTCTCCGATATGCCAGCCGCTGCACCCTGTGGGGTCGTCTGTATAGATAGGAGCAACGTGGAGTCCGGGCTGGAAATGTGCTGCTCCCACGACTCTTCCGCTTGGCAACGTATAAGGGTCTTGTTCAATCACGCCTTTCATCACACTTCCGTCATACATGGTGACAGGCTTTAGCTCACTCCATAAGATGCCGTCATTACTTTCCATGAAATAGGTATATCCACCTATTGTTTTCAGTCCTAACGGCCAAACGTTGATGAAGGCCGTCAAGGTATCATTGTGGGCAATCCAGCCGCCCGAGGTACAGTAGGCCGTGTCGTTGGCATGTGCCAAGACCTTGGGCGCCTCCCATGTATGCCCTTCATCTCTGCTTTTGCTATACATGACGCATGTCTCAGGCGAATCTTCATCTGTTGGGGAACTCTGCCACATGCAGTAGAGCACGTCTTTGAATGCAGTCATCACAACCCCATTGGCATAATGGTGTGTGCTGTCTGTCGGACTGAAGATGGTGATGGTTTCTACATTCGCTTGTCTGTGCAGCCCAAGTGTCTCTGTCTGTGTCGTGTCGATGACACCTGCAGCCAGAGAGGGCGAGTCCGTTCCTCCCTCCTCTGCATATGTAGGGTAGGCAAGTAGACTTAGCAGGGTGATGATGGCAATTAGTCTCATTTCTTAACAGAATGGCGTGCCTTTATGGGCACGCCATTCATAGTCGTTTGTATTTGGGGAAGGGATTACTTCATCACCTTCTTACCATTCATGATTACCAGGCCCTTGTAGTTGTTGTCAACCTTCTGGCCGGCGATGTTGTAGAGGACGTTATTCTGAACATCGTTCTTGATGTTCTTCACGCTGGCTGCCTGATCGCCGACGATAGCCAGTACGGCACCTTCGTCGTTAGCAACAGCAACGGTGGTAGCTTCCTTCTCAGCAAAGTAAACACCGCTCCAGCTGATTTTTGAACCGGTAGCGTGAGCAAGGTATTTGCAGTCCTTAGCAACGGGGAAGTAGAATACACCCAGACCATTCACCTTAATGTCTTTCTCACCAACGGTTTCCTGTCCAATCTGAAGGATTCCATCAGGATGGTTCTCAAACGTTACATAATTGTATTCACCCGAGCCCTTGATCTCCAAATTAATGACGTTCGTGGGGTAACGATCCTCTTTCACTTCCATTGCAATCTTGTAACCGATTGGCGTGCCCTCTTCGAATACAACGTAGTTCTTGTTGACAGAGAGTTTTGCAACGATGTAAACCCAACCGTCCTTTTTGGCATCAATCTGGACAACAGCACCGCCTACAGCAGGCAGCAGCGTCAGAGCAGGATTGCCACCATCAGCGTCCTTGGGGTTGTCATTACCCTGGACACCACCCTTGGTCAGAATCTCGTTGCCGTCGATCACAACCTTGGTGTAACTGTTGTTCTTGCAGTCGACAACCTTGTGCTGGGTTTCGAATGCATTGGAAATGTCAACGGCACCGTCAATAGAACCCCATGCATAGCCTGCTTCCACGCCTGAAAGGTCAGAGGTCAGGCCGTGAGACTCGCCATCCATCTGGAATACCTGAGCGTTTGCGCTCATAGCAGCCACGAGAGCTACTGCACTAAGTAAAATTTTCTTCATAATAAAACGTTTTAAATGATTAATAAATAAGGAGTTAAACTCTGTTTGTCTTCTTTGTTTTATAAGCAGGTGGGCACGGTGTCCCACCTGCCTTGATGTTGTTACTTGTTACCAATGAACTGGTACTGGTAGTCGTATGCCTTACGGCCGACCTTCTGCGTGAGAGTGAAGGCGGCTGTCAACTGACCAGCTTCAGTGATTCTTCCTGCGAAGGCAGCGCCGAGACCATTGGCGGCGCTAATGGTCTGGTTCATGAACTCGAAGTCACGCTTTGAGTTCCACACGCTCGCTACTGAAGTAGCATCTAATGAAGAGCCTGGGCATGAGAAGGTGATGGTAGAGGCACCTGCTGTACCTGTCGATGCCAGTGTCACAGTACCGTCGAATGTCTCCGACTCACCGTCAAGCGTACGTGTCCAAGTACCGGTGTAGGTTCCGGCCGTTGCCTGGTCAGCTGTGGTTGAGTAGCTGTAGCTTTCGTCCTCATCATCGTCGCTGCATGCAACAAACGTGCACGTGAGAGCCAGGGCGGCAATCATGGAAAATAGTATCTTTTTCATTTCTGTATGTTCTTAATGTTGTTACGCATGAATGAATTAATAGCCAGGATTCTGGTCGTCGTTGCTCATGGCCGTGTTGGCGCTGATCTCATTAGCAGGAATCGGACGGAGCCACTTGACCTCACCTTTCTGGTTGGACATGGCCTCAACTGAACCGATGTACTCGCTGAACTCCACATTGTAACGTACCAGCTGCTTCGTGCGGCGCAGGTCCATCCAGCGGTGCCCCTCAGCATAGAGCTCACGGGCACGCTCGTCGAGGATAACATCCAGCTCGGTCACGTTAAACGATGCCGAGGTGGAGTACTGCGGGGTGTAGGCATTGAAGGAAGCCAGGGCAGCCAGACCGGCACGCTGACGGACGGCATTCACCTTGGTCAGTGCCTGAGCGGTCTGTCCGGCCATCAGGTAGGCCTCGGCAGCAATCAGGTACATGTCGCTGACGTGGAACAGGACGATGTCGCGGTAGTCGTTGTCGCCGCCAACCTGGTCGGAAGCGGGATCATCGAACTTCTTCACGCAGACGCCGTTGCTGGTCTGGGCGTTGTAAGTGGCAATAGCCTGTGACTCAGACTTGAGGTTGCCCTCCTTGTCATACTGCCAGACGATGACGTTGGGCAGGGTAAGCAGAGCGATACGTACATCGTTGGCATAGCCTTCAGAAGTTTTCAGAGCCAGCTGATCCTTATGCTCGGCAATGTAGGCCTCCACCTGCTCCTTCGTGTACCAGTAGGGGAAGTACTTCTTGGCGATGGGGTAGGTCTTCAGCTGGTCGGCTGTCAGATTATAGTAAGCATAGTAGCCTGTGTTACCCCAGTCAGAGGTTGAACCGCTCTTGGTGGCATTGTAGAAGGTCGTCATGTAGGTGGCCTCGTAGCGCTGGTCGCCCTCCTCGAAGAGATACATGCTCTTCATAGACTGCTGGTCATCGCTGCTCACAGCCTTCATTCCACCGTCATTAGCTGTACCATAGTAGCCGCCGAAACAATTCTGCATGGAGTGACCACCAGAGGTGATGTCATCGGGATAGCCGGCACGCTCGTACTGTACGGAGAAAATCTCCTCGGCGTTGCCCTCATTGAATGGAGACCACTTGTCGGCGAAGCTCATGCTGAGGCTGACACCATTGATGGCCTTCTCTGCCCATGCAGCAGCCTGAACGAAGTAGTCGTTACCATTGACGCTGTAGGTGCCTTTGGAAGCATCGTTCAAGGTCGTGTTCAGGTCCCATCCGGCTGCCAGCGTGACCTTAGCGAGCAGGGCTGCAACGGCCTGCTTGCTTGCACGACCAGTATGATCCTGAGCCTTCAGACTTGAATTGTTATACAGGTCGGTCAGGTCTTCAATCACGTTCTGGTAAACTTCGGCCAGCGGTGTGCGCGGATAGTTCTTCTCTGCGTCGTTGATGTACTTTGTGATGTATGGCACACCACCGAAGTGCTGGGTCAGCAGGTAGTAGCCGTAGTTGCGGAGGAAACGTGCCTCAGCCACTTCGTCAGAACCCTCGGCAGCATAACTAATGACACCGTTGGCCAGGTTGATGGTCTTGTAAATGTTCGAATAGAAGTTCTTTACAGGGGTGGATTCGGGAGTCATGTCGTAGGTATCAAACTCCGTTGATGACTTACTACGGGTGTGTATGTACAGGTCAGTACCTCTGTTGTAGAGGTCGGTGCTGAAGGCGATGGACTTCAGGCTGCTGTAGGTGGCAGTCAGCAGGGCATTCGGGTCCTTGCCGAAGTAGTCGTCGGCCGTCTGTCCGCCGGCGGTCTTGTTCTCAGCCTCCAGGAAGTCGCTGCAACTGGTCATCACCAGTCCGGTCATGAGTGCAGCAAGTACTGATATATATATTTTCTTATTCATCGTTCTATGTTGTTATAATGTTAGAATTTGATGCTGGCACCAACCTGATAGTTGATGGTACTCGGACCGTCGTTCTTCAGGGCTGCATCGGCCCATTCAGGATCGAAGCCCTTGTACTTGGTGATGACGAACGGGTTGGTCACCGTGCAGTAGAGGCGCAGGTGCTTGCATCCGAACTTGCTGAGGAGGCTCTTGTCGAAGGTGTAGCCGAGGGTGATGTTCTTCACCTTCATGAACGAGGCGTTCTGCACACACTTGGCAATGTTCCAGTAGTCAGCCTGCTTACCGACACCGCCGTTGCTGCCGCCGTTGTTCGGGAAGGGCATGTCACCGTAGTGAGTAGCGGTCTGGTAGACGGGGTTGATATAGGTTCCGTCCTCGTTGACGCCGTCGCAGTCAATCAGTGTACCGGCAGGAATGTACCAGTCACCATTGAGACGCATACGACCGCGGTCACCCAGGTTCCAGTATTCGCTCAAGAAGTTTGAGTAAGCCTTGTAGCCAACCTTAGCGTAGAGTGAGAATGAGAAATCCCAGTTCTTCCACGACAGGTTCGAGGTGAAGCTACCCGTCCACTTCGGATCGGTGCTGGTGATAGTGCGGTCGTTCTCGTCGAAGGAGCCGTTGCCGTCCTTGTCGACAATCCAGGGCTGACCCTCGGTCAGACCGTATGCCTGATAGTAGTAGTCGTACTCCTTCATGGTTGTGCCGGGTGTCAGTCCGACGGTGCGGGCAATCTCGTTGTCGGGCACGGTCATGTCGCGGTCGCTGACGATGCCGCCAATCTCGTAGGCATAGATATTGTTGACTGACGAACCAATGAACAAGCTACCTGTGGTGATACCGCTGCTCAGGACGCGGTCGCCGGTACCGTTGATCTCGCGTACCTTATTCTTATTGGTAGCGAAGGTGAAGGTGGTCTCCCATCTCCAGTCCTTCGTCTGTACGTTGACAGTGCTCAGCGAGATTTCGACACCCTGGTTGCGTACGGAACCGATGTTGGTAATCATTGAACCGCCACCTGACTCCAACGGGAGGAATACTTCATATAGCAGATCCTTTGAGGTCTTCTGATAGAGGTCGATGCTACCGTTGATGCGTCCACCGAGGAAACCGAAGTCGAGACCGAAGTTATACTCGGTAGAGGTCTCCCACTTCAGGTCCTTGTTGACAATCTTCGAGGCCGTGTAACCGGTCGAGTAGGCTGTGCCGAAGGGATAGCTGATGGGGTCGGAGAGGGTCTGCTGAGTGTCGTAGTTGCCGATACCGTCGCAGTTACCGGTCACACCATACGAGAGACGCAGCTTCAGGTTGCTCAGCCAGTCAGCCTTCTTCATGAACTCTTCCTCAGAGATGCGCCATGCAGCGGCGACAGAGGGGAAGCAGCCCCAGCGGTTGTCCTTGGCGAACTTCGATGATCCATCCCAACGAACTGTAGCTGTCAAGAGGTAGCGGTCCTTATAGCCGTAGTTGGCACGCAGAGCGTATGAGGTCATGCTGCTCTCGGTGTAGCGGGTGTATGAGTTGCTGTTCAGACCGACGTTGCCGTCAGCATCCTGTGCCGTACCCATGTTCCACCAGTCAGTATTCTCCATTACACGGTCACCTGCCACGTAAACAGTCTCGGTGTTGCCTGCCTGCTGTGAGAACAGTCCCATGACGCCGATGCTGTGGTCGTTGATGCGTGTGTTGTAGTTGATGATGTTATCCCAGGTCCAGGTGAAACCGCGCTGAACGGTCTGGTTGGCAGTGTTGTTCTTGACATCGGTGTCGTAGAATGTGCCTGACTTCGGGTTGATGTAGCCCTCGAAGTAACCCGTGCGTGCGTGATTGTAGTTGGGCGAGAAGGTGGTCTTGAAGTCCAGGCCCTTCATGAGGTCGAGCTTCAGGTAGATGTTACCGAGCAGACGCCAAGCTTCGCGCTGCTTGTAGGTGTTCTGCATGACGAGCAGGGGGTTCTGCTGCGACGAGAACTGATACTGAGAACCAGTAGAGGTGCCGAGGGCCTCCATACCACCGGGAATCTGCCAGGGATCGCCGTTCTCATCATAGGGGATGAAGTAGGGGTTCGAACGGTAAGCGAACTTGATCATGTCATCGTTGGCATACTCTCTCTCTGAACGGGCAATGTTCATGTTGAAACCAGCGCTGATGACCTTGTTGATCCTGGCATCGACACTTCCCTTGAAGTTCACGCGGTTGGACTCATCGCCTTTGTAGATGCCTTCCTCACCGTTGTAACCAACACCGAAGTGGTAGTTCACCAACTCGCTACCTCCGTTGACGGAGACGAAGTGATTCTGCTGGCTACCGTTCTGAGTCACCAGACCAGGCCAGTCGTAAGTATCACCGTTGGCCAGCATCTTCTTCATCAGGTAGTCGCCGGAGTCTGCAAATTCGCGCAGCAAGCACTGTCCGAGGACGGTACCGCCAATCTGATAGACGGGATGCGATGACAGGGCGTTGGCAGCAGTGGCATTATTACCTGCATAGACCAGGAACTTCAAGAAACGGTAGTTATAGAAGTCCTCACCCGTCTGGAAGTCCGGCATGCGGGCCGTCTGGCTCCAGCCGTAGTATCCGTCGTAGCTGATAATGGGCTTTTGGTCCTTCTTGACGCTCAGACCGCCCTTTGTCGTCACCATGATGACACCGGCCGTAGCGCGGCTACCATAGATAGCGGTTGACGAAGCGTCCTTCAGTACATCAATGCGCTCGATGTCTTGGGGGTTCAGGAAGTTGATGTCGTCACACATGACACCGTCGACCACGTAGAGCGGGGTGGTCTTTGAGTTGATGGACGACTTACCACGAATCTCGATGTTGTAGCTGTCGCCAGCACGACCTGAGGTCTGAGTGATGTTCACACCGGGATTGCTACCCTGCAGGTTACCAAGCACCGAGGGAGCACCCTTGGCATTCAGCTGTTCGGTGTTGACAGAAGCGACAGAACCGGTCAGGTCGCTCTTCTTCATTGTACCGTAACCGACGACAACCACGTCCTGAAGGGTGGTGGCGTCATCTTGCAGTACCACGTCGACGGACTGCTTGCCGGCAACGTTCACTTCTTGAGTCTTCATGCCGATGTAGGAGACTACGATGACGTTCTTCCCCGTCATCTTAATAGTAAAGTTACCGTCGAAGTCGGTGACACCACCATTGCGCGTACCTTTTTCTAAGATACTGGCACCGATGACAGCTTCACCGCTCGAGTCCTTCACGTTGACCTTGACGGTCTGTGCTTGAACCGCTCCTGCAATCAGCATGCAGGCCAGCACAAGCGTCGTTCTGATACTCTTGAAATTTAGAGACATAAAATTAGTAGTTAAATTAATATTTATAAAGTTGCTTTAGTCGTTATTTCTATAATGAAGTGCAGTCTCCCGCTTTTACGTGGCAAAGATACGAAGAATATTTAAGATATCATCAGGTTTTGTGATAAATTTTTCGTAAACGTTTGCGTTTTTTACGATAAAAAATCGAGGCGGGGCACAGGCTCCGCCTCGATGATGATAGAGGTTTGATGTGTGGTTACTTGACCACTTTTCTGCCATTGATAATGTACAGACCCTTACCGGCCTTGTTGAGGCGGATGCCCTGCAGGTTGTAGATGATGTCCTGTCCGTCAGCGACCTGTGTGGCCTCAATGCCGGTGGTACCTGCAACGGGTGCTGCCTCGCCGAGTCCGCCCATCTTGTTGGCTGCGCGGACGGTAAGTCCGTCAACACTGCCGTCGATAGTGATGTTGAACGAGTTAGCCTCGGTCAGTCCTACGAACTCGCCGTTCTTGAAGACAGCGTAGGCAATGGCGTCGCTGCTGCCTGTCCAGCTGACGGTGCCGTTGTCGTACTTGGCACCAGCCGGAGCTGCTGCCTGCTTGGTCAGACTGGCGGGATCCCAGTCAGTGAACATCTTGTTGTAAGCGAATCCTGCGGCCTGCTCGGCGCTGAGAATGGTCTCAAACTCGCCGCCGTGCGACTTGATGATGTTCGACTTGGGCGTGATATCCGTACCGTTCTCGTCCTTTGTACCATACTCACCGAAGAGTTTCGGATCCTTGTTGTTCATGCCCTTCTCAATCCAGCGGGTCGAGATGAGAGTGCTCTTGGCGTTGTCGTCGAGCGTGGTGTTCAGATAGACACAGACAGGTGTGTTCTGCCATGTACGTCCGAAGTTCCAGTTACCCTTACCCTCGGCCAGGTCGACCACCTTACAGCCGTCGAACACGTAACCGAACTCGGTCTTCGTGGTCGGAGCGGTGATGGTGCGGCTACCCTTACCGTCGAGAGCGCGTGGCTCCAGCGAGATGGTCGTGTTTTGGAAGCGGATGTCACCACCGCCGCAGATGAAGTCCACGGTGCCGTGGATGTCACATGTCTCCCAGTATGCCTGCTGGCTGTTGTTTGAGCTGTAGTAAGTATCCTGGAAGGACAGCATGCGCACGTTCTTACCAACAGTGCGGGTGCCAGCGTCCTGCAGCACGGCAGCGCGTCCGGCAGAACCGGCGTTGTAGTAGTCAAGTGCGTTCTTCAGCGTCAGATCCTGCAGGTAGAGGTTCGTACTGCTGGCCTGCAGCATGTCGGCGCTGCCCAGTCCCTCAATACTCTTGTCGGGCTTGGTGGTGATGATGGTGCCGTCGGCCGACTGTCCGATGATGGAGATGTTGTGGCCAGAGATGGCAGTCTTCACCGTTGCGCCCAGGTCGTAGGTGCCGTCAGGCAGGAAGATGAAGGCACGCGGAGCATCCTTGGCGGCGTTGGTGCCGTTCACTACCTCGAGCACATCGAGCAGGCTGGCAGCGTTGCCGGCCTTGACGAAGTACCAGTCGCCCTGCTTGTCGTAGTTGATGTCGGCCGTGTTGGCTATCTTCACGTTGTGCAGATAGATTGCGCCGCTGGCCTCGACAGCCAGTGTTACCTTGCCAGCCTTACCCTGATAGGTGTAGGTCATGGTGGTGCCGTCGGCATCAGCCTGGGCGTCCATTGAGCCGATGGTCTGGCCTTCAGCGTCCTTGACTACCAGCTTGCTGCCGGCAGCAGAGTACTGGCAAACACCTACTGAGATGTTGGCTTTCTCACCGACGAGCAGGTCAATCAGATCGCCGTTGGCGAACGACCAGCCGTGCTTGTTGTCGTGGAACTTACCGGTGCCAGTCGGGTTGAATGCCTCGTGGTCCTCAGCATAGAAGTACTGGTCGGTCAGGTCGAAGGTGTACTTCTTCGTGGTGCTCGGTCCCTCAATCTCGGTGGCGATGCCGTAGAGTTTCAGGTCGCTGGTCACGATGTCCTCAACGGTGAACTTGCGGTTGCTGACCGAGCCGACGGGCTTGGCGAACCAGCCGCGCATCTTGTAGCCTTCAGGAATCGTGTAGTTGGACATAGCGTCACCGGCAAACTCGCCGATGGGTGCGTCCATCTCCACCTGTTGGGTGGTGAGCACAGTCTGTCCGTCCTCAGGACTGATGTAGCTCAGCGTGAAGTCGGGCTTGTGGACGAAGTTGATTACATAGTTGGTGGTCTTGCCACTCAGACTGACTGGGATGGTCACGAGACACTTGGTCAGTTCGGCCTCGTAGCGAATATCATCAGTGTTGACAGTACCAGTAGAGGCGACGATGTCAGTCACGGGGTTCGCGGTGGAGATCATCTTCTCTTTCTTCGACAGCATGACGGTGGCGGTGTACTGTTCACCGTCGGCCTCAAACAGGCCGTCGGCCTCGTAAACCTTGCCGTTAGCCTTGAACGATGCGAGCACGGGAATCTCGACCTCGGTACCGTTCATGGTACCCTCGATGACGATGTCGGCCAGACCGACGGTCTTGCCCGGATCGAGGCTGAACAGGTTGACAACCAGTCCGCAGGCACCAGTGCTGGCATAGACGTGGCTGATGTCGTAACTGAACTCGCTCTCATGCGGCGTCTCGTTGTCGCGGTTGGGCTTCTTGTCGCTGTCCAGAATAGCGGTAGTACCATCGCTGTTCAGCCAGCTGATGTTCAGCAGTCCGCCGTCGGTACCGAAGCGCGTCGAGCGGAATGAGACCTTCGTCGGTTGGAACGTCAGACCGTTCTTCGGCTGAATCAGGAAGCGGATGGCGTTGCTCTCGCCGGCAGTCGTCTCCTTGGCGGCGGTACCGAAGACCGTCTCCGACCAGCCCTTCGAGTCCTTGCCCTTGATGCTGAGGTTCGAACCGTAGGTCACCTTGCTGTTTACAAACATGTTGGCGTCGGCGCCGAAGTCGGCCTTCTGGCCGTCAGTACCCTGATCGAACTTGAAGGTGGCAGTCACCTCCTTGTCATTGGCAGTGACGAGACCAGCGGGTGCTTTCACGGTCGATGTGATGCAATAGAGGTAGGCAGTCGATGTGGCGATGACCTCGACATAGCCCTTGGCGCCCTCGCCAGTAGTGGCGACGTGTTCGGTCACGTCGGCTGTTGCTGCTGTACCGCCCACATTATATTTATATTGTCCGGGATAGCTGGTCACGGTAACCACGTCGCCGGCTTTCTCTACAGGCACGCGTAATACGGTACCCTGGTTGAACTGGGCATAGCCCTGCTCGTTGTAGGCCAGTTTGATGTTGGTCTCAGCCGTCTCGCCGAGCACCTGCATCACCACACCCTTCTTCGTGCTCTCGACGGTACCGGTGGCACCGGCACCTTCGATGTGGGTGTTGACGATTGACTCTGGCAGCTTGTTCTGGAAGTCCCAGCTGATGACGGAATCGGTCACCAGCGGCTCAGTCAGGTAGAGCTCGTAGTCATTGTTAAAGACGGTGGCATAGCCGGTCAGTGAGTAGAGCTTCTCGTCAGCTCCCTCTTCCTCCAGTGCGCTGAGGTCGATGTTGAACTGGTTGTAGGCAATGAAGACCTCGTCGCCGACGGTGAAGTAGAGGGTCTTGCCCAGTGCCTTCTCCATACCGCGCGATGCGTCGCTGGGCTTGTACTGGGCGTTCTCAATGCGTACGTACTGGTTGACGTACTTGTCCAGATTCTTAGGAGTGATGCTCTTCGGACGTTTTGCGTTGTCGCTGGAGATGACGGTGACCTTGATTTCCTCAGGTGTGGTGCTGAGTTGCGGACGGTTGTTGACGCTTGACATGGTGCCATAGATGGTACCCTTGATGCGGTCGCCGGCCTTCAGGCCCAGGTTGTCACCGTAGAGCAGCAGGCCATCGTTTTTCTCGTCGGCAATATAGGTGTACTTGCCGTATACGTAGGAGACGAGCACGTCGTCGAAGTCATACTTGACGTTGAGAATTCCTGTCTTTGACAGGTCGTACAGCATGTCGTCGATGGTGCTGTAGTTCGTCGGGTCGGAAGCAATGATGGTGTTGATGGTGATGGTGCCCGACTCGGCAGAGTAGGTGAAGGTGACACTCTGTGCGTCGCCCGTCCAGATGCCGTTCTCGTAGGTTCCGTTGCTGGCCGTCATGTTGTTCAGGTTGGCTCCGGTGATGGAGATCTTACCCAGGTTTCCATTGGCCTTGCTGATGGTGAACGACGTCTCGGGCTGGTCTTCCACGTTCTGCTTGTAGAGACGCAGCGAGTTGCCGCTGTTCGACAGGAACCAGCGGTATCTGCCGCCGACGGTCAGCGAGACGTTGCCGGCCGTGAACGTGTGCTCCTCCGTGATATAGGT
Source organism: uncultured Prevotella sp. (assembly GCA_964561385.1). Lineage (GTDB taxonomy): Bacteria > Bacteroidota > Bacteroidia > Bacteroidales > Bacteroidaceae > Prevotella. The sequence continues at coordinate 13,925 of CAZLPO010000041.1, forward strand.
GTTGGCGTCGGGCATCAGACCGCTGCCATAGTCCTGGTAGTTGGTGAAGTCGAACACACCATCGCTGATGGCGTTGACGACATAGAGCATGTAGCTGGTTTCACCGGCGTTCCAGGTCAGTCCGTCAATCTCCTGCTCTTCCCAGCTCAGGGTAATCTTGGCCGAGCCCAGACCGACGGCCGTTACTTCGCCGTTCTCGTCAATCGTGGCAACCTTCGGGTCGCTGCTGGTGAAGGTGACTACGGTCTTGCTTGGCTCCAGCGTCAGCGCGTTGGTGTAGGTGTCGCCTACGTGAATCTTCTTGTAGGCGTCAGCGAAGGTGGCCTTCACCAGATTCGGCTTCGTCACCTCTTTGTATATCTGGATGCTGCTACCGGTCGTGCTGGTTGATGCGTAGCATGAGAAGATTTTGCTGTTGTCGTTGTACCTCAGCAGGTTACGCGTGTTGGTGCCCTGGAAGAGCACGACGGCATCGCCGGCGTCGGTGAAGCTGATGGTGGCAAAGGCGTTGCCGTCAGCGTCGGGCGTGGCTGTCGTTTTCAGGTTGTTGCTGCTACTCGAAGCGGCATAAAGGAATCCCTTCTCGCCAGTATAGAAGGCCCATTTCTTATCGTCTATCCTGCACAGCGTGACTACCTGGACATCTTCCGGCTGGTCTATCGACGCGGCTGAGATGGCAACGTCTACAGCACCTCTGTTATTGTCGTTCTGGGTCGTAGACATGGCCTTGCTCTTGGTCTCACTGACGAACAGGATGCCGTCGCCGTCGGCCAGGTCGTCCAGGCTCTTCACTTTCTCAAAGTAGTTGCTGCCTACGCCGCTGGGGTTGACAGGGAGGAAGACGGTCGAGGTTATCTTGCTGTGAACGCCCTCGTCGTTGTAGGCAATGGCCTTGATGATGCAGTAGCCGCCGGGCGAGAACGGACCGTTATAGACCTCGCTCTCATTCGTCGGGTCCGTGCCGTCGGTCGTGTAGTAGATGGTCGTTCCCTCACCGGCCGTAATCTCTACGGAGTTGCCGGTAATGGTAAACTTCGGGGCATTCTTCAGGGCAATGGTGTATTCGGCAGTGGCTATCGACGAGTCGTCCAGACCGTCCATCGTGGCAAAGGCCTTGATGGTCATCGTCTCAGACACCTCGATGGCCTCGCTGTAGACCTCACTGTCGGTCGTGGGGTCCGTGCCGTCTGTCGTGTAATAGATGGTAGCCCCGTCTGTGGCCGTTGCAATGGTGACGTTCTGAGGGGTCTCATACGTGCCGGCCTGGGGGTCGAAAGTCGGAAGGGCAACCATGGTCGAACCACCGCCGCTGCTTCCGTAGGTAATAGCTATGCTGCAGATATACAGCGAATTGGTGGTTGTGTTGACCGTGATGGTGACATTACCGCTTTCTGCCGTGGAATAGTCGAACTCGGTCTTGAAGTTAGCTGATCTGCCATCGGCGCTGCCGCTGAATATGACTTCCTTGGACTTGGCCTCATTATTGCCGACCTTGATATGAATGGTACCTGCTCCCGCTGATTTGTTGGTGTTGTAGGTGACAACAATCTTGGAGATGTCGTTATAAGAAATTGGCGAAGTCGCACTGGCACCAGTACCGGATTTGGTCACTTGGACACCATTGTTAATAAAATCACCACCGTCTTTGTTGCTGGTCCAGTTGGCTTCCTCTCCGTTCAGCGTGGCTTTCCATGCTTTCGATGTGAATGTGTAGACGTCTTCGTCAGCCCATACGGATGTTACACCTCCCATTGCCAATAATAGGAGAAGTAGCGTGAATCGTAGTAATTTGTACTTCATAATTGTTGTTTTTAGTAATTGATTATTGAATGTTGTATATTGTGCAGTCTTGTGTCTTTTGTTTAAGGCTATGCTTTTCGGTTGCAAATATACGCATTTTTTTCTGAAAGTAGTGTTTTTTATTAAGAAAAAATGCAATGCCGAGTGTTAAATATGGAGTGTAACTCAAAGAGACGTAGCGGCTACAAGTAAAACAACTTGTTTTACCTTCATCGGAATGCTCTTAACGACCATAAGGAATGCTTTCTTTGAAGGTAAAACAAGTTGTTTTACTGTAATAGAGTCTTAGCGGACAATGCGCTTGCTGCCGTTCTCGATGACAATGCCGCGGAAGCTGTCGTTTACTTTCTGGCCTGCCAAGTTGTAGCGCTGCGTAGTATGTGGGGCAGTCATCCAGGCAGCCTTGACAGCGGTAACGGTCTCACCCCGTTCATTCTTGAAGATGGGGTAATACTCGTCGACGGTACTCACGGCATCGTAGTTCTCGCGTACCATGATGTCCTGCACCAGCGCGTTCATGTAAACTTCAAGGTTGGTGTACCATTTGCGCTCCGAGTCGATGTCGTAGCCGTTGGAGTCCAAGTCGCCGCCGTTGGCCTGCTCCCAGGCATCGGCCATGCCGTCATTGTCAGCATCGAAGCCGGCGGGACGGGCGGTAGATTCCAAAGTGTAGGCCCCCTGATCCTTCACGAAGTCGATGATGCCCTTGCGATGGGAAATGGTCTTGCCGTCGCCCGTCTTGGTGGCCGAACCGATGTAGTGGGTGGTGCCGTTCTCGGCCTCGTCCATGTAGCGGGCATCGACGGCATCGCGGTGGAGGGAGGCGCCGCCGTAGGCCAGTACCTTCTCGTAGGCCGCCTGAGCTGTATGGGTGGTCACCTCGCCAGCGTCAACGGGCTCGTCGAGCTGTATCTTCACGCAGTCCACATTGCTGGAGTTCTTGACGTAGGTGACGCTGCTGCCGTAGAGGTGCTTGGCGTCAGGACAATAGCGCTCGCCGTTGATGGTCGATGTGCCGTTGTCGTAGATGACGCCCTTCCAGTCGTAGTTCTCGGCATTGCTGCCGGCCGCTGTCACATAGTTACCTTTGATGTAGTAGCGTGCGCAGTAGCCCATGAAGGGAGAGCCGGAGGCATTATTGGACGTGGCGACCGATATCTGGGTGACGCGGGTCTTGTTAGCTGTGCCGGGACCGGCCTTATAGTAGTTGTTCACGATGTTGATATTACCGCCGCCCGTACCGCCGTAGCAGCCGTTGCCGTTGCCCCAGTTGTACATCACGCAGTTGCGGAAGTCGACGATTTCTGCCTCAATGGAACTGCCGTATTTGGTCTTGTCGTAGCCGCCCCAGTCGTAACGTGCTCCGCAGAAGCGCGGCGCACGGTTCTGCATGTGGCAGAGGAAGTTGTGGTGGAACGAGGCTCCCTTACCGCCCCAGATGCCGCCATAGCTATGCTCACCTTTTGAGTGTCCGGGGTTAGCCAGTGCCTCGCCCAGCGTACACCACTGCATGGTGAAATGAGTGTTGTCGTAGAACGATGCCAGTTCGTCGATGCTCCAGGAGAACGAACAGTGGTCGAGGACGATGCCGTCGGTCTCGCGTTGCCAGGTGGCGTCAGCACCATCGTTGACATCCTTCTCCTCACCACGACGGAAGCGGATGAAGCGGATGATGTTGTTGGCCTTGGGGCGTACGGTGTAGTAGCGCAGGGTGATGCCCGGAGCAGGAGCCGTTTGTCCGGCAATGGTGGTGTTCTTGCCGATGACCAGTTCCTTGGTCAGTTCGATGATGCCGCCAACGTCAAAGACCACAATCTTCTTGCTGTCGCCGTTGACGGCCCAGCGCAGGGTGCCTTTCGTTGAGGTCTTGCCATCGTCGATGAGCGTGGTGACGTGGCGCACTTCGCCGCCGCGTCCGCCAGTCACATAGCGGCCGTGACCTTCGGCACCGGGGAAGGCTGGCGCCTGGGCCATCGTGGCCAGTGAGCCGGCCATGAGTACTAATGTAGCTAATAGTTTCTTCATTGTAGTATTGTTTTTTTTGTTGATTATTGCATTCTTTGTAAATTCTCCCAACGCACGTTCCAGCTGCCA
>CAZLPO010000042.1:0-17514 GCA_964561385.1 uncultured Prevotella sp.
AGCGTGTAGAGGTCGAGGATGGCGCCCGAGGGCTCCTTGCCGAAGCGGTGGCAGTCGCACCCCTGGAAAAGGTCAAGTGAGAAGTCCTCGTTTGAGCTGATGAAGAAGCTGACGCGGCGGTCGCCGTAGAGCTGCTGGACGCGCAGCATGAACTGTCGGTAGTCCTCGAGAGAGTAGAAGAATTGTCCGTCGTTCCAGGTGGCATAGTCGCCGCGACGGATATGCACGCCGACGACGATGTCGGCCTGCGCGCGCTGGCGGGCAATCATGGCCTCGGCCTTCTGCATAATCTCGTCCTTGGGCCGGAAGATGCGCTTCAGCTCGGGCATCGTCTGCTGCAGGTAGCGGGTGTCCGTGCGTGTGCTCCAGCCCTTGGTGAAGCCGAGCGTGTGGAAGATGCGGTCCCACGTCTTGTTGTGGGTCACCTTCCACGTCAGGTGCTTGTACCAGCCCCATCCCTTGGGCAGTTTCAGGAACCAGGGCTGCCACAGGGGGAACCAGATGAACGGGCAATGGAGCAGACGGGGGAAGTCCTCGATGGTCCAGTCGTAGAAGACGATGACCATGCGCTTGCGCTCAGCTACACATTGCGCAACGCTTGCAACGTAGGTCCAGAGACGGTTGCACGTCTGTCCGGGGGCATCACAGATAACTCTCATATTGTTGGATTATTTTCGTAAAAACGCGGCTTTGTCGTCAACGTATATCATGTCAATCTCCCGTCCGACGTAGTCCTTGAACTGCTCGGGTGGCGTCGACGAATAGACGGTAATCTTCGTGCCGAAGAACCGCTTCAGGAACCGGTAGTTGGGAATGTCGTCGGCATGGACGGAGGTGGTGATGCGCTCGATGACGCCCCGGTTCTTCAGGCATTCCTTGATGTAGGTCTTCCTGAGTCCGGAGTGGTAGAGGCTGAGCATGGGCGTGTAGCCCAGCTCGTTGAGCCGCCGGTAGTCGTCGAGCGAGAAGGCCTCGACCATCACGTTCTGTCTGACCTCGGCGAAGGCCTTGTCGAGGATGAGCGGATCGGAAATCTTGTCGGTCACCAGCGTGATGCCGTACTGCTTGATGATGTCCACAACGTCGGCAGCCGTCAGGGGCGTCAGCCGTCCGTGAATCTTCTGCTTGCGGAAGTAGGCGGCGTCGATGTCGATGCTGTCGGGCGTGGCGGTCATCCTGCGGAAGTCGTCCATGCTGTGCATGCAGACCAGCTGGCTGTCGGTCGTCAGCTGCAGGTCGAGCTCGATGTAGCGGTAGCCCTTCGCAATGGACTGGAGAACCGCCTCGCGGCTGTTGGTGTAGCGATGTCCGTCAATCATGCCGCCGGCATGGGCTATGAGGTGGCTGGTGGAAACGGGAAGGCTGGCGTAGCGGCTGAACCAGTCGCTCTGCAGCATCCATTCGGCGATGTCCCACTTGGTGTCGTCGAGCGTGTCCTGATAGTCGGGCGACAGCAGGGAGCGGCCCAGTCCGCACCACTCGTTGCGTATGCCGAGCAGGTTGAGCAGGGTGGGATAGACGTCGACCTGGTGGCACGGTCCCTGCCACATGGTTTTCGGGTCTGTGCCGCCATGGACGATGTAGAGGGGCAGATGGTTGCTGATGCCGTCGCCGAAGCTGGTGCTGTGGACGTGGTGGTCGGCCGTGATGACTATCAGGCTGTTGTCGTAGAGTCCCTCACGCTTCAGCCGGTCGATATACGCCTTGATGCACCGGTCGGTATAGTGACAGGCGGCCAGGTAGTTCTTCAGCTCGTTGGACAGGCGCGGATCGTTGAGCTGGAACGAGGGATCGACGGACGTGACATAGGGCTGGTGCATGGAGACGGTCAGGACGACGGAGAAGGAGCGGCGGTCCTTCTGCTCGCAGTCCTTGCTGCTGGCCAGACTGAACACCTGCTCATCGTTCAGCTCCTGAAGGTCGCCCTCGGCGTAGTCCTCGGCCGAGAACAGGTGGTCGAAGCCGTACTGCCGGCACATGGCCGACTGGTTCCACAGCGAGGGCATGGTGGGAATGACCATGCGGCTCTGGAACCCGTGGTCGGCAAGCACGCCAGCCAGCCCGGGCAGCTTCTTCCGGCGTGCCTTCGAGACGGTAATGGTTGAACGCAGCGGCAGCAGGCCCGTCATGTAGATGTACTGTCCGTCGGCCGACTCGCCTAACGTGATGTCGGGCTGCACGTGGCCGTTGTAGTAGACGGTACTGTCGTGGCGCAGGGAGTTGAGGAAGGGCGTTATCTCCTTGCCGTCCACCCGCAGGTCGGAGGTGAACGACATGTAGGACTCCGTGATGATGAAGATGACGTTGCGGATGTTGCTGTCGCTATCGGGCATCGCCACCAGACTGCTCGAGCTCTCGCTGACGGCTTTGCGGATGTCGGCCTGCTGCTGTTCCGTCAGGTCCGTGTCGCCCCGTAGCGCGTCAACGGCCTCGGACGCCAGCATGCGGATGCTGCCGCGGTGGAAGGTGGTTATCAAGGGTTCGCACAGGGCGTTGTGGTCGGCCAGATGGCGGGCATGCAGTCTGAAGACGTAGTAGGACAGGTAGCGGTAGCCTGGGCGTGAGAAGCAGTAGAGGGCGTGGGCTGTCAGGTCGCAGAGGACGAGCACTACGAGCGGCAGGACGATGAGGGCGAAGGCTCGTCGCAGCGATACAGCCGACGTCCTGCGATAGACGAGGCAGAAGACCGTCGGGACGGCGAGGAAGTAGAGATCGGTCCATTGCAGGCCGTGAAGGGTTGAACGCATGACCAGCGGGTCGAACAGGGACGCGCCCTGACCCATGGCGGAGAACGTCAGATAGGAACTGAAGAAGCGTGCATAGACTACGTTGCTGAAGGCCCAGACGGCGGTTACGGCGAAGGTGAGGGCGACGGCCGGTTTGCTCCGGAAGCGGGTCAGCAGGAGGGCGACGGCGAAGACAACGGCTGTGTCGAAGAACACGCCCGTGAGGCAGTCGACCGGCGACGTGCCGTCCAACGGAAACTCGGGCTCCACGGTTGTGATGATGCAGACGTGCATGAACGCCAAGTTGAGCAGGCTCATCAGGAGGAGCAAGCTGTAGCGGTGGCAGACGGCCGATGCAATTCTTCTTCTGTTCATAGGCGGCGTCAGGTTATCGTCCTCCAAGGAAGAGGAGACGGGTGAGACTGTAGCGCTTCAGCACGGCATAGGCGGCATAGGCCGTCGCCAGGACGCCGACGCTCTCGAGGGCGTTGACGAGGTAGCAGATGCCGTGAGCCGGCAGTAGCGGCAGCACGATGTTCAGGTTGTCGTTCACGATATAGATGCATAGGGCGGCCTGGCCAAGCTTCTGCAGCAGACGGGAGACTGACGGCTGGGAGAAGCGGCGCATCATCCACCAGACTGCCAGCAGCAGCCACAGACAGCCGCAGACAGCCGTCAGGTGGCGGTAGATGTCGACATAGGCTGTGACGGTCCAGGGCTGGCGGTTGCTCAGCAGGCAGCTGTCCATGCGGTAGGCATAGTAGCCGTCGCCGAAGAAACAGAGCAGGAGCACGAACGGCACCATGGTCGCCAGCACCAGCAGTCCTGACCTCCGCTCCACGACGGGCTGGACCTTGGACAGCAGCTGGTACTTGTTGAAAAGGTAACCCAAGGTGAAGTAGGGCAGCGTGAAGACGAAGATGCTGGACATGAACCGACCGGGGACGAACAGGACCGCGAGGTTGAGCAGGATGTGGGCATAGAGGCTGTCGCGCAGGAAGAGCCTGACGGCGAGCACAACCATGCAGAAGACGAAGAGGGCGCGCAGGAACCACAACTCGTGGAAGTAGGTGGCCAGGAAGATGTCCACAGGAATGGTGGTGCCCCGCAGCAGCAGGAGCACCTGGTAGAGCGTCACCCAGACGACGAGCGGCACCACGATGCTGCGCACCTTGGCGATGACGACTTGGGCGGCAGGCCGCTGGATGGAGTAACGGAACAGGTAGCCGCTGACGAGCATGAACAGGGGCATGTGGAAGCTGTAGATGAACTTGAACAGCGGGTCGGCAAAGAACACGCCCGAACGGAGCACGTCGGCGCCGGAGCCAAACTGTATGCAATGGCCCACGACGACCAGGATGATGGCCAGTCCCTTGACGACATCGAGATACAGGCTGCGCTCTTTCATTGGCTGTGGCGGTTCAGGAGGTGGAACAGTCGCGGCTTCCTGGACACGAAGTACTTCATGCCCCGCGTGGCGAGGAACATGGCGTAGAAATAGAGCAGGGACAGCGGCACGAACGTGATGGCGCCCCACAGCAGGAGCGACGGGAAGCTGACGGCACGGGCGTCGATCAAGGCGTGCTTGAGCAGCAGGGCGACGGCACAGAACAGGGCGAAGACGGCGTAGTAGGCCGCCATGCCCCGCCAGTAAGCTGCAACGGGCTGGTGGAGCCCATGCTTGAAGAGGAAGTAGGGACGCCAGAACAGGGCGATGAAGAAGACGCTCACGATCTTGCCCAGCAGAATGCCGACGATGCCGAGGAAGGGTGCCGTACAGATGGTTACCGACAGGTTCAGGGTGAGCTCCGTCCAAGCGGTCCACACGTCGGAGAACAGGCCGCAGGCGCTCTTGTACATCTCGACGACGCCGCGCGAGAGGAAGATGAAGATGTTGAAGACCAGCAGATAGACAATCAGGTCGTCGAGCACATACTCACGGCCGAGCCAGCAGAGAATGAACGGCTGGATGAACATGAGCAGGCCGAAGACGATGACGCCCGTGATGAGGAAGCGGATGGCCGTCAGTTCCCAGAAGACCTTCATCGTGTTCTTGATGTTGCCCTCAGCTATCAGGTTGCCGATGCCGGCGTTCATGCCGTCGCTGAGGATGTTGGTCAGGTAGTTCAGCTTGTTGACGATAATCATGTAGTTGCCGAAATAGGCCACCTGCGTCACGGACACGAAGATGCCCACCAGCAGCTCGTCGCTACGGTAGAGGATGAGGTCCTTGAGCTTCTGCGCAAAGACCTGGCGGGTCTTCCTCAGCACCTCGGGGTAGCGGCGCAGGTTCTTGCGGCCCTCGCTCAGACTGATGCGCAGCCACGGATACTCCTTGCGGATGCGGTAGTTGAAGACGATGCAGCCGATGATGGTGAAGACGAGACCGGCCAGCACCCAGAGGTAGAGGTTGCGGTAGTACCAGGCCAGCAGAATCTGGACCACGCTCTGTACGATGGCGATGGTCTGGAAGTAGGCGTTGACCACGTACTGCTTCTGGTTGGCGCCGACCAGCATCTGGCGGTAGTTGAAGATGTAGCCCGCCATGGACGACGCCAGGAAGGAGTAGAAGGCGAAATAGACGAGGAACAGACCCGTGGAGACGCCGCTGAACCACCAGGGGAAGAACAGGCTGACGACGAGACCGCCGACGCCGATGACACAGCCGATGCAGCGGTAGAGGAATGCCAGCATGGACATGACCTCGTTGATGCGCTCATGATTGTCCTCCTGAAGCGGCTTGTAGAGGAAGAAGGCGATGCTGGTGCCGATGCCCAGTTCGGCGACGCTGAGATAGCCCAGAATGCTCATGAGCATGCCGGTGAGACCCATGAACTCGGCGCCCAGACAGTCGAGGAACACTTTTCGCGAGAAGAAGGCAAGGAACAGCGAGAGGACATAGAACAGCATGCCCACCTTGACGTTCATGACGCTTCTGTGTACTCGCTCGCTCATAGGCTAACTGTCGTGCGTTGTGTGCAGGAAGTCGGTGTTCTTGTGGTCGATGTGCAACAGGTTCTTCAGCATGCGCAACACCAGCCCGGGGACGGCCAGCGCCTTGCCGAAGAGCGAACGCGAACGGAGCTGGGGAGGGATGGCGATGACCAGCGAGACAACCAGGATGGCCCACAAGACCCACCACTTGGTGCACCAGAAAGGTGCCACGAACGACATCAGAATGGAGATGGCCGTCAGCAGCACGATAAGGATGGAACGGGGGATGAGGGCCTGCTGAATGGTCTTGTCGATGAAGTTCAGGTTGCCGTGGACGATGGCGCTGGGAATCTGCGGCAACTGGCGGAACAGACTCTGTATCTGGGCCGTCATCCAGCGCATACGCTGGCGCTGGAAGTTGTCCTTGTTACTAACCTTCTCGTCGAAGACATGAATCTCGGCGGCATACTTGATGAACACCTTTTGACGCAGCAGCAGGGCTTCCATCTCGCGGTCCTCGCCCGCCGTGCTGAGCTGGAAGACGTTCTGGCGGAACAGCTCATAGGTGAAGCACATACCCGACCCGATGAGGGCCGACGAGAGTCCCAGACGGTTGTGGGCCTTGCGGAAGATGGTGTTGTTGATTTCCTCGCTGGCGCCGTCGAGCATGGCCACGTCGTTGTTGGAGTTCTTGGCGCAGCGGTGGCATTGGATAACCTCGTAGCCCGCGTTGCAGAGGGTGTTGAGGCACGACAGAAACTCGGGCAGCACCACGTTGTCGGCATCGAGGATGACCACGTTGTCGAACTCGCCCTGCACCTCGTTGATGGCGTACTGCATGGCCTTGGCCTTGCTGCTCTTCTCAAACACGGGCGTCAGCAGGGTGATGGGGCAGGAGCGCAGCAGCTCGTTGGTCTCGTCGCGCATGTGGTCGGAGATGACCACCAGCTGGAACTTGTCGGCGGGATAGTCCTGGTACAGGAACTTATCGACGGAGTTGACGATGACGCTGTCCTCGTTGTAGGCGGGATAGAGCACCAGGAACCTGCGCTGGCGCTGGTTCATGGCCGATGCGTGGTTGGCGGCGAAATTGTCCTTCTCATAGAACAGCGATATGACGGCAAAGAAGCACACGTAGAAGACGGATGCTGCGATGAGGAGCCATACGGCGATGTCTATGTAATGAATAATTGTCCAGACCATGACGGCTATCTGTGTAGTTTCCAATAGATGTGCTTGACGAGGCTCTTGACTATACGGTAGGGCAGCAGGATGAAGTCCGTGTCCCAATGCTTGTCAACCAGGTGGTTAGGCGTTGCAAAGGCAAACGCGAAGCCAAGGAGCACGCCGACAACCCACCACTTGACGGCCAGGCTGAAATAGATGAACGGCAGGATGATGCTCATGAGCATGATGATGGCGACGGCCAGGATACGCGGGATGAGCATCCATTGAATAATCTTGTCGGCATAGTCATAATGTCGGTTGAAGATGGCTGGCAGCAGGTTGTGGATGTTCTTGAAGAGATTCCTGTACTGCGTGAACGCCCAGCGGCCGCGTTGCTTGTTGAAGTCGCTGGTGCGGCGCGTCTTCTCGTCGTACACGTAGATGTTGTCGAAATAGTCGACAAAGACGTGCTGGCGCAGCAGCATGGCCTCCAGCTCCTTGTCTTCGCCGGAAGTCCTGACCTTCATGATGTTACGCTTGAACCATTCGAACTCAAAGATGATGCCCGAGCCGGTGGTGGCGGCGGAGAGGCCGAGCGTGATATGACCGCGGCGGAAGATGGAGGTGTTGATTTCCTCGAAGATGGAGTCGAGACGTGCCGACGGCGTGTCGCGGTTCTTGGGCAGCCGGTGGGCCAGGATGGCTTTCGTGCCGGCACTCTCGTAGGCGTTGTTGACCTGCTCCAGGAACTCGGACTCGACAATGTTGTCGGCATCGAGCACCACGACGGCATCGTAGATCTTGAATTCCGGCAGGTTCAGTATGGCGTATTGGAGCGATTTGCCCTTGGTGCTCTTCTCGAAGTTGGGCGTCAGCAGGGTGATAGGGTATTGTGCAAGGTGCATGTTCGTCATCTCGCTTTCGTGGTCGGAGATGACGATGACGTCGAAGAGGCGCTGGGGATAGGACTGTCCCAGAATGGACATGACGCTCTGCAGGATGACGTGGTCCTGCTTGTAGGCGGGTATGAGCACGATGAAGCGGTTCTGCCGCTTCGCCTTGACAACATGGGTGTGCTTGGTGAAGTGTGACGCAATGGAGAACACCATCAGGTAGAGTGTCGTGAAGGCTACTCCGATGAATAGTGCTCCGTCGATGATATATAAGATAAGCCAGAGGTCCATATGTTATTATTTTTTGTGTTCAACTCATTTTACTTCCCTGCTTCCCCTGAAGGAAGGCCAGGATGCCGCTCAGCACAGCACCAGAGAGGCGGAAACGCCCTCGGAGTGCATGCTTGATGATGTCTTTCGGCGCCACCAGTCCTATCAGGTAGGCGTAGGAGAGCCAGCGCTTCGGACATGCTATGTTGCGCTTGACCAGGAGCAGACGGTTACGGGTGAGGTACCAGGTCTTGAGGGGACTCTCCTTGCCCGTCGACCGGCTCTCTTTGTGATAGACGGTCGTCTGGGGCTCGTACCATATCTCGTAACCTGCCCGGCGCATCATGAGCGACCAGTCGATCTCCTCGTAATAGAGGAAGTAGCACTCGGGCATGAGGCCCGCACGCTCAACGGCCTCGCGTCTGACCATCATGGCGGCACCATGGGCGTATGGGGTGGTATGCGGCGTGTCGTACTGCCCGTGGTCGTCCTCGCCGTAGCCCATGGAACGGTTGCGGACCGTGATGGGAGAGAGTGGGGTGAACCCGGCAAACTGAATAGGCCGACTGTCCCACGTGAAGCGCAGCTTGGGACACACGATGCCAATCTTGTCGGACGAGCGGAGACGGTCCACCAGAGGCTGCAGGAGCTGCTTGCCACTTGCCTGCGACGGCTCGTCACCCAGCAACGTGTCGTTGTTGATCAGTAGCAGGTACTTGCCGTGTGAAGCGCGGATGCCGAGATTGTTGCCGCCGGCGAACCCCAGGTTCTCGTTGCTGCGGATGACCGTCACCTGCGGATAGCGTTGCTCGATGACGGAGGCTTCGTCCTCACGCGATGCATTATCGACCACAATCACCTCCAATGCATAGTCATCGAAGGGGAGGCTATCAATTAATGCGCAGGTGTCGTCCAGCCCATTGTAATTGATGGTGATGACGGATATGTCATACTCTTGATGCACGCTTCTTCTCCAGTTTCAGGCGTTTCTTCTCTTCTTGCTTGGCCAGCTGCTGCTGCTCAAACGCTATCCATTCGTTCTCTATATGAGGGAGGATGTAGACAATCGTGAGACCACCGTAGAACACGAGGGCATTGGGGAACTGTAGCAGAACCTGGTTGCCGTAACCGCCTAACTGCTGCGACACGAAGGCACAGCAGAAGCCCGCCCCGATGCCTCGCAGAGAGGGACTCTTTAGTCGGAAGAGGACAATCCAGCAGGCGCCGATGAGCATGATGGCCATGCAGATGAGGAAGGTCGTGATGCCGATGACGCCGCTGTGAATCCAGATGAACACGTATTCTGAGTCAGGCGGTACCTTGGCCATGTAGGTGAACTTGTTGTTGGCCGGCGCATTCTGATAGCCAATGCCCATGCCGATGCCCCAAGGCGCTTCCCTCATGTACTTCTTCATGGCTTCCTGGTTCACGTCACGCTGGCCACGCGAGGCATCGTTCTTGTCGAAGGCCGTACGCATGCGGCGTATGGACTGGTTGCTGTCGCCAATGTTGGTGAAGGCGAGGATAAAGATGAAGAACGCAAAAGCAAGCGTGAAGGGAATGGCAATCTTGATGGACTTGGACAGAAAGACATAGGCCATGAACCCTGCCATCATACAGGCAATGGCTGTTCGGGTGCCAGAGGGGAACATGGCCCAGGCGCAGGCCAGACCCGTGAGGAGGAAGAACCAACGGTACTTGCGGATCTTGCTGGTGATGCCGAAGATGATGAATGCAACGGCTGTGGAGGCAATACCGATACCGAAGTTGGCTGCGTCGCTGTAGATGGAGAAGTAGCGGATGAGTGTTCCTGCCTGCAGGATGTGTGTCTTGCGACCGCGCGTCTGAATCCACCGGTTCTCTTCGATGGTGAATCCGAAGGTCTTCTGCTTCCACACCCAGAAACTGGCAAACAGGGCCAGACAGCCCCACAGGACGAGGTAACGCATCAGGAGTTTCGGAGTGGTCAGGTAGAGGGAGAAGACCAGGAAGATGTAAAGCAGCTGGTAGCCGATCATGCGCGCTACCGTGTACCACGCACCCACATCGATGCCGACATTACAGGTGTCGTTCATGACCTCAAGTGTACAGAACCCGCACCAGACGGCTAATGCCACCATCATCGCGTTGGCAGCACGGTCGAAGTGGTTGTTCTTAACGTCGATGATAGCAAAGGCTATCAGGGCTAACTCCAATAATTCGTTGGGAACAGAGGTGGGGATGGGCAGTTGCACGTCCTTCATCTGAACAAAGTAGTTCACGATGATGAGGCTCCAGAACAAAAACATCCTATAACGGAACGTTGCTACCATGACCAGTACGATGACTGGAATGAGGCAGACGACGGCAAAGGCGCTGAAACCGGAGGAATAGAACTGGTAGAGTGCAAGCAAAAACAGGAGAAAGAGTAATGCTACTCTTCCTCCATTGTTTTGGACATATGTCTTATAGCCCTTGCTTGCCATTTATTTCGCGTGTTCGTTCTCAACGGCAGTCAGTCCTAACTGAGACATTCGATAGACAAAGTTGTTGAAGCGGGTGTAAGGTGGCAGCTGACCCACAAACTCCTCAACGGCATAGCGGTTGGCCTCGGTCAGATACATATAGAGGCTGTCCTTGTTCTCAAGTTGTGCCTGCAGCTCCTTAAGTGCTTTCTGGTCAACGTCCTTCCAGGTTCGGTTGGCACGTGTGACCATCAGGTTGACGGTACCCATGTTCAGAAGGGCCGGCGCAATGGAGTTGTCATCAAGATTCGGATACTCGATGATGGCAATCTCATTGGGCATCAGGTCGGGACAGAGATCCTTGATGTCCTTGGCCATGATGTAACGGCTGTCCTCAGCAAGGAAGTCCTCGTCGTAGGTGAGGCGGCGGACCTGAAGGCCGATGGATATCCAGTAGTTCTCCAGTTCCTGTGCCAGGAAGCTCTTGCCGTTGGCAGCATCCGTGGACAGGAGGTTCAATACGTTCTGCTGTCCTTCCTTGAAGTGGGGAAGAAGGGCCTTCGAGAGTTGGCGCAGAGCCATGTCGCTGATGGTCTTGTTATAGCGGCGATAGCGCAGGTTGCTCTCTTTGGGGAAGCAGCCCATGACGGGAACCTTTGTGATAATCTCGGAGCGCATACGGTCACGAAGCGTGCGGTCGAGCAGCTCGATGATGAAGAAGTAGAGGGCCGTCAGGATAAATGTCAGGGCAAAGGCACCAAGCAGGATCATCATGCGGTTGGTGGGTTGCGCGTTCATGGGGAACATCGGCGGATTCAGCACACGCAGGGTAGCTGTGCTCATCTGGAGGTTACGCTGGCGCAGACGGGCTGCATTCAGCGAACGGAGCATCTCCATATAGTTGCCTTCGATGAAGCCGATATGGCGGGACTTACGGTCAATGGTAGCACCAATCGGCGCGTAGTAGAGAATCTGCTTGTCAAGCTTGCCGCGCATGATGTCCTGGGCGGACATTTCGGCCTTGGTCTTCTCCAACAGGAGGACCTGCTCCAGCCAACGGTCGATCATGGCACTCGACTTGACGCCAGTCTCGGTGCTGTAGGTGCTGGCCTCAATGTCCTTGGTGAGGTCCTTCACGTTGTTGGTGGCTTTCTGAAGCATGCGCTCGGCGTTGGCCAGCTCCAGTTGTGCCTCCTGGTTGTCGCCGCCGTTCTCGCTGTTCATCAGGCGCAGGTTGGAGATACGCGACTGGATGCGGGAAATGTCGGTCACCTGATTGGTAAAGTCCTTGTTCGCACGGATAATCTTGGCACGGTTGCCAAGCTGACGCTCCAGATAGTCCATCAGGGCTTTGGTCGTCGTGTAGTTCATCAGCTGGTTGTTGTCGGACGTCTGCTGATTGGCATCAAGCATGGTCAGCTGCTTGGTCTGCTCGCCGTAGTTGATGATGCGCTTCTCGACATTATAGCGGATAAGGTCGTCCTCGGCACCGGTCAGGATGCGATACAGGCGGGCTACCTCGCGCTCAAAGAACTTGATGACGTTGCTGGTCTCGCCATATCGGAGCTGCTGGTATTGGCGTGCAAAGACCTCGTTCAGGATGTCCAGCGTGTTGTAGGCAATACCGGCATCATTGGCCGAATAACCGATGTTGATGATATCCGTGTTATTCAGCTGCATGACCTTCAGACGACTGGTGATGTTGTTGATGCCGAAGTAGGGGTGTGAGTTCAAAAGACCGAACAGGTAGTTGTCCTGCATGGGCTTCTCGTAAGCCTTCAGATTGGCATAGGTCTGTTTCTCGCTGTTATGGTTAATCAGCGCCTTCACCTCAGCCGGAACCGTACTGCTCAGTTCGCGGAAGTGCTCGGCTGAGATATAGTTGTTGTCCTTGCTGGTGCTTCCATACATCATACAACGACCAAACAGGCGTAATGCCACCTCATGAATGGTGTTGTCGGTCTGGATAATCAAGATCAAGTTGTTGATGTTGGTCTGCGCATGTCCGCCGGCAGCACCTGTTCCACCCTCAATGTTGTAACCGGTGATCATTCCGGTATAGATGGTGGTGTTCGTATCATAGATACGCTCCATGTCACGGGTAAGGAACCATGCTACGACAAGAGCTATGAGTGGCAGAATGATGAGATACCAGCGTATCTTGAAAAGGAATCGGACGATATATCTGAATAAATCCATAGTGCAATGTTTTATGAACAGTTATACTATCGTTATTTCTTGGTTGACTTGGTTGATGACTTCGAAGCTTCTTTGGCAGCTTTCTTTTCAGCCTTCTCAAGTTCCTCAATACGCTTCTCTTCTTCCTCGGCAGCCTTCTTGATGCGTTTCTCAACAGCCTTGTTCTCCTTGGCTATCTGTTTCTCGGACTTATGAACGGCGCTGTCAAGCGTGATTTCTGTCGTCGTGTTAGTCAGAATCGGCGTATGTGTCAGAATCTCAAGGGTAATGATGTCCGTTGTAATCTGTGTCTGCAGCGACTGGTACTTGGAGACGGCTGCATCCTCACGCGTCTTGGTCCACGCAAAGTCGTCGATGCTCATGTTGCCGTTGTGGAAGTCTTCCAGAGTCAAGGCACCGGCACCCTGGTACATGGCTGCATTCTCGCTGGCCGTCTTCAGGGCAATGAGGTTGTTCGTAATCTTGATGAACAGACTGGCAATCTCAAGCTTCAGGTTGTCGTAGGCGATGTCCTTCTGATAGGCGGCCTGTTCAACCAACATTCTCTTTCTTCTCACGGAAGCACTCAGGTCAAGAATGTCCTCGACGGGAACCGACAGACTGACACCAACATTCCAGTAGTTCTGCTTACTGCCCTGGAATTGGTATATCATGGTGTTAAGAGAGGACGAGTTATTTCCCCAAACATCAGTTTTTCCATAAGAATAACTGGCATGTCCGTTGACATAGGAGAAGATATGACGCTTCTGTTTGGCCACCTCTGCTTCTGCTATCTCCTGTGCCTTCGCCAAAGTCAGGATCTGGGGCGTGGATTTTGCATTCTCGAACAGAACGGACAGCGGGGGGAGCTTGAACTCGGAAAAGTTGATGCTCTTTTCCTCGCTGGAGTCAAAGAATCCAGCGCTGATACCGCTTTCGTTGAACTGTGCAAAGGCCATGTTACCAGTCAGCGCGGCAAATGCGAAGAGCAGTAACAGGCGTCTTGAATATGTCATGTCAAATCTCTTTTTGTAGTTATACATTCTCTTTCTGAATAAAAGCAGTCAGCGTGCGGAAGATAATCTTCATGTCAAGGAGGAAATTGTAAGTCTGGCCATAAGTGATGTCCAGCTGTTTACGTTCCTCTGCAGACATGGCACCTCCCTTGCCGCGCTCCTCTACCTGCCAAAGACCGGTCAAACCGGCAGGAGCCATGAAACGGTCGATACTGGAGTCGATGGTCAGTTTCTCAGCCTCATAGAGGGGGAGGGGACGGTTGCCGACGATGGACATGTCGCCCTTAAGGATATTGAACAACTGCGGTAGCTCATCGATGCTGTATTTACGGATGAAGCGTCCTACCTTGGTAACGCGTGGGTCGTTCTCAATCTTGACAAACGCGTTGTTGTTCTCTTCTTCTTTCTCTTTGCTGAAGTCGCTCTCAGCCACCACATAGTCGTCACCTACCAGCATGACCTCGTCGTCACTAATCATCATGTCCGACTCCATGCCCAAGGCCATCATGGTCAGTTCTGCCTCGTCGCCCAAAGGTGCCGTGATAGTGGCCTTGGGTTCTTCTGTTTCTTCTTTCTCGGAATACTGGTTGCCGGCTGTCTTGCTGACCTCCTTCAGGCGCTTGTCGGCATCACTATACATGGAGCGGAACTTCAGAAAGTCAAAGACCGTGTAGTTAGTTCCTACGCGTTTTGACTTGTATAGAACCGGTCCTGGACTCTCGAGCTTGATGGCAATAGCCGTGATGATGAAGATCGGAGACAGAATGATAATGCCCAATAGAGAAAAAATGATGTCAAAAGTCCTTTTCCAAAGGGGGATCTTGAATCGCAAAATGTGCTTCTTGGATACCTGATCGTCAAACATGATCCCCTCACGGTCGCTGATGAACTGGATTTTCTTGTTCAGCTCAGTAACCGAAGCGTTAACGGAAAGGGTGTCGTTGATGCCGCATCGCTGGTACATCTGCCTGTCTTCATCCGACAACTGGTCGGTAAGCATGATGATGTACACATTCGAGCATTTCTTGCGCAGATAGGTAATGGCCGTGATGTCCTCGTTGCGCACATTCTTCTCATAGAACACAATGAAATGCTCGTTGCGTACATGGGGTACGCAAGCGGTGGCCGTTTCTTTGTAGTTCTTTGTGAGTTGAACCAAACGCCCTGGAATGTATTTCAGACGTTCTTCGGTCTGAGGATTCGTTCCAAGATATACTATTCCAATCATTATTTGCTACAATCAGTTCGGAAGAATTTTCTTAACCCTGATCTTAAGTTCCATTGGATTGAATGGCTTAACAATGTAATCTTCAGCGCCTATCTCCAACAAGCGGATGCGCTCACTTGTGGAGTCCTCGCTTGACAGCATGATAACAGGAATATGACGGAACAGCTCATTCTGCTTGATCCATTCCAGGAAATCGTCACCTCTCATCCCAGGCATGCGTATGTCAGAAATAATCAGATCCGGCGTGTTTCCTGCCTGAAGCCATTTTACACCTTGTAATCCGTCAGGTAGCCACTGCACATCGTAATCGCTCATCAAATAGATTGACAATACTTTAGCAATTGTTTCCTTGTCGTCTAGGATTAATATTTTCTTTTTCATATATGAATGATTTTGTTCGTGACATTACACAATTCTGCGCAAAGGTAAAAAAAATATTTGAATTGTGGTCAAATTACTGTGAAAAAAAAACAAATTTGGATAAAAAAGTTGCATATCACATTTTTTTAGGGGAAATTTGTCGTGCCATCGTATTATTAATGTATAAAACATTCTGATTATGGAAAATCAATATTTATTAGGTTTTGACGTCGGCAGTTCTTCTGTGAAGGCGTCTCTTGTGAATGTGGAAACTGGTAAGTGCGTCGCTTCGGCCTTTTATCCGGAAAAAGAAGCTCCCATCATGGCCGTAAAGGCAGGTTGGGCAGAACAGGAACCCGAGTCGTGGTGGAACTACGCAAAACTCTCGCTCCAGAAGATTATGGCAGATGCCCATGTCAAGGGTGATGATATCAAGGCGATCGGTATCTCGTACCAGATGCATGGACTGGTATGCGTGGACAAGAACCTGAAGGCTCTTCGCCCAGCCATCATCTGGTGTGACTCGCGTGCTGTTCCCTATGGTGAGCGTGCCTTTAGTGAATTGGGGGCTGACAAGTGTCTGTCTCACTTGTTGAACTCTCCAGGCAATTTTACAGCTGCAAAACTGGCATGGGTTAAGGAGAATGAGGCAGAAGTATACAACAACATTTATAAGGTGATGCTTCCAGGAGATTATCTTGCCATGCGTCTTAGCGGTACGGTCAATACGACTGTCAGCGGCCTTTCCGAGGGTATGTTCTGGGACTTCAAGGAGAGACGAGTGGCCGATTTCCTGATGAATTATTATGGTTTTGACAAGAGCCTGATTGCTGACATTGTTCCGACATTTGCTGAGCAGAGTGTTGTCAGCGCGGAGGCTGCTGCAGAGTTGGGGCTGAAGGCTGGTACGCCCATTACCTACCGCGGTGGTGACCAGCCGAACAATGCGCTCTCGCTGAACGTCTTGAATCCCGGTGAGATTGCTGCAACGGCCGGTACGTCAGGTGTAGTCTATGGCGTGCTTGGCGAGGTTAACTACGATAAGCAGAGTCGCGTTAACACCTTTGCCCATGTGAACCATACAGACGAGCAGACGCGTCTGGGCGTTTTGCTTTGTATCAATGGTACCGGCATTCTGAATGCCTGGACACATCGTAACATCACACCAGATGTAGGCTATGCCGAGATGAACGACTTGGCTGCTACCGTGCCCATTGGCAGCGAGGGTGTGACGATAGTTCCGTTCGGCAACGGTGCTGAGCGTGTGCTGGAGAACAAGGAGATCGGCTGTTCTATCAATGGTCTGAACTTCAATAAGCATAACAAGGCTCATCTGGTCCGTGCTGCTCAGGAGGGTATCGTGTTCTCGTTCTGCTATGGCATGGAGATCATGCAGCAGATGGGTATGGATATCAAGAATATTCATGCCGGCAAGGCTAATATGTTCCTGTCACCGCTATTCCGTGATACGCTGGCTGGTGTCAGCGGCGCTACGATTGAGCTGTACGATACAGATGGCTCGGTTGGTGCTGCCAAGGGTGCTGGTATCGGTGCCGGTATCTATGCCAATGCTGACGAGGCATTCGCCACTTTGGACAAACTGCAGGTCATCGAGCCTGATGCAGCCCGTCGCTCAGAGTATCTGGCTGCCTATGCAGCATGGAAGGAGACTCTCTGCAAGAGACTGTAATCATATATAACAATAAAAAAATCCCGCCTTGTGAGCGGGATTTTTTATTTTCTAAAGCAATTGTTATGCTTTATTGTCTACAGCGGACTGCTCAATGGGCAGACAGCGTTTGTAGTTTTCAATGTACTTCTCGAAACCGGCAACATCCTCAGCTGTAGGTGCAATGCTGATGCCTGTGTTACCTGCAAAGACAACGGTCTCCAGATAGTCAGCCAAACTCAGTTTGTTGGGATTGTTCACAACGTATCCAGCTAACAGGGCGATTCCCCAGGCACCACCTTCGCCAGCAGTCTCCATGACGGAGATCGGCGAGTTGAGGGCAGCTGCGAGCATGCGCTGACCCACGCCGGCTGTCTTGAAGTAACCACCATGACCGGTGATGCGGTCCACACGGATCATCTCGTCCTTGAACAGGATGTCGTTACCGATTTTCAGCACGCCGATGGCACCATAGAGGTGGGCACGCATGAAGTTTGCCAGATTGAACTTGTCGTTGGCAGAACGGACGAACAACGGACGGCCCTCAGCAAGACCCGTGACAGGCTCGCCGCTGACGTAGTTGTAGGCCATCAGACCGCCACAGTCGGTGTCGCCCTCCAGAGCTTTAT
>CAZLPO010000043.1:0-17289 GCA_964561385.1 uncultured Prevotella sp.
GCCAGTGGCTCATTGAGCACGACTTCATGAACGAGCCCGGACAGGTGATGCCCGAGATTACCGACGCCTATGCCGAGAGTGTCAGCGAGCGCTACATAGAGCTCTACGAGCACATCGTAGGCGAGAAGTTCGAGCGTGAGACCAGCGACGGCGACATTGCCCAGCGCATCGAGAAGAACGTTAGTGAATGGCTTACAAGCAGGAAGTAATCAAGCCATACGGCGAAGGCGAGAAGGCGCAGCAGGTGGAGCAGATGTTCGACAACATTGCCCCTACCTATGACAAGCTGAACCACCGCCTGTCGTGGGACATCGACCGCGGCTGGCGACGGAAGGCCATCAGCCAGCTGCAGCCCCACGCCCCGAAGACGCTGCTCGACATTGCTACGGGAACAGGCGACTTTGCAATACTGGCTGCCCAGATGCTGAAGCCCGACCGTCTGGTGGGCGCCGACATCAGCGAGGGCATGATGGAGATAGGCCGTGAGAAGGTGAAACGGCTAGGACTGCAGGACGTCATCAGCTTTGAGCGCGAAGACTGTACGGCCCTCTCCTATCCCGATGCCTCGTTCGATGCCGTGACGGCCGCCTTCGGCATTCGCAACTTCGCCGACCTTGACCAGGGACTGCGTGAGATGTGCCGTGTGCTGAAGCCGGGCGGACACCTGAGCATCGTCGAGCTGACGACGCCACCCCGGTTTCCCATGAAGCAGCTCTTCCGCGTCTACTCCCACACCATCCTGCCCGTCTACGGACGGCTCATCAGCCGCGACGGCAGCGCATACAGCTATCTGACCAAGACCATCGAGGCCTTCCCGCAAGGCGAACGGATGGTAGAGATACTGAAGAGTGCCGGTTTCCGCGAAGCCGGTTTCCGCCGACTGACGTTCGGCATCTGCACGATGTATTTTGCAACAAAATAAGTTAAGGAAATGGATAAGTACGGACTGATAGGCTACCCGCTGGGACATTCGTTCTCCATCACCTACTTCAACCAGAAGTTTGCTGATGAGGGCATCAATGCCAAGTACGAGAACTATGAGCTCAAGAGCATCGACCAGCTGGAAGAGGTGCTGGCCATGAACCCCGAGCTGAAGGGACTGAACGTCACCATCCCATACAAGGAAAAGGTGATGGACTTCCTAGACTCTGTGGCTCCCGAGGCCCAGGCCATCGGCGCCGTGAATGTCATCAAAGTCATCCACGACGGCAACAAGCTGAAACTGAAGGGCTTTAACAGCGATGTCATCGGCTTCACACAGAGTATTGAACCCATGATTGACCACAAATGGCACCAGAAAGCACTTGTGCTGGGTACGGGCGGCGCATCGAAAGCCATCTGCTACGGTCTGAAGTCGCTGGGCATCGACCCCGTCTGCGTCAGCCGCTATGAGCGCCCCGGCACCATCTGCTACAACCAGGTGACACCGGAGGTCATCAAGGAGTACAACGTCGTGGTCAACTGCACACCTGTCGGCATGTACCCCAACGTCGATGAATGTCCGCCGCTGCCCTACGAGGCTATGGACCAGCACACCATTCTGTACGACCTGATCTATAATCCCGACGAGACGCTCTTTATGAAACGGGGACGCGAGTACGGTGCAGATGTCAAGAACGGCCTTGAGATGCTGCTACTGCAGGCTTTCGCCTCGTGGGAGTTCTG
The DNA here is from genome assembly GCA_964561385.1 of uncultured Prevotella sp. GTDB lineage: Bacteria > Bacteroidota > Bacteroidia > Bacteroidales > Bacteroidaceae > Prevotella. The sequence continues at coordinate 1,666 of CAZLPO010000043.1, forward strand.
GCATAGCAAGTAATAACCCCTTAACCACACCGACATGGCAACACTGACAGACACGCTCAAGCCACTCACCGAGCAGTACAACGATGCCGTTCGAGCACTCCAGAGTACCTTCGACATGGAGAAGAAGGGACTGAAACACTCCGAGCGGCTCAAGCTGCAGAAACAGTATTCCGACCGCTATGAGCAGCTGGCCGGCGAATACCGCACCAAGCGTAAGCAGGCCTTTACCGACTACCAGAACGAGAACCCGGAATGGAAGCGCGGACGCCAGCTGTGGAAGTGGTTCTTCATCGGCGCTACCATCCTGCTCATCGGCTTCTGCTCAAACCAGGTTGCCGTCACCGAGGAGTCGGAGACCGCATCGCAGGTCTCGGCACTGGCTGAGAACCAAGAGACCGTCTATTGGAATGCCGACAACATCCGTCTGCCCTATCTGGAAGACTCTACGCAGTATGTATCGAACCCCGACTACGTGCTGACGCAAGCGGCGGTTGATACCATCAACTATTACATGGGCAAAATCGAGCAAGACTTTAACGTTCAGACAGTTGTCATCGTTGTCAACCATATTGAAGGCGATGACCCCTACCGCATGGCACAGGATGTAGGCAACCGCTACGGTGTGGGCTACGGCGACCGTGGACTCATGGTTGTCGTGGGCTATCAGGACCATAGCATCAACATCTCGCCAGGACGCTCGCTTGAGGGCGACCTCACTGACGCCGAGTGCCGTCACCTGCAGCAGGAATACGTCATCCCCGGTATGCGTGCCGAACAGCCCGACAGTGCCATGATCTACCTGAGTCGAGCTCTCTATGCCCACTTGAAAGGCAAGGAGCTGCCACAGATGTCGTCGCTGATGGACGGCACAACTGAGGACGACGGTGCCCTGGGCATCGTTGGACTGACCACCCTGGCACTCACCTTGCTGTTCATCTTCTTCACATATAAGAACAAGCAGTATAACTGGACGACACCAACGGCGCTGATGCTCATGTCGAACCCCTTCATCATCGCCCCGTCGGGCAGTGGCTTCAGCATGGGGCACAGCAGTTTCGGCGGTGGTCACAGCGGCTTTGGCGGTGGTGGCGGCTTCAGCGGCGGATCGTTTGGTGGAGGCAGTTTTGGCGGCGGCGGTGCCACGTCAAGATGGTAACGACAAAAGCCTCGGAATAACGGAATAACGAAATATCGACATAGCGAAAATAATAACCCATAAAACCGTAAGATTATGAAAATGTCAAAAGGAACCATCGGAATCATCGCAGCCGTCGTCATCATCGGCATGTGGGCTGCCAGTGCTTACAACTCAATGGTTGGCGTGCAAGAAGAGGCAACGACCGCCTTTGCCAACGTGCAGTCGGCCTACCAGCGCCGTGCTGACCTCATTCCCAACCTTGTGGAAGTCGTCAAGGGCTACGCCGAGCACGAGAAGGGAACCTTTGAGGCCGTCATTGCTGCACGTGCCAAGGCAACACAGATTACCGTTGACCCCGAGAACCTGACACCTGAGAAACTGCAGGAGTTCCAGAAGGCTCAGGGCGAACTGGGTTCTGCACTCGGACGCCTGCTGGCCGTTCAGGAGAACTATCCCGAACTGAAGGCCAACGAGAACTTCAAGGACCTGCAGGTACAACTCGAAGGTACGGAGAACCGCATCAACGAGGCTCGCAACAAGTTCAACACGAAGGTCCAGGGCTACAACGTCGTCATCCGCTCGTTCCCCAAGAACATTCTCGCCGGCATCTTCGGATTCAGCAAGATGGATAAGTTCGAGGCTGACGCCGACGCACAGAACGCACCCAAAGTAAAGTTCTAATGATGGATAACCGTTATATGCAGCGGGGCGTCTCGGCCGCTAAGGAAGACGTCCACGCTGCCATTAAAAATATCGACAAGGGTCTGTTCCCGCAGGCCTTCTGTAAGATAATCCCCGACATCCTGGGGGGCGATCCGGCGTATTGCAACATCATGCATGCCGACGGCGCCGGCACCAAGTCGAGCCTCGCCTACATGTATTGGCGCGAGACGGGCGACCTCTCCGTTTGGAAAGGCATCGCACAGGATGCCATCGTCATGAACACCGACGACCTGCTGTGTGTGGGTGCCACGGACAACATCCTGGTATCCTCTACCATCGGACGGAATAAGATGCTGGTGCCCGGCGAGATTATCTCGGCCATCATCAACGGCACCGACGAGCTGTTGCAGGAACTCCGCGAGATGGGTATCGGCATCTGGCCGACAGGCGGCGAGACAGCCGACGTGGGCGACCTCGTGCGAACGATTATCGTCGATTCGACGGTCACCTGCCGCATGCGCCGCAGCGATGTCATCGACAACGCCAACATCCGTCCGGGCGACGTCATCGTCGGCCTTTCCTCAACCGGTCAGGCCTCCTACGAGAAGCGCTACAATGGCGGCATGGGCAGCAACGGACTCACTTCGGCACGTCACGACGTCTTTGCCAAGTATCTGGCCGAGCGCTATCCCGAGAGCTTCGACCACGCTGTTCCCGATGAGCTCGTGTATAGCGGAAAGTACCGTCTCACCGATGCCGTAGAGGACTCACCCGTGGATGCCGGCCAGCTGGTTCTTTCGCCCACACGTACCTATGCCCCCGTTATCAAGAGGATGCTCGACGAGCTGCGTCCTGAGATTCACGGCATGGTACACTGTACGGGTGGCGCACAGACTAAGGTGCTGCACTTTGTCGGCGAGAACTGCCGTGTCGTCAAGGACAACATGTTCCCCGTCCCGCCCCTGTTCCGTGCTATCCACGAGTGCTCAGGCACCGACTGGCGCGAGATGTACCAGGTCTTCAACATGGGACACCGCATGGAGATCTATGTCCGTCCCGAGGTTGCCGAGCAGGTGATGGCTATCAGCCGCTCGTTCAACATCGACGCCCAGGTGGTCGGACATATCGAAGAAGGACCGCGCTCGCTCACCATCCGCAGCGAGTTCGGTACATATAATTATTGATTATGAAGAAAAGATTCACTGTTATCGTGCCCTTGCTTGCTGTTTGTCTGCTGGTAGGGGCACAATCGAAACTTACATCCGACGCGCTTTTGCGCATCAGTCAGATGAAACAACATTCGGCACGCCGCGCTGTGCCAGCTGAGGACATGACGACAAAAACCATGCGACTGGTGGTGAAAGCCGACAAGGCGCCGCTGTCGGCGACAGCCACAAGGCTGCGTGCTGCCGGCGCACTGATAGAGGGCCGACTGGGAGAGCAGCTCATCATCAGTCTGCCTATGGACAGCATTGCAGCTCTGGAACGCATCGCAGGCATCAGTCGCATAGACGCCGGCCACAAAGCGTGGCTGAAGACCGATATTGCACGTCAGGAGACCGGTGTCGGCAAAGTCAACGGCCCGCAGCTGCCCGCACAGCAGACGGCTTATACGGGCAAGGGCGTCACAGTGTGTATCGCTGACGTGGGCATTGACTTCCAGCACCCTGCCTTCAAGGACAGCGAGGGACGCTCCCGCATCAAAGCAGTCTATATGATGAATGACTCTCAGGGACGCAAGTTCAGCTACACCGATCCCGAAGTCGGGGAGATCACGTTGCCCGGCAGCGTTTATGACACCCCGGAGCTCATTGCCGCGCTGACCACCGACACGCCGGACGAGACACATGGCACACACACCGTCGGCATTGCCGCCGGCACGCTGTCGCCGCAGGGCTTCGGCGGCATGGCTCCCGAGGCCGATATCGTCCTCATTCCGATTACCGATGACACGTCGACGGCGTTTGACGATGAGTACGAGACCTTTGAATACGCCCTCGCCTTTGCTACCGCCTATGCACGACAGAGCGGACAACCCATGGTACTTAGCGTCAGCGCGGGCAGCCATGATGGTCCGCATAACGGTACGGGCACCATCCCCGAAGCCATCAGCGCCGCCTCGAAAGACCTCATTCCCGTCTTCGCAGCGGGCAACGAAGGTGCCACCGAAGATGGCGTAGGTGCCCATATCTATTATACGTTCACGGAGAAGGACAAAGAGTTTAAGACCATCCTCGCTGCTATTACGGAGTCGGGCGACAAGTCGGAACCCTATCTCTACATGGCGGAGGAGTCGGCATACACACGCCAGGGCAACCAAGCCGCCATGTGGTTCACACTCTGCACGCTGAACCAGATGAACGGCCGGCTGACAACCCGCTGGACGTCGGATACCGTTGACATTCGTCTGGGTGACGATCCCGCCCTCTTCATTCTCGAGTCCAAAGACAATGCCGATCTCGCGAAGTACTTCAATGGCACGGTGGGCATTGCTGCCGAGGATGCCGGCAACGGTCAGCTGCATTTCAAGACGCTGGTAAGCGGAACGATGAGGGATGTCTGCCTCTTCATACTCCACTGCTCAGGTGCCGATGGTACAGCTATCGACGTGTGGGACAATCTCGGCGCCATGGGCAGTCTCGGACTGAAAGGCTATGCGACCGGCGACGGCAAGATGTCGGGCAGCGACTGGACGTCTACCCCTGATGTCATCAGTGTCGGCGCATACTGCACAAACACCACCGAACGCTCGTTTGACGGCAATATTGACACCAGCGACGAATACAGAGATGGTGCCATTGCGTCGTTCTCCAGCTATGGCACCATGTTCAACGGCGTCCAGCAGCCTGTTGTCTGCGCTCCGGGCGTCAACATCGTCTCCAGCATAAACCACTACTGCGTGGACGATCTCAGCAGCGTGTCCGAAGAGCTGATGTGGCAGGGGTATCCCTACTCTGCCGAGAGTGGCACGTCGATGGCCTGTCCGGTCGTTGGCGGCATTGTCGCACTCTGGCTGCAGGCTAATCCGACTCTGTCTTTGGACGACGTGAAGCAGGTGCTGCGCGAGACATCACGCAACGACAACTTCACGACAGCTGCTCCCGAGCGCTTCGGCTACGGCAAGATTGACGCCGCCCAGGGTATTGCCTATATTCTTGACCAGGCTACCGGCATCAGCAACATGCAGCCGCGCGACAACCATGGAACATGGTACGACCTCACTGGCCGTTCGGTGACGCTGCCTCGTCGCGGCATTTACATCCGTAACGGACGCAAATACGCCTTCTAACACATAATGAAGGCAATTCTCTGAAATAAAACAAAAAGCAAAATGGCAGAAACCAGCAATAGCATTTTACAGAAACTGGATGGCCTGGAGGCTCGATTCGAGGAGGTGTCAACACTGATTACCGACCCCGACGTGATAGCCGACCAGCAGCGTTTCGTCAAACTGACGAAAGAATACAAGGATCTGGGTGACATCATGGACGCCCGTCGCCGCTATATCAACTGTCTGAACAGCATTAGCGAAGCCAAGGACATCCTGATGAGCGAGGACGATCCCGAGATGAAGGAGATGGCACGCGAGGAGCTGGCCACGAACGAAGCCCTGCAGCCGCAGCTGGAGGAAGAAATCAAGATTGCACTGATACCGAAAGACCCCGAGGACGCCAAGAACGTTCAGATGGAGATCCGTGCCGGAACGGGAGGCGACGAGGCATGCCTCTTTGCCGGCGACCTCTTTAAGATGTACAAGAGCTTCTGCGACTCGAAAGGCTGGCAGCTCTCCATCACCAGCGTCAGCGAGGGTGCCGTGGGCGGTTATAAGGAGATCGACTTCGCCGTGAGCGGTGCCGACGTCTATGGCACACTGAAGTACGAGTCGGGCGTTCACCGCGTGCAGCGCGTACCAGCCACTGAGACGCAAGGACGTATGCACACCTCGGCCGCTACGGTGGCCGTGCTGCCCGAGGCCGACAAGTTTGAGGTGCATGTGAACGAAGGCGAGATCAAGTGGGACACCTTCCGAAGCAGCGGTGCCGGCGGTCAGAACGTGAACAAGGTGGAGTCGGGCGTACGTCTGCGCTACATGTGGAAGAACCCGAACACTGGCGAGACGGAAGAAATCCTCATTGAGTGTACGGAGACGCGCGACCAGCCGAAGAACAAGGAGCGTGCGCTGTCACGCCTCTACACCTTCATCTACGACAAGGAGCACCAGAAGTATATGGACGACATCGCATCGCGCCGCAAGAGCCTTGTCTCGACGGGTGACCGCTCAGCCAAGATACGCACATACAACTTCCCGCAGGGACGTGTCACCGACCACCGCATCGGTTTTACTACCCACGACCTTCAGGGGTTCCTGGGCGGTGACATACAGCCAATGATTGATGCGCTGACCGTGGCTGAGAACGCTGAGCGCATGAAAGAAACGGAACTGTAACGCTTCAATAGTGAATAGTGAATAATGAAAACGTGAATAATGAACAGACAAGAACTGATACAGCAAATATGGGAGAAACAGTCGTTTCTCTGTGTGGGACTGGACACCGATCTCAAGAAGATTCCGCAACACTTACTCACGGAAGAAGACCCCATCTTCGCCTTCAACAAAGCCATCATTGATGCGACGGCTCCCTACTGCGTTAGCTACAAGCCAAACCTCGCTTTCTATGAGGCCTTCGGTGTGAAAGGTCTCATGGCTTTCGAGAAGACGGTGAAGTATCTGAAAGAACAATATCCCCACCACTTCATCATAGCCGATGCCAAGCGCGGTGACATAGGCAACACCAGCCAGATGTATGCCCGTACGTTCTTCGAGGAGTACGATGTTGACGCCCTGACCGTTGCCCCCTATATGGGAGAGGACTCGGTGACGCCGTTCCTCGGTTACGAGGGCAAGTGGGTCATCCTCTTGGCACTCACCTCCAACAAGGGCAGCCACGACTTCCAGCTCACGGAATCGCCCGACGGTGAGCGCCTCTTCGAGAAAGTCTTAAGAAGAAGCCAGCAATGGGCAACCGACGAGCAGATGATGTATGTCGTTGGCGCTACACAGGGCAGCATGTTCGAGGATATTCGCCGTCTGGCCCCGCGCCACTTCCTGCTGGTGCCAGGCGTCGGTGCACAGGGAGGCAGCCTTGAAGAGGTGTGCCGCTATGGCATGACGAAAGACTGCGGACTACTAGTCAACTCGAGCCGCGGCATCATATACGCCTCACAGGGTGAAGACTTCGTTGAAGTGGCTGCCGACAAGGCACGAGAGCTGCAACAGCAGATGGCTGTGCTGCTTGAGAATATCAAAAGATAAAGAGCGTGAACGAACCGAAAATTATCAACGACCCCGTTTTCGGGTTCATCAAGATACCACGCGGACTGCTGCTTGACGTTGTGAAGCATCCGCTGATGCAGCGACTGAACCGCATCAACCAGCTGGGACTGGCCTCGGTGGTCTATCCCGGCGCCCGCCACACGCGCTTTCAGCACTCGCTGGGAGCATTCCACCTGATGTCGGAAGCTGTGTTGTCGCTGCAGCAGAAGGGACAGTTCATCTTCGATTCCGAAGCTGAAGCCGTACAGGCCGCCATCCTGATGCACGACATCGGGCACGGCCCATTCTCGCACGTGCTGGAAAATACTCTCATCAGCGGTATCTCGCACGAAGACATCTCGCTGATGATGATGGAACAGATGAACCATGACCTCGGCGGACAGCTCACGCTCGCCATCAGCATCTTCAAGGATCAATATCCCAAGCACTTCCTCCATCAGCTCATCTCCAGTCAGCTCGACATGGACCGTCTGGACTATCTGCGACGCGACTCGTTCTTCACTGGCGTCACCGAGGGCAACATAGGATCGGCACGCATCATCAAGATGCTCAACGTTGTCGACGATGCACTGGTGGTCGAACAAAAAGGCATCTACTCGCTGGAGAACTATCTAACCACACGCCGTCTCATGTACTGGCAGGTATATCTGCACAAGACGGCTGTCGCCTGCGAAAAAGTACTGATCAACATGCTACGCCGCGCCAAATACCTCGCCACGCACGACCCACATCTCATGCCTCACGCCTCCCCTGCCCTCGCCTACTTCCTCGAAAACGACGTCGACGCCCAGTGGTTCAACACCCACAAGGAGGCGCTGCAAATGTATGAGGAGCTGGATGACTCGGACATCTGGAGTGCCATGAAGGCATGGAAACACTCGCCTGACAAGATCCTTTCAACACTCGCCACCGATATGCTTGACCGCCGCATCTTCAGGGTTGAGGTTCACGAAGAGCCTGTCGGCGACGAGCGGATAGCAGAACTCGCTGAGACCATCGCCCGCCGCATGGCTATCAGCGTAGACGATGCCCGACAGTACCTGATAAGCCAAAACACCATCCAGAAGGACATGTACAATGTGGACGACGACAGCATTGCCGTTTTGTACAAGGATGGCACCATCAAAGACGTTTCAGAGGCCTCTGAATTGCTAAATGTTCAGTTGCTTTCTAAAAAAATAAGAAAATATTACCTTTGTTATCAGCGGTTAGAGGATTTTTAACTATCTTTGCAACCGAATCAAAGAAATAGAGTTATGGAATTTACTGCCAAACAGATTGCAGACTTTGTACAGGGCCGCGTTGAAGGCAACGAGCAAGCCATTGTAAACACCTTTGCCAAGATTGAGGAAGGACGGACGGGTGCCCTCTCGTTCCTGTCGAACCCGAAATACACACACTATATCTACGACACACAATCGTCAGTAGTCTTGGTCAACGAGGACGTGGAGTTGGAGAAGCCCGTACAGGCGACCCTCATCCGCGTGAAGAATGCCTACGAGAGTGTGGCACGCCTGTTGCAACTCTACGACTCGATGAAGCCCAAGAAGACGGGCGTCGACCCCTTGGCCTTTGTTTCAGCTACGGCCGAGATAGGAAAGGACGTCTATATTGCCCCCTTTGCCTATATCGGCGACAACGTGAAGATTGGCGACGGCAGCCGCATCTTCCCCCATGTCACCATCTATGAAGGGTGTCGCATAGGCTGTAACGTCACCATCCATGCCGGTTCGGTCATCGGTGCCGACGGCTTCGGATTTGCACCCAACCAAGAGGGCTACGACAAAATTCCGCAGATAGGCATCGTCATCATCGAGGACAATGTCGAGATTGGTGCCAACACCTGTATAGACCGTTCTACGATGGGCCAGACCATCATCCGCAAGGGAGTGAAGCTGGACAACCTCATCCAGGTGGGGCATAACTGCGAAATCGGTGAGAATACCGTCATGTCGGCACAAGCCGGACTGGCAGGCTCCACAAAACTCGGAGCCTGGTGTATGGTGGGCGGACAGGCGGGCTTCTCTGGTCACATACACATAGCAGACAAGACCTTTATCGGCGCACAGTCGGGCGTCATCAGTAACACGAAGGGCAACGGTGAGCAGCTTATTGGTACTCCTGCCATCGATCCGAAGGTGTTCTTCAAGGCACAGGCCGTCATGAAGAAGCTGCCCGACATGTACCGCGAACTGGGAATGCTGCGCAAGGAACTGGAGGCGCTTAAAGCAAATCGATAAAACAGAAAACAGTAAATCGTCAAATCGAATAACAGATAGATGAAGCAGAAAACATTGAAAGGCAGCTTTTCCCTGTTCGGAAAGGGACTGCACACAGGACTGAATCTGACGGTGACGTTCAACCCCGCACCCGAGAACTTCGGATATAAGATACAGCGCATTGATCTGGAAGGTGAGCCCGTGATTGAAGCCATTGCCGAGAACGTGACAGACACCCAGCGTGGTACCGTGCTCTGCAAGGGCGATGTCAAGGTGTCTACCGTTGAGCACGGACTATCGGCCCTCTATGCACTGGGCATCGACAACTGCCTCATTCAGGTGAATGGTCCCGAGTTCCCCATTCTTGACGGTTCGGCCATCAAGTATGTAGAGAAGATTCATGAGATAGGCATCGAAGAGCAGAATGCACCAAAGGACTACTACGTCATCCGTAAGAAGATTGAGGTGAAGGACGAAAAGAACGGATCGGTCATCACCATCCTACCCGACGAAGAGTTTTCCATCACCGCCATGTGCTCGTTCGAGTCGAAGTTCATCAGCTCGCAGTTCGCTACCCTCGATGACATCCGCAAGTATCCCGAGGAGATTGCCAGTGCACGTACGTTTGTCTTTGTACGCGACATTGAGCCCCTGCTCCAGGCCAACCTCATAAAGGGCGGCGATCTTGACAATGCTATTGTCATCTACGAGCGCCAGACCACACAGGAGCGACTGGACATGCTGGCAGACATGCTGCATGTGGAGCACCGCGATGCTACCGACTTGGGCTATATTCAGCACAAACCGCTACAGTGGGACAACGAGTGCACGCGCCATAAGCTGCTCGACATCATAGGCGATATGGCACTGATCGGCAAGCCCATCAAGGGTCGTATCATTGCCACCCGTCCAGGCCATACCATCAACAACAAGTTTGCACGGCAGATGCGCCGCGAGATACGCAAGCATGAGATTCAGGCACCCGTCTACGATCCCAATGAAGAGCCGGTCATGGACGTCAACCGCATCCGTGAACTGTTGCCCCACCGCTACCCTATGCAGTTGGTAGACAAGGTGACCGCACTCGGTGCAACCAGTATCGTTGGCATCAAGAACATCACGGCCAACGAGCCCTTCTTCCAGGGACATTTCCCCCAGGAGCCCGTGATGCCGGGCGTACTCATGATTGAGGCTATGGCTCAGTGTGGCGGACTACTTGTGCTGAACACCCTCGAGGAGCCGGAGCGCTGGTCAACGTATTTCATGAAGATTGACGAAGTGAAGTTCCGCCAGAAGGTAGTCCCCGGTGACACTCTGATTTTCAAAGTAGATCTGATGGCCCCTGTCCGCCACGGTATCTCGTCGATGCACGGCTACATCTTCGTTGGCGACCACGTAGTTGCCGAGGCGACATTTACGGCTCAGATCGTGAAGAACAAATAGGCTTGCCATTAACGTAATAACGAAACATCACAATATGAATCAGATACATCCCCTGGCAGTGGTCGACCCCGAGGCAAAGCTCGGTGACGGTAACATCATCGGTCCCTTCTGCGTTATTGACAAGAACGTCGTCATCGGCGACAACAACAAACTGTACAACAGCGTTACTATCCATTTCGGTGCACGAATCGGCAACGGCAACGAGTTCTTCCCTGGTGCCAGTATTTCTACCAAGCCGCAGGATCTGAAGTTCCAAGGCGAGGAGACAACATGCGAGATTGGCGACAACAACTCCATCCGTGAGAACGTCACCATCAGCCGCGGTACCGCCTCGAAAGGCAAGACCGTTGTCGGCAACGGCAACCTGCTGATGGAAAATATGCACATTGGGCATGACTGCGTTATCGGCAACGGCTGTATCATTGGCAATACGACGAAGTTTGCCGGTGAGGTCATCGTTGACGACTATGCCATCATCTCTGCCTGCTGCCTGTTCCATCAGTTCACGCATGTCGGCAGTTACATCATGTTCCAAGGCGGCTCACGTACCAGTCAGGACATTCCTCCGTATGTCATCGCCGGTAAGGAACCCATACGCTATGCCGGCGTCAACCTCATCGGATTGCGTCGCCGCGGCTTCTCCAATGAAACGATTGAGGCTATACATGATGCCTACCGCATCATCTATTCACAAGGTATGCTGAAGGACGGCATCGCCGAGGCTCGTGCCAAGTATCCGGACTCAAAGGAAGTGGACTACATCTGCACGTTCATAGAGTCGTCGAAGCGCGGTGTCATCAGATAAAACCTTACATTGGCGAACAAGAAACTGATAGTCATTACCGGGCCCACTGCAGTAGGAAAGACACAACTCTGCCTGCGCATTGCCCAGACACTCGGTATTCCGATTATCAATGCCGACTCACGCCAATTGTTCAGGGAACTGAAGATTGGTACGGCGGCACCGACAGCCGAAGAGATGGCTGCCGTGAAACACTACTTCGTGGGAACGCTTGGCATCGATGATTACTACAGCGCCTCGATGTACGAACAGGATGTCATGAGGTTGCTTGCGGACCTTTTCAAAGAGAGCGAATACGCGCTACTGTCAGGCGGCTCGATGATGTATATTGACGCTGTGTGCAACGGCATTGACGACATTCCCACCGTTGACGACGTGACACGCGAAACCTTGAAACGCCGACTGGCGGAAGAAGGACTGGAGGCGCTGGATGAAGAATTGCGAAAGCTTGACCCCGAACACTACGCCATCGTGGACAGGCAGAATCCGCGCCGCGTCGTACATGCATTGGAGATATGCCACATGACAGGACGCACCTACACCTCGTTTCGAAAGGCCGACCAAAGAGCGTCGTCATCAGGCAACAGAGGACAACAGCGTCCCTTTGACATCATCAAGATTGGTCTCAACCGTGAACGCGAGGAACTCTATCAGCGCATTAACGAGCGTGTGGATCACATGATGGAGATGGGACTTATGGAAGAAGTTCGAGGACTGATTGATAAAAGAGGTGTAAATGCCTTGAATACAGTAGGATACAAAGAGCTATTCAATTACTTTGAAGGCATCTGGTCTTTGGAAGAGGCCGTTGAACGCATCAAGGGAAACACCCGCCGATATGCCCGCAAGCAGCTGACGTGGTTCAAGCGTGACACAGCGATGCAGTGGTTCCACCCTGATGAGCAACAGGAAATAATGACTTATATATCACAATATGAGTAACAAAGAGAATAACGGCTTGCTAAGCCGTATGACGAAACCGTTCAAATACGTATGGAAAGCATATTCGGGACTGTATAAAGGCCGTCCCTGGTGGATAAAGACGCTTGCAGTCATCGGCACGCTATTCCTGACATTCTTCCTCTATCTGGTCGCTGTCGACAACAATGTGCTTTGGCTCTTTGGCAAGTCGCCGTCGATGCACACCATCAAGAACAAGCGTCCGGCGCAGGCCTCGGAGATTTACAGCGCTGATGGTCAGCAGATAGGTAAGTTCTTCAGCGAGAACCGTACGCCGGTGGACTATGAGGAGGTGGCGCCTGTCTTCTGGCAAGCGCTCATCGACACTGAGGACGAACGTTTCTTCCATCATCATGGCATTGACTACACGGCCTTCGGAGCAGCGCTGAAGGACTACGTGCTGCACCACGATGCCCGCGGTGCATCAACCATTACACAGCAGCTGGCCAAGAATCTCTTCCGCGTGCGTACCGAATATTCAACAGGACTGCTGGGCAACATTCCCGGCGTCAAGATGCTCATCATGAAGAGTAAGGAGTGGATCACGGCTTACAAGCTGGAATACTTCTTTACCAAGGAGGAAATCCTTACACAATATGCCAACACCGTGGACTTCGGCTCGAACGCTTTTGGCATCAAGACTGCAGCAAAGACCTACTTTGGCAAGACGCCGAAGACGCTGACCGCTGAGGAGGCTGCCGTGCTGGTTGGTATGCTCAAGGCCACCACCTACTATAATCCGCGCATACACCCCGACAATGCCCTGAAGCGCAGAAACGTTGTACTTGACAACATGCGGCGTCGCGGCCATCTGACAGACGCCGAGTGTGACTCGCTGATGGATCTTGACATTGACCTGGACTTCAGCGTTGAAAATGCCTACGACGGACAGGCCAACTACTTCCGCGAGGCGGTGGCCAGCTACCTCAGGAACTGGAGTCGTGACAACGGGTACGACCTCTATACGGACGGACTGAAGATCTACACCACGCTGGATACCCGTATGCAGAAATATGCCGAGGAGGCAGCGGTGAAGCAGATGAAGCAGGTACAGCGTAACTTCAACCAGCACTGGGGCAGCACCAATCCTTGGCAAGATGAGCGGCATCAGGAAATTGCCGGCTTCATCGAGGACATTGCCAAGCGTCAGCCCTACTACAAGATTCTTGAGAAGAAGTTTAGCGGTAATGCCGACAGCATCGACTACTACATGAACCAGCCGCACACCGTCAAACTCTTCGACTATGAGAATGGCAGCATCGAGCGCGAGATGTCTACAATGGACAGCATCCGCTATATGGTACGCTTCATGCATTGCGGCTTTGTGGCTATGGAGCCGAACACCGGTCATGTAAAGGCTTGGGTGGGCGATGTGGACTTCGACTCCTGGAAGTATGACAAGGTGACGGCCATGCGCCAGCCCGGCTCCACCTTCAAACTGTTTGTTTACACAGAGGCTATGAACCAGGGACTCACGCCCTGCGACCGCCGTCGCGACACTTACTTTGCTATGAAGGTCTACGATGCAAAGGCAAAGAAAGAGGTGACGTGGGCGCCAACCAATGCGAATGGTTACTTCACAGGCGATTCAATGCCCCTCCGTGCAGCCTTTGCGCAGAGCATCAATTCCGTCGCCGTGCGCTTGGGTATGGAAGTGGGAATAGCCAACATCGCACATACGGCCCATGAGATGGGCATCAAGAGTCCGCTCGACGAGACCCCAGCCCTGTCGTTAGGCTCCAGCGATGTCAATCTGCTTGAACTGGTCAACAGCTACTCAACGGTTGTCAACGATGGTAAGGCACACGAGCCCGTTCTGGTCACCAAGATTCTTGACCGCGACGGTAACGTCATCTATACCGGCCCCACCGAGCAGAAACAGGTCATTCCCATTCGCAGTGCCTTCTTTGTACAGCAACTGCTGCAAGGCGGACTGCGTGAGCGTGGTGCTACGTCCATGAGCCTGTGGGGATATGTCGGCAAGTACTCCGACACAGAGTTCGGTGGAAAGACCGGAACCTCCAACAACCATTCTGATGCCTGGTTCGTTGGTGTGTCGCCAAAGCTGGTCTGCGGTGCCTGGGTGGGCGGCGAATACCGGAGCATCCACTTCCGTACAGGTGCGCTCGGACAGGGATCGCGCACGGCATTGCCCATCTGCGGCTATTTTTATGAGTCTGTGCTGGGCGATCCTGCTTTCAAGCAGTATCACGGCAAATTTGCCAAGCCCACTGATGCCACCATTACGGCCGATATGTATTTGAACTGCCAGTATGTGTATCATCCGGTGGATACCGATTCGGTGTCCGTCGACAGTTTGGGAATCAACGAATATGAGATGAATGTCGAGTATGAGGGTGACAATTCCCCTGCTCAGAGTCCTGCTAACGCACAGCCGTCGCCGGCAGATAACAGTGGTGAGGCAACCGAGCAGAAGAAAAAAGTGCAGCCTCAGACCGAGGAGACCATTTGACACGTAGAACAAAACAGGTAAAAAGAAGGACTAAAGACTGGCAAAAAGCTTAATGAACGTTAATTTTTCATATTGTGTTCCCACACAATAGAAACACGTCAATTTTTTAAGCAAAATTGTTTGGTATTTCCAAAAATTAAGCCTACCTTTGCAGTGTTATCCTGAAAACAATCTTTTTACCTTAAAAAGACTAATACCTATTGAAGATATAGAGCGACTGCCTGTGAAGGTCATCGCTTTATTTTTTGTCCCTACATAAAACGTTAAACTTTCATAATTCAGAGAAAACTCTCAATCCTCCACACTCTACTCTCAACTAAAATTCGTACCTTTGCACCCCGTTAGAGTCCGTTGGGGCAGAGTCAAGTGTGTACGAACGTATGCCGCCTCGCGGAAAAACCCCTAAAATACAAACAAAAAGCAAAATGTACGCAATTGTAGAGATTCAGGGTCAGCAGTTCAAGGCCGAGCAGGGCAAGAAGCTCTTCGTGCATCACATCAAGGATGCTGAGGCCGGCAAGACTGTTGAATTTGAAAAAGTGCTGCTCGTAGATGCTGACGGTGCAGTGAAGGTTGGTGCTCCGACCGTAG
>CAZLPO010000044.1:0-17174 GCA_964561385.1 uncultured Prevotella sp.
ACCTGAAGGGCACGATTATCGTGGCCCGCGACATCGCCCACGCCAAGCTGAAGGCCCGTATCGATGCCGGTGAGGAGATGCCGGAGTACTTCAAGAAGTATCCTGTACTCTATGCCGGACCGGCCAAGACGCCGGAGGGCTATCCCTGCGGTTCGATGGGACCGACGACGGCCAACCGTATGGATCCCTATGTCGATGAGTTCCAGTCGCTGGGTGCCTCGCTGGTGATGATTGCCAAGGGTAACCGCTCTGACGTGGTGACCGAGGCCTGCAAGAAGTATGGCGGCTTCTATCTGGGCAGCATCGGTGGTGTGGCAGCCGTTCTCTCGCAGTCCAGCATCAAGAGCATTGAGTGCGTGGAGTATCCTGAGCTCGGCATGGAGGCTATCTGGAAGATTGACGTCGAGGACTTCCCCGCTTTCATCCTCGTCGATGATAAGGGCAATGACTTCTTCAAGACCCTAAAGCCGTGGACACCATGTGCAAGATAGTCCTGTTCTTCCTCCTGACCATCCTGCCTGTGTCCCTGTCGGCTCAGGATGACGGTTTCAGGAAAGGGAACTGCTTACCTGCACTTGACCAAGCAGACCAGGCGGCGGCGCGCGGACCCATGCGCCGTCTGCCTGCCATCTATACGCTCTGGGACAAGGACAGAGTCTATCGCCAGGCTGTGGTGCTCGTGAACTTCCGCGATGTGAAGTTTGGTATGGAGAAGCCTCGTGAGACCTACGACTCGCTCTTCAATTTCAATGGCTTTAAGGGCTACAATAAGCGGGTAGGCGTAGGCTGTGTGGCTGAATACTTCCGTGAGCAGTCTGGCGGTCTCTGCAACCTTGCCTTTGATGTCTATGGGCCAGTTGACATCGACACGCTTGCCAATCCGTATGTGAATCCGGATGCCAATACGCGTAACTATGGCGGTGAGATTTTCCGCACGGCGATGGCAAAGCTTGCCGAAGCGAATCCAGACGTGAACTATAAGGAGTATGACTGGAATAACGACGGTTCTGTCAATCAGGTCATCTTTATCTATGCAGGTATGGGCGGCAACCAGGGTGCCAAGTCCTATGGCTATGTCTGGCCCAATACAGGCACTTTTTCCGTTTTGACGCTGCCTGGCGGCGTCAGGGTCGATGACTATACGTCGAGTGCAGAACATTGGCAGAACGGCGTGTCGTGCGGACTGGGAACGGTCTGTCATGAGTTCTCACACAGTCTGGGCTTACCTGATCTTTATCCTGTCCCTACATCATCTGATTATTACAGCGTTGTGGACGAGTGGGACCTGATGGACGGCGGTAACTTCACCAACTATGGCTGGTGCCCGCCAAACTACTCGCCGCACGAGAAGATGCTCATGGGTTGGCTGAAGCCTACGGAGCTCAGTGAGCCGACGACGATAACGGGTCTCAAACCTGTCTCTGAGGGAGGCGAGACCTATCTTATCAAGAAGAACGGCAGTCAGTTTTGGCTTCTTGAGAACCGGCAGTGGACTGGTTGGGACCTTGGTTCTCCTGGTTGTGGACTGGTGGTCTATGCCGTTGACTACAACGAGGCGTCATGGAGGAGTAATCATGTGAACGCCAATTACACCAGTCCCCGTTACCAGCTGGTTCATGCCGACGGGCTTGACTACAATGCCTGGGACAACCTGTTGGTGGCGCGCGGCATGTCGTCGCAGTATGCCAAGAGTCCGCGTCTGCACAACTATCACCTGAGTACGTCGCCTTTCCCATGGTCCAGTGACTCTACTGCGACGGTCAATGCCTGTCCAGATGCACAGCTGACCAACATCCGCATGACGGACGACGGTCTCGTCTCCTTCGACTTCATGGGAGGTGACCCTGATGCCATTTCTTCACTCGTCACCCGTGACCTCACGCCGATGGTCTACGATCTGAATGGAAGAAGGGTGAGTGATGCACGTCGTGGCGTATTTATTGAGGTGCGTCCTGACGGTAGCATCCGAAAGGTGTTGCGATGAGAAGTCTGCTGCTGATCCTGTTTCTCTTGACTGTCACGTCGGCCTCCGCTGTCTTGGAGGAGCCGGGGGGCGAGGCACGAGGTGCAAGGTTCGATGTGCGAGGTGCGAGGAATGAGGTGCGCCGCCAGCTGCGTGCCTGTCACCTGCGCCAGTTGATGGCCTATCCCTCGCTGACCGAGCGACGTGGACTCATCATCATGGTCAGTTTTCCTGATGTGTCCTTCTCGCAGGACGATGCCCAGGAGCAGTGGAGGTGTATCGCCAACGAGACGGGTTTCCGTGGCAGCACGAATGCCTGTGGCTCCGTGCACGACTATTTTCTGGCACAGAGCTACGGGCTGTTTGACTTGACCTTCGATGTCGTCGGTCCAGTGATGGCGCAGCATGAGGAAGCCTACTATGGTGAGAACGACGCCTACGGCGATGACCTGCGTGTCAATGAGCTCGTTGCTGAGGCCTGTCTGGCCGTTCAGGACTCCGTTGACTTTGCCGACTACGACTGGGACGGCGACGGTGAGGTGGAACAGGTGTACCTGATTTATGCCGGTCCTGGTGAAAATAGCATCACCTCGCAGAAGAACCTGATATGGGCGCATGAGTGGGCGCTCAGTGAGTACGACGACGGCCAGCCATTAACCATTCAGGGACTGACGGTTGATACCTACGCCTGTAGCGGTGAACTGACACGCAATGGCCAGCTGTCGGGCATCGGTACTATCTGCCACGAGTTTGCCCATTGTCTGGGACTGCCTGACCTCTATAGTACGACGACGGGTTCAAGCGTGCTGGGGGCGTGGGACTTGATGGACAACGGCAACTATAACGGCTCTGGGTGGTGTCCGCCTAATCTCTCGGCCTACGAACGTTCGTACTGCGGGTGGCTCAGTCCAGAGCCGCTGGACCAGCCGCGTGAAATAAGTGGTATGGCTGCGCTTGGCAGCGACGGACCGTCCTATCGCATTGACGGTTCTACCGAGCAGGAGTATTACTTGCTGGAGAACCGTCAGAAAGAAGGGTGGGACCGCTATATCCCACGCAGCGGATTGTTGGTGACCTATGTGGACTATGTGCCTGAGTTGTGGGAGGAGAATCTGGTGAATGCCGATCAGCGTCGTTATCATCTGACGCATGTCGCATACAGGGGCGACTCGCTGCCGGCGCTCTCTCTCACGCAGATTGCGGAGCGCGACGGCATGGTCTCTTTCCAGTATAAACAGGAGACGACCGCCGTTTATTCACCCTCTCTCCTTGCTCCTTGCTCCTCTCTCTTCTCTTCGCGCACCTATGATTTGGGCAACGGCATCTTTGTCCGCGGCGGGCGGAAGTTCTTCCGCCGCCGTTAGTTGCGGAAGACCAGGCCGTCGCCGAACTCGTCGATGATGATGGGCTTTGAACGGTCGACTTCATCGGCCAGCAACTTCTTTGAGAGGTCGTTGAGCACGAATTGCTGGATGGCCCGCTTCACGGGTCGTGCACCGTATTCAGGATCGAAGCCTTCCTCTGCCAGATAGCTGATGGCCTGTGGCGTGCATTCCAGACGGATGCCCTGCGGCTCCAGCATCTCCGTCACCTTCTTCATCTGCAGGCGAACGACGTCGGCAATCTGCTCCTTTGTGAGCGGAGTGAAGGTGATGATCTCGTCGATACGGTTGAGGAACTCAGGGCGCATCGTGGTGCGCAGTTGCTCGCGTGTGGCGTTCGAGGTCATGATGATGATGGTGTTCTTGAAGTTAGCCGTACGCCCCTTGTTGTCTGTGAGGCGTCCGTCGTCGAGCACCTGTAACAGGATGTTGAAGACATCGGGATGGGCCTTCTCGATCTCGTCGAAGAGTACGACGGAGTAAGGCTTGCGGCGTACAGCCTCGGTCAACTGGCCACCCTCGTCGTAACCAACGTAGCCCGGAGGTGCTCCGATGAGTCGCGACACGCTGTACTTCTCCTGATACTCACTCATGTCGATGCGCGTCATCATGGTCTCGTCATTGAACAGGTAGTCGGCCAGCGTCTTGGCCAGCTCGGTCTTACCCACACCTGTGGTTCCGAGGAAGATGAACGAGGCGATGGGGCGCTTGGGGTCCTGGAGTCCGGCGCGTGAACGGCGCACGGCATCCGAGACGGCCGTGATGGCCTCGTCCTGACCAATGACACGGCGGTGCAGTTCCTCCTCGAGGTGGAGCAGCTTTTCGCGTTCGCTCTGCATCATCCTTGTCACAGGGATGCCTGTCCAACGGCTTACCACCTCTGCGATATCATCAGCGGTCACCTCCTCACGCACCAGCGAGTCGCCATTCTGAGCCGTAGCCAGTTGCTGTTGGATGGCCTTGATATCATCGTCGAGGGCCTTCAGTTTCGAGTAGCGTATCTCCGCCACTTTCCCGTAGTCACCCTCGCGTTCGGCGCGCTCGGCTTCGAGTTTCAGGTTCTCCATCTCCTGCTTGTCCTGTTGGATCTTGTTGATGAGCTGACGCTCACCCTCCCACTTGGCGCGGAATTGCGTCTCCTGCTCCTTGAGTTCAGCAATGTCCTTATCCAGTTGGGCAATCTTCACATCGTCGCCCTCGCGCTTAATGGCCTCGCGCTCGATTTCGAGCTGGGCCAACCGGCGCGTAATCTCATCGAGTTCCTCAGGCACGGAGTCGCGCTCCATACGCAGTTTGGCTGCTGCCTCGTCCATGAGGTCGATGGCCTTGTCGGGGAGGAAACGTTCAGAAATATAGCGTTCCGACAACTGTACGGCTGCAATGCATGCATCGTCCTGGATACGCACCTTGTGGTGGTTCTCGTAGCGCTCTTTCAAGCCACGCAGGATGGAAATGGCCGACAGTTCATCGGGTTCGTCGACCATGACCGTCTGGAAACGCCGCTCCAGCGCCTTGTCCTTCTCAAAATACTTCTGGTATTCGTTGAGTGTCGTAGCACCGATGGCACGCAGTTCGCCGCGAGCCAGCGCAGGTTTCAGGATATTGGCGGCATCCATGGCGCCCTCGCCGCCGCCTGCTCCGACGAGCGTGTGTATCTCGTCGATGAAGAGGATGATGCGTCCGTCGGCCTTTGTCACCTCGTTGATGACGCTCTTCAGACGCTCCTCAAAC
This sequence comes from uncultured Prevotella sp., assembly GCA_964561385.1. Classification (GTDB taxonomy): domain Bacteria; phylum Bacteroidota; class Bacteroidia; order Bacteroidales; family Bacteroidaceae; genus Prevotella. Next base: position 5,077 of record CAZLPO010000044.1, read on the forward strand.
TCGCCCTTGTACTTGGCGCCAGCCACCAGCGCACCCATGTCGAGCGAGAAGACCTGCTTGTCCTTTAGGTTCTCAGGTACGTCGCCACGCACGATACGTCCGGCCAACCCCTCGACGATGGCCGTCTTACCAGTACCTGGTTCACCAATCAGGATGGGGTTGTTCTTTGTGCGGCGCGAGAGAATCTGCAGCAGACGGCGAATCTCGTCGTCACGTCCTATCACCGGGTCGAGTTTACCCTGACGGGCGAGGTCCACCAGGTTCTTGGCATACTTCTGGAGCGACTGGTAGTTATCATCGGCGCTCTGTGACTGCACCTTCTGTCCCTGTCGCAATTCGTGGATGGCCTTCTGCATCTCCTTCTCCGTGCAGCCGGCATCCTTGAGGATACGTGCGGCGGTGGAGTTGACGGTGAGGAGCGCCCATAGAATGGGCTCGCACGAGACGAAGTCGTCATTCATCTTCTGCGACAGTTCTTGTGCACGCACGAGTACATTGTTACTTTCGTTAGAGAGATACGGCTGTCCGCCCTGCACTCGTGGCAGATGCTTGATTTCCTGTTCGGTGAGCATCTCAATCTGCTGGGCATTCACACCGAGCTTCTGGAAGATGAAGGTTGTGACGTCCTTCGCCTTCTCCAGTATACCTTTCAAGATATGTACAGGTTCGATGACCTGCTGACCGTTCATCTGTGCGGTATTCACAGCCTGTTGTACGGCCTCCTGAGCTTTAATTGTGAACTTGTCTAATGTCATAGTTTTGTCCTCCTGTTATTTTATGATTCTGTTAGCAGGCGAACAAACTATGTGCCGAATCAAAAAAAACGACAAAACGGCAGATGCACTTGCCATTTTGTCGGTTGTGTGGTTACGTCAGACGGTATCGCTGGAGAAGGTTGGCCTCACGCTGGCGAGCATCAGCCAGGAATGTCTTGTACGCTTCGCTATCGGGGTTAAACGGATGGTGGTTAAGGGCTGCCTTGATGGGGCGCCACTCTGTCAGGAAGGCTTTTGTGCGCTCGCTGAAGAAGGTATCGGCGAAGCGTTCGCAGATGAAGTCCACTGCCTGATGGCTGGGGTGTAGCATGTCCTCGGCGTAGAAGCGGTAGTCGCGCAGCTCGTCCATCATGATTTCGTAGGCGGGGAAGTAGGTGAGGTGGGAGCCAGACGGTGACCCGTCGGGAGTGGTGGCGAGGAGGCGGTCGGTGGCTAAGAGCAAGGTGGCTTTCGACAGTTGACTGCCGTGGTAGCCGTATTTGCGGTAGCGGATGGGGCTGACGGTCAGGATGATGCGGACGTCAGGACGGCGCTGCTGCAGGATGTCGATAGCCCGTTGCAGGTAGTCGGCACACTGGTCAACGGTCAGTTCCTCTTCCTGGAATAGGCGGGCGGGGCGTTTCTCGCAGTTGTCAACAATCTCGCCCGTCTCCTTCAGCCGGTAGACGTGGTTGGTACCGAGGGTGAAGACCGCGGTGCGTGGCGCACACTCACTGCGCTTGATGGTATGCAGTATCGAGGCGGGATTATACATCACGCCATAGGGATTGACCGTTGTCTGAAAGTGGTCCTCCGCAAAACGCTGTCCGATATTGTCGGCAAAGCACGACCCGACGAAGAGCATCTCCTCGAGCGGCTCAATCTGGAATGCCGGCTTCTCTATGTCTACGATAGTCCTAAACTCCATATATTCTTTCGTTTCTTAGCTCCGACTGATCTGCAGTCCCGTTGTGCTGAGCGTCATGTCCACAAAACGAGCGTTCTCATGATATCGGTTTTCATTGAGAATCGTCTTGATGCGTGCCGCTGCCTCGGGATCCTTGGCTATCATGTAGAGGTAGCCGCCGCCCCCAGCCCCCGGCAGTTTGTATCCCAGACACAGGTCGTCTATGAGCGTTGTCAAGGCGGCTATCTCCGGCGGGTTGGTGCCACTGTCCAGAGCCTGGTTCTGTGCCCAGGTCTTACGTGTCAGCCGACCAACGGCGACGAAGTCCTGTTGCTGTATGGCGTCGTACATCTCCATCGTGTGCTCTTTCATCTGTCGTAGCAGCAGGAGCTGGTCGTGTTGGTTCAGAAACATGCGACGAACAATCTCCGCCAGGATCTGCTTAGCTGTGCGGGTGATTCCCGTGTAATAGAGCAAGTGGCAGGCCTTGTATTCCGGCTGTGTCCACAGGCTATCGGGCAACCAGTGAACGGTAGGCGCCTGGGTGAACCCACGTTCCGTTCGAAGCAGTTTGACGCCCGCCAGAATGCCGCCGAACTGGTCTTGCCATCCGCCGCCCGTTGTCAGCAGTTGCTCGAGGATGAGCGTGCCGTGGCCAATCGTGCTCTTGTCCCAGCCCAGTCCGCAGAAGTCGTTCAAGGCGCCGAGTACCGTAGCGGCCAAGATGCTGCTGGTGCCAAGGCCGCTACCCGCAGGGATGGCCGATAGCAGTGTCAGCTCTATGCCACAGCCGAAATCCTCCAGCTGCTTCTTCAATGGTGCGCTGCCGAAACCAGCCAGTGTCAATGCTGCCTTGGGGATGGAGAAGGGTGAGCCCACCTTGTTATATTGTGCCAGTTGTTCCGAGGTTTCCACCACCTCAGTCGCTCCCAGGTCTATACTACGCAGAATGATGTGTGGCTCCTGGCAGGGTTTGATGTAGACCTGTAGCGGCTGTTGGCCGTTGAGTTCGATGGCGAGGTTCACTACGCTGCCGCCTTCCATCAGACAATAGGGTGGGGTATCCGTCCATCCGCCTGCAATGTCGATACGTACCGGCGAGCGTCCCCAGACAATCTGGTCTTTCTGGACGGAGCATCGTGGGGTGGTCCCTGTAAGGCTGACTTTTCCGCTGAAGTCGGCAGTCAGTCCTTCGCGCAACAGACCGAAAGCCTGTTCGCTGTTGCCGCGGAACATTGCATCGTGGATGCGGGTCATCAGCGGTGCGTCGGCGTTGACTGGTGGCGGCAGGGCGATGGACGCTTCCTTGTATCGTCGCCTCGTGTCGTCGAGGTCCAGCTGATAGAACACGGAGTGCTGCCAGTTGGCGGCCATCGCCTTCAGACTCTCGCTTTGGAAGTGCCGCCTTTGGTCGGCCAGTCGTTTCAGGTTTGCCCGTTCTGCCAGTGCATTACTGTCTACCGCCTCGTCAATGAGATAGCGGCGCACCTCGAAGTCGTTCTCGCCGACGGGTACGACGTCTATGCACTCTCCAGGTTCGAGCCGTATCTCCCAGTCGTTCGTTGGTACGCCTGTGACAATGTTGTCGTGTGTCAGTTGCCAGTGCTTACCGATGTGGCTATTCTCTATCCAGATGTTGTTGTTGTCTTTCGTGAATGTAATCTCCGTAACGGTGTTCTGCACGAAAATGCTCGGATGAGGCTTGCGGTCGAGGTGCATGATCTCGCGCTGGTCGTCTATCAGGTTCTGTATGGCCAGCGTTGAGGCTATCATCTCGCGCGATGTGCCGAAATGGTAGAATTCTCCACCGTCGAGTGGCAGGATGGCAACACTCAGCTTCCGTAGTTCCGTGTCTGCTATGGTGGGATCGGTTCCCAGTGTACAGCCAAACTCGCCATAGAGGTCGTACTCTTTAAGTGAAGAGTGAAGAGTGAAGAGTGAAGAATTTGCATGTTTCATCAACAGGCGTACGGCACGGTCGCTAAGTAGCCACACGCCGATGTCGGTCAGGAAATAGTGGTCGCGCTGCAGTTCGCGCAGCGTCTCGACGCTTGGCTTCTGTAGCATCTGCTTCAGGACGTTTGGCGTCTCGCGGCGGCTGATGTACACCCCGTGGTTTTTTGCCTGCTCAGCCGGCAGCCATAGTCCGTAGCACACCACATCGGCCTCGGGTATCGGCTGTAGGGGTTTGGTGGTGCGGATATAGACGTCGCCACTGACCACCATGGTGTGTATGCTGTCGGGTGCCAGCTCCATCATGTGCTCGTACAGTGGCAACTGCAGGTCCAGCAGGGTCTGGTCAATGCGCTGCCCACGCTCCCATCGGAAGACCGGTACTGGCATGAGAACCTTCCCCTGCACGGCGTAGCTCGGCAGTCGGCGGCTCTGGCCACCGGCATGTATGAGAATACGCTTGTCGCTGGCCAGCCAACTGTCAAAGTCATGTTTCTTTCTCTCTTCATGCTTCTCCAAGAATGCCTGTTGCAGCAGCCAGGCCGTTCCTCCGCCGCTCCCCAGACGGTGGTCTATGGGGTCGCAGGTACAGAAGAAATCCTCGCGTGAGCGTCCTGTTATTTCATGAAAAACGTCCACCAGATTCGGTGGTAGTGACAGCAGTTTCTTCATTGTTATAGGTTTTTCGGGTGTAAAGGTAGTAAAAACTTCCTAAAAAGCATCTCTTTTTGAATTATTTATTGTACTTTTGCCGAGAACTATGAAGGAATTCTAACTCAAGACGATATGTTTACGACTGAACGCGAGAGCCTATTGACCAAAGGCGGGAAGAGTTTTCTTCTGCCTTTCATGCTCATCACCTGCTGTTTCGCACTCTGGGGGTTTGCCAATGACGTGACCACGCCGATGGTGAAAGCATTCTCCAAGATTTTCCGTATGAGTGTCACCGAGGGCGCTATGGTGCAGGTGGCCTTCTACCTGGGCTATTTCGTGATGGCTTTCCCTGCTGCGATCTTCATCCAGCGCTATTCGTTCAAGGCGGGCGTCATGGTGGGCTTGTCACTCTTTGCCATCGGATCGCTGCTGTTCCTGCCGGCACGCTTTACTGGCTATTACTTTCCGTTCCTCATGGCCTACTTTATCCTGACCTGCGGACTGTCGTTCCTTGAGACCAGCTGTAATCCGTATATCTACTGTATGGGCAGTGAGGAGACGGCTACGCGTCGTCTTAACTTGGCACAGGCGTTCAATCCCATCGGCAATCTGACAGGTATGTTCATTGCCATGCATTTCGTGCAGTCAAGGATGAGTCCGATGCCTTCGGCAGCACGCTATGAACTGTCCGAACCACAGTTTGAACTGTTGAAAGACCACGATCTCGGTGTGCTTGTCCAGCCCTATGTCTGGCTGGGCCTGGTTGTGCTCCTCCTGCTTGTTGTCATCATGCTGTCGAAGATGCCGATGGACAGCGATACGAAATCGAAGAAGGACCTGCGTACGGCTATGCAGGAATTGTTCCGGATAGGCAACTACCGTGAGGGCGTCATTGCCCAGTTCTTCTATGTCGGTGCCCAGGTGACCTGTTGGACCTTCATTATTCAGTATGGTACGCGTGTGTTCATGGCTGAGGGTATGGAGGAGAAAGCTGCCGAGATTCTGTCGCAGAAGTACAACATCATCGCGATGGCCCTTTTCGCCGTTAGCCGCTTCGTCTGTACGTTCTTCCTCAGGTATGTGCAGCCAGGTCGTCTGCTCTCCATATTGGCTATTGTCGGAGGCACGTGTGTGGCTGGCGTCATCCTGTTTACTGACCGCAATGGCCTCTATTGCCTTGTGGGCGTGTCGGCTTGCATGTCGCTAATGTTTCCCACCATCTATGGCATAGCCCTGCGCGGTGTCGGCGAGAATGTGAAGTTTGCCGGTGCCGGTCTGATTATGGCTATCCTCGGCGGCTCGTTCTTCCCGCCGGTTCAGGCACTAATCATGGACTCCGGCCTAACGCTGTTCGGTCTGCCTGCCACCAATCTTTCTTTTGTGATTCCGCTCATCTGTTTTGTTGTGGTGGCCTTGTACGGACATCGTGCTTATGTCCGTCATCATATCACCCATGAGTTATAAAAGCACAAGCGGGAGAACAATTGTCCTCCCGCTTGGTTGTCTGTGCTTCGTTATTTCTTGCGGCATCTGAAGTAGATGGCTACGCCTATCAGCAGCAGTAGCACGATGTAACTGATGTAGGCTATCGTTTCGGTGTTTTCCACTGTCTTCGGGAAGAAGCTCAGTTCTACCTGGTGGTTGCCGGGAGTGACCTTCAGGGCGCGTAGCACGTAGTTCACGCGACCTAGTTCGGCAGGCTCGCCGTCGATGGTAGCCGTCCATCCTGGGTAGTAGATTTCCGAGAACACCACGACACCGCCCTTGCCGCTGCTGACGTCGTACGTCAGGTGGTTCGGTTCGTAGGCGGTCAGCTTCACAATGCTCAAGGTATCCTGCACCTCGCTTTCGCCAAGCGTCTCACGGAACTGTTCGTCGGCAACAGCTTCATGTCTCAGGTCGAGCGATGGCAGCGCCTCAATCTCCTTATTGGCGTTGGCAGCATACTGCACGCGATTCACGAGCCATGCGTTGCCGTAGGTATAGGGATTCTGCAGGGGTATGGTCTGTCCCGTCTGCAGCGGCAGTATGAAGTAGCGCGTATTCAGCATGTTCAGTATGGGGTAAACGGAGTCGCCCTTCACCAGCGTCATGTCTCCGGCGGCCTCGCTGATGGCCTTCATCGCAGCCTGCATCTCGCTGCCGATGTGTGTCTCCACCAGTTCCTGGTAGCGGCGCAGCTTGGCAGCGTGGTAACCGCCGATGGACTTGTGGTAGTACGATGTCTCGTTCTCATTAAACGTGTTCGTAGCCAGGTTCAGCACGCGGAAGTCCAGCGTCTTGTCCTGCAGTATCTGGTCGTCGGCCGTCGTCTTCTGAATGGGCTGCTCGCGCTCGCTCTTCGGCACGAACATCTCATCGTTCAGGTAGCGCTTGTTCACAGTCCACAGGTCCACTAGGCAAAGCACGAAGAGAATGCAGATGGCGTATTCCTTCTTCAGCTTACCATATACAAAGGACAGCATGATGCCAGTACCCACTAAGATAATCAGGAACGAGCGCCAGGCGTCGCTGGTGAACATGGCGCGGCGCATCTCCGATAGGTTGGCCAGCAGTGGTTGCAGCTGATCCTGCGGTATCTGACTCATGGCTTGCATCTCGCTTGTTGAGACGTAGTTGCCGAAGAACAGGTCGGGCATCAGCGCGAAGAGCAGCGCCACACCGCCTGTCAGGGCGAAGGCAGCGGTCGTCTGCTTCCAGTGCTGTTTCAGTATCTGCGGTTCCTCAACGACCTTCTTCAACGCCAGCATGGCCAGCAGAGGAATGGTGAACTCGGCGATGACCAGGATAGAGGCCACCGTGCGGAACTTGGCATACATCGGCACATAGTCGATGAAGAAGTCGGTCAGCCCCATGAAGTTCTTACCCCACGACAGCAGTATCGACAGGATGGTGGCGGCCAGCAGAGCCCACTTCATCGGTCCCTTTACGATGAACAGTCCCAGGATGAAGAGCATCAGCACGAAGGCGCCCACATAGACCGGTCCCTGTGTGCCCGGCTGCTCGCCCCAGTACTGTCCCAGTTGCTGGTAGATGGGTATGTAGGTGTTGTCGGCATGATGCATTGCCGTCTCGTTGCGCGACAGCGGTTGCGAGGCTCCACCCTTGGTGTTGGGCACCAGCAGCGTCCACGTCTCCCCGATGCCGTACGACCATTGTGTGATGTAGTCGCGTTCCAGTCCGCTGTTGGTCTGGTTGCCCGTGTCCTGTTTCACCAGTTCGCTCTTGCCGCGCATCGACTCCTGGCCGTACTGCCACGTGTGGTAGAGGTTCGACAGGTTCAGACACACTGCTATCGTAGCACCCACGGCACAGGCAGCAGTAGCCTTCAGCCAGTGGGCCATGCGCTTCTGTCGTATGGCATCGACCAGCCAAGCAATGACCATCATCAGGATGGGGAACAGATAGTAGTAGGTCATCTGTACGTGGTTCGACTTAATCTCCAGCGCTGCGAATACCGCCGTCACCACTATGCCCCACAGATACTTGCCGCGGTAGGCTAGCACCAGTCCCGCTATCATTGGCGGCAGATAGGCCAGTGCCCATACCTTCCAGATGTGTCCGGCGGCAATGATGATGAGGAAGTAGGTGGAGAACGCCCATATCACGCTGCCCAGCGCAGCCAGGTAGCTGCGGAAGTCGAAGGCACGCAGCAGGATGTAGAATCCCAGCAGGTAGGCAAACACGTACCATACGTTCTCGGGCAGCCACAGGTGGTAAGCCTTTTCTACCGTTTCCAGCGGCTTCATGCTGTCGTACGACGGCGCTATCTGGTAGGTGGGCATGCCGCCGAACAATGCGTTCGTCCAGCGCGTCATCTTCCCCGTACGTTCGTGGTACTCGGCAGCCTCCTGACCAGCACCAACGCCAGCCGACGAGTCGTGTCGGTAGAGGATGCGGCCTTCGATGTCTGCCGGGAAGAAGTAGGCAAATGCGATTACTGCAAACAGGATGACCACCAGCACGTCGGGCAGCCATCGCTTCAAACTTTCTGCTTTCGTCATGTCTCTTTCTCTCTTTTTTTTCGTTTCTGCGTGCAAAAGTACGAAAATATTTCGTAATTTTGCAGCACAAACCCGAAAAAGTATGAAAATAGGAATCATAGTAGCAATGGACAAGGAGCTCATTCAGCTCCGCCAGCTTTTCACGGTGCATCCTGCACCTTTTACTGAACACAGCGTTCGCGTCGAGAAGTGCGGCATTGGCAAGGTTAATGCTGCGCTGGGCGCCCAGCGTATAATCAACGAGTTCCACCCCGATGTCATCATCTCCTCCGGATGTGCCGGCGGCAACGGTGACGATGTCAATGTACAGGATGTGGTTGTCTCCACCGAACTGGTCTATCACGATGTCTACTGCGGCGAAGCTGTCGGCAGCACCATCTACGGTCAGGTGCAGGGACTGCCAGCCCGATTCCCCGTTGACCCCTATCTGCTGGAGAAGGCTAAGACGCTTGTGCTTCCTGATACAGGTGACGCGTCTTTGAAGATTCATCCCGGCTTGATTGCCACCGGCGACTGGTTTGTCGACACGAAGGAAAAGATGCGTGAGATACTCGGTCACTTCCCTGAGGCGAAGGCCATTGACATGGAGTCGGCCGCCATAGCGCAGACCTGTCTTATCAACGGTGTGCGGTTCATCTCCTTCCGCGTCATCAGCGACATCCCCCTGCGCGACACCGATGCCTCGATGTACCACGACTTCTGGTCGACCATCGCCGACCGCTCCTTCCAAGTCACCCGTACCTTCGTCGAGAGCCTGTAAGCGCCTCTTCCTTTAACATTTATCAATTGTCATCTTGGGCGTAGCCCGCTAATTATGGAAGTTATACAAAGTTTCACCATCGACCACACGCACCTGAAGCCAGGTATCTATGTCTCGCGTGTGGATAAAGGATTCACGACGTTCGACCTGCGCATCACGGAGCCCAACAAGGAGCCAGCCGTTGCCCCTGGTGCCATACACAGCATTGAACACCTCATGGCCACCTGGTTCCGCAACTCGCGGGTCAAGGACGATGTGGTTTATGTGGGGCCCATGGGCTGCTTGACGGGTATGTATATTATTATGACGGGAACTTACACTGTCGAGGACATGCGGCAGCTCACCATTGCGTGTCTAGAGTGGATGCTCACACAGACGGAAGTGCCGGCTACGACTCCTGAGACGTGCGGCAACTACCTGCTTCACGACCTTCCCATGTGCAAATGGGAATGCCGTCGTTACCTCGATCGTCTGAAGAACGATTTCCACTCGGAGTACACCAAGCTTCAGGTCACCCTCTCCGACGGAAAAGTCTTCGCCGACGCATAAGAAAATCCCCAGCCACTCGGCTGGGGATTGTTAGTGCCTTACTCTCCGAAGATTTCTTTGAGCTTGTCGTGAAGGCCCTGAGCACGGAGACCGCGGGCCACAATCTTTCCTTCAGGGGAGATGAGCAGGTTGTCGGGAATGCTGTTAACGCTGTAAACGTCTGCGGCAGCGGTGTGCCAGCCCTTGAGGTCTGACAGATGTGTCCAAGGCATCTTCAGGTCGGCAATGGCCTTGACCCAGGGCTCCTTCTTGTTGTCGAACGAGAGTCCCACGATGTCGAATCCCTTGGCGTGGTACTTCTCATAGGCAGCCACTACATTGGGCATTTCTGCGCGGCAGGGACCACACCACGAAGCCCAGAAGTCGACGAGCACCCACTTGTCCTTACCTACATACTCGCTGAGCTTATGGACGTTGCCATCGACATCGGCCTCCTCGATGTCGGTAAACTGCTTTCCGATGAAGGCATTCTTTTTGGCATTCTCCTCTTCCTCCATTTTATAGCGGGCGAAGGTGATGTTTGCAAACTGACTGGCGGCTAAAGTCGGGGTGCTCTCAATGATTTTACGCATCTTCTCTGATCCGAACTCTTCGATATACTGTCCAATGAAAGCCAAGGGAATCAGCGTCTGCAGCTCATCCGTAAATATCTTCTCCAAGATGGGCTTGGCTTTCTCCGATGAGTATTCGTAATTCATATCGAGGTCGTAACGCACCAGTCGCTCGTTTTGAGCCGAACCCTTCAGGGTATAGTCGGCCATGTTGATGGTGACGGGCGTTCCATCGTTAATCATGTTGGTAATCCAGTTGGTCTTTTCGCCCTTGATACCCATAAGCAGATCTTTCTTGGCGCTACCCGTAAAGGCAAACTTGCCATTATCGACCTCAGTGGTGCTCAGAATCTTCATCTCCTCGAGGTCAATAAGTATAACCTTGCTACCATTGTCGCTGCTCACGCCGCTGATGCTGAAGTTGACATCTTGTGCATGAGCACTTATGAAAGCCAGCATAAAAGCTGACAGAAACAATACCTTCTTCATATATTGATGCGTTTATTGTTTACCCTCGCTGAATAGAAGCTTTTTTGCGCAGGTCGTGGTCGAGAATGACCTTGCGCATGCGCATTGATTTCGGCGTCACCTCGACGAGCTCGTCCTGCTTGATGTACTCCAGACACTCCTCGAGCGACATGACCGTCTTTGGAATGACGCGGGCCTTTTCGTCAGAGCCCGATGCGCGCACGTTGGTCAGCTGCTTGGCCTTGCAGACGTTGATGACTAGGTCGTTATCGTGTACGTGTTCGCCAACCACCTGACCATAGTAGACCTCTTCGCCTGGGTCGATGAAGAACTTGCCGCGGTCCTGCAGCTTGTCGATGGCGTAGGCATAGGCGGTACCCGTCTCTAAGGCTATCATGGAGCCGTTGATGCGGCGCTCGATGTCGCCCTTGTAGGGTTGGTACTCCTTAAAGCGGTGGGCCATGATGGCCTCGCCCTGTGAGGCGGTGAGCACGTTGGTGCGCAGGCCGATGATGCCGCGCGAGGGGATGTCGAACTCGATGTTCGTGCGTTCGCCCTGCGACTCCATGCTGGTCATCTCGCCCTTGCGTCGCGTCACCATGTCAATCATCTTCGAGGCAAACTCGTCGGGCACGTTGATGGTCAGCTCCTCAATGGGTTCACACTTTACGCCATCCACCTCTTTATATATCACCTGTGGCTGTCCAACCTGCAGTTCGTAGCCTTCGCGGCGCATGGTTTCGACGAGCACCGAGAGGTGCAGCACGCCGCGTCCGGAGACCACCCAGCGGTCGGTGGAGTCCTCGAAGGGCTCTACGCGGAGGGCGAGGTTCTTCTCCAGCTCCTTTTGCAGGCGGTCGTTGATGTGGCGCGAGGTGACGAACTTGCCGTCACGGCCGAAGAAGGGTGAGTCGTTGATGGTGAAGAGCATCGACATCGTTGGTTCGTCGATGGCGATGGGCGGCAGCGGCTCGGGGTTCTCCAGGTCGCAGATGGTGTCTCCAATCTCGAATTTCTCCAGACCGATAACGGCGCAGATGTCGCCGCAGTCAACGTGGTCTGTACGCTGGTGTCCCATGCCGTCGAAGGTGTGCAGCTCCTTGATCTTCGTCTTCTCGTGGGAACCGTCGCGGTGGCAGATGGTCACCTGCTGGCCGTCGGTGAGTGTGCCGCGGTGTACGCGCCCCACGGCGATGCGTCCCGTGTAGCTTGAGTAGTCGAGTGATGTGATGAGCATCTGGGGCGTGCCCTCTATCTGCGTGGGGGCGGGAATAACCTCGATAATCTTGTCCAGCAGGTAGGTGATGTCCGTGGTGGGCGTCTTCCAGTCCTCGCCCATCCAGCCGTTCTTGGCTGAGCCGTAGACGACGGGGAAGTCGAGCTGGTCCTCAGTGGCATCGAGCGAGAACATCAGGTCGAACACCATCTCATAGACCTCCTCCGGCCGACAGTTGGGCTTGTCCACCTTGTTCACCACGACGATGGGCTTCAGTCCTA
>CAZLPO010000045.1:0-16574 GCA_964561385.1 uncultured Prevotella sp.
AATGTGAGGCGTAAAAAAGGGGGGCGGAACACTTCGTGTGTGTTCCGCCCCCTTAACGTATTCTCAGTTGCCAAAGATGCCCTTGAAAAAGCCGCCGACGGCCTTGCCGGCGCGGCCGGCAGCCTTGGCAATGCTGTCGCCGGTGGCCTGCAGACCATCGCCAACCTTCTCGCCGCGGTACTCAACGACACGGCGCGAGAAGCGGCCCTTGATGCGGTTGTACTCCTCGACCTGACGGTCGTTGAGCTGGGGTTTGATCACGCGATAGTGGGCTATCAGGGTGTCCTGACAGATGCAGAGCGAGTCAACGATCTGCTTGTTGAAAGGTGTGACAGCCACATAGCGGTCGAACTGGCGGCACTCGTTCATAAAGCGGGTGGTGTCGGCCTGCTCGGCACCACGGGCGCTCACCGCCTGCACTGAGCAGAGGGTGAGCGCCAAAAGGATGAGTTGTTTCATTAAGAAAAAACTTAGTTGTTTACTGAACCTCCTACGATGTCGAGCAGCTCGCTGGTGATAGCTTGCTGGCGCGACTTGTTATACTGCAGGTTGAGCTGGCGCAGCAGCTCGTCGGCATTGTCGGTAGCGGTCTGCATGGCCACCATGCGAGCGGCGTGCTCGGAGGCGACGCTGTCGAGCAGAGCGGTGTAGAGCATGAGATGGGCCATCTTGGGCAGCAGTTGCGAGAGGACGGTGTTCATGTCGGGCTCTACGATGAAGTTGTCGTTGAGGGGTTTCACTTGCTCCTGTACCCTCGTCTCTTCCCTGTCTCCACGCTGCTTGAGGTACTCCTGCGACTCCTTCGTGGCAACGACAGAAGTGAGGTCGCGCTCGTGGTCGGCCTTCAGCTCAGACTCGATGTCGATGGGGAGGAAGGTCTTGCGCGTGAGCACCTGGGAGCCAGCCGACTTGAAGTGGTGGTAGATGAGTTCGACCTTATCGATCTGTCCCTCGGCAAACTTGCGTCCCAGCTCCATGGCTATGTCGATGCACTGCTGCACGTTGGGTTTGTCGGCCAAGGCCGAGAACTCGCCCTGCACCTTCAGTCCCAGCTTCTGGGCCTTCTCATAGACCTTGCGTCCCACGGGGTAGATCTCAACGTTGTCGCGTCCGATGGTCTTGTCGTACTCATCGACAGCGTGCATCATCATCTTGATGGTGTTAGCGTTGAAGCCTCCGCAGAGCGACGAGTTGGATGTGAAGACCACAAGTGCAGCCCGACGGACGGGCCGCTCCTGGTCATAGATGGTCTGTGCCTCAGCCTCAGCAGCGAGGAACGACTTGAGAATGTGCTCAAGCATGGACTCATAGGGCAACATATTCTGTATGGCCACCTGCGCGTGATGCAGTTTGGAGGAGGCCACCATCTTCATCGCAGAAGTAATCTTCCGGGTGGAGTTAACTGAGGCTATTCGACCTTTAATTTCCTTTAGACTTGGCATAGTTCCATTTGACTATTTGACCATTTACTATTTCACAATTGTTATCAGCGAAGCCAATAGTCAAATTGTGAAATAGTCTAATAGTCAATTATTTATACGTTCCGGCGATGTCGGCCATAACGGCCTCGATCTTCTGGGTCGTCTCGTCGTCGATCTTACCGCTGGCCAAGGTCTCAATGACCTCGGGAGCCGAGGAGCGCAACTTGTCGAGGAACTGGTCCTGACACTGGCGCACCTTGTCGATGGGCACCTGACGCATGAGGCCGTGGACACCACAGTAGAGGATGGCAATCTGCTCGCCGACGGGCATCGGGCTGTACTGCGGCTGAATGAGCAACTGGTTGTTCTTACGACCGCGGTCGAGCGTCATCGCCGTCACGGCGTCCATGTCGCTGGAGAACTTCGAGAAGGCCTCGAGCTCACGGTACTGTGCCTGGTCAATCTTCAGCGTTCCGGCCACCTTCTTCATGGACTTGATCTGTGCGGAGCCACCGACACGGGACACGGAGATACCGACGTTGATGGCGGGACGGAAGCCCTGGTTGAAGAGGTCGCTCTCGAGGAAGATCTGTCCGTCGGTGATGGAGATCACGTTGGTCGGGATGTAGGCCGACACGTCGCCTGCCTGCGTCTCGATGATAGGCAGAGCGGTGAGCGAGCCACCACCCTTGACGTGACCCTTCATGCACTCGGGCAGGTCGTTCATGGCCTCAGCCACCTCCTGCTGCTCGTTCATCTTGGCTGCACGCTCCAACAGACGGGAGTGCAGGTAGAACACGTCGCCGGGATAGGCCTCACGACCCGATGGACGGCGCAGGATGAGCGACACCTCGCGGTAGGCGACAGCCTGCTTCGACAAGTCGTCATATACAACGAGAGCGGGCAGTCCGCGATCGCGGAAGTACTCACCGATGGCGGCACCGGCAAACGGTGCGTAGTACTGCATGGCAGCGGGGTCGGCAGCTGTAGCTGCGACGATGATGGTGTAAGGCATGGCACCATGCTCCTGCAGTGTCGAGACGAGTGCTGCAACGGTCGATGCCTTCTGACCGATGGCAACGTAGATGCAGTAAACAGGTTTGCCTGCCTCGTAGAAACTCTTCTGGTTGATGATGGTATCGACGGCAATGGCGGTCTTACCCGTCTGACGGTCGCCGATGATGAGCTCGCGCTGGCCACGGCCAATGGGAATCATCGAGTCGATGGCCTTCAAGCCGGTCTGCAGGGGCTCCTTCACGGGCTGGCGGTAGATGACACCAGGGGCCTTGCGGTCGAGCGGCATCTCGAAAGCATCGCTCAGGTCGATGTCGCCTTTGCCGTCGATGGCCTGTCCCATGGGGTTGATTACGCGACCCAGCATGTTGTCGTTGACGCGGATGGAGGCGATGCGATGGGTACGCTTCACCACCTGTCCCTCCTTGATGCCCGCCGTGGGACCAAGAAGGATACAACCGACGTTATCCTCCTCAAGGTTCTGCACAATAGCCATCGTGCCATTCTCGAATTCGAGCAGTTCGCTGGCCTCGACGTTGCGCAGGCCATAGATACGGGCCACGCCGTCGCTGACGGTGAGTACGGTGCCCACCTCATCGAACTTCTCGGCGTTGGAAATGCCCTTCAGCTGGTCGAGCAGTACCTGGCTGACTTCGCTTGGTTTAATCTTATCTGACATTGTTTTCTTTTTTCGTTATGACGTTATAACGTGATGACGTTACGTCTATTTCTTTAGTGTGTTAAGAATTGAGTTGAGCTTGCTCTTCACGCTCGCATCCATGCGATACGTGTCGTACTCGAGGATGAAGCCACCGATGATGTCGGGGTCCACCTCGGTTTCAAACTCTACTGTTCCATTAGTCTTGCTCGACACCATCTGGCGCATCTTCTGCTCGGTGGCAGACGACACGGCGGCAGCGGTGATGAGACGGCCACGGATGACGTTCTTCTGTTGACGGTAAAGCGTGACATACGAATTGGCAATGAACTGCATCACGTTCTCGCGGTCCTCCCTGAGTACCAACTGCAAGAAGGCCTTGGTCAGCTCGGACGGCTCGGCGCCGGCAGCGGTCAGCAGCAGGGCGAGCTTCGTGTCCTTAGAGAGCATCGGGTTGTCTATCGTCTGTCTCAGCTGCGGCACCTCGACGTAGGTCTTGGCCATCGTCTGCATCTCTTGGTAGACGGCGGTCTCGATCTTCGCGTCGGTGGCACTCTTCAGCAGTGCCCTGGCATAACGAACCGATATGACTCCTATATCCATACGCTACTGCCTTTATTTTGAAGAAACATCATCCAGCATACGGTCAATCAAATCCATCTGCGCCTTGTCATCCTTCAGGTTCTGACGGATGACCTTCTCGGCAATCTCGACGCTCAGCGTAGCTACTTGCCTACGGATGTCGGCGATGGCGGCCTTCTTCTCCTGCTCGATGGCGATGCGCGCATCCTCCATCAGACGGGCTCCTTCCTGCCGTGCCTTGTCCTGGGCTTTCTCTACGATGGCATCGCGAGTCTCAGCAGCCTCCTTCAGTATCTGAGCCTGCTTCTCGCGTGCCTCCTGCAAGATGGACTCACCTTCTTTCTGTATATTGGCGAGCCGCTCGTTGGCCTCGTGCGCCTTGCGCAGCGAGTCATCGATGAAAGCCTGGCGCTCCTTCACCATTGAGGTGATGACGGGAAAGCCGAACTTCCAAAGCAGGTAGAGCACCACAAGGAACGTGATGGTCATCCAGAACAGCAGGCCTGTACTCGGAATCAATAAATCCATAAGCTGAATTAGGTTTGTTTACTTACTGTTTAGCCATTTGATCGTACTCCGACACTCTTAGAAAGAGCAGAGCAGAGCAATCACAGCACCGAACAGGGCAACACCCTCGATAAGAGCAGCTGCAACAATCATGTTGGTAAACAGCTTGTTCATTACCTCGGGCTGACGGGCCATAGCGTCCATGGCCTGACCGCCAATCTTACCAATACCGATACCGGCACCGATTGCTGCGAGACCTGCGCCGAGACCGGCACCTAACTTTGCAATACCTGCAGCTGCTTCAGCTGCCAAAATCATTGAAATCATAGTCTGAAAAATTTTAGTTATTAATTAATTGTATTTTTTATGTTTCCTTTATTCTAAAGCGAATTTTTCACTCTTCACTCCTCTGGATGAATCCGTGCCAGTCCGATAAACGTAGCCGAAAGCTGCGTGAACACCATGGCCTGAATGAAACAGACCAGACACTCGAGCGTGAGCATGAAAATACTCATCAGCACACTGACAAAGCCAAGACCAGCCAGCATACCGTAGCCCATGGTGGCTGCGACGAAGATGACGCAGGTGATAGACAGGGCAATGGCATGGCCAGCCATCATATTGGCGAAAAGTCGGATCATCAGGGCAAAGGGCTTGGTAAAGATACCCACGAACTCGATGAGCGGCATCAGGGGAATAGCCTTCAGGGCCATGGGCACATCGGGCCAGAAGATGTCTTTCCAGTAGTGCTTCGTGCCAGAGAACTGGGTGACGATAAACGTACACAGCGCCAGGAAGAACGTGCATGCAATGTTTCCCGTAAGGTTGCCGCCGAAGGGAGGGAAGGGAATGATACCCAAGACGTTACACGTAAAGATGAAGAAGAAGCAGGTCAGCAGATAGGGAGCGTATTTCTCGTAGCCCTTGCCGATGCTCGGCTCAATCATATTGTCCATCACGTACATGACCATCATCTCCATGAAGCCCGTGAAGCCCTTCGGTGCTCCGTCGCTGGGCTTGCGATTCTTATACCAGCGCGCCGGCAGCAGCACAATGAGCAGTAACAGGATGGAGTCGATGAAGAGCACGCAGACCGTCTTGGTGATGCTGATGTCGAAGACACTCTTCTCCTCACCGCCAACCAGCTCAACGACCTTGCCTGCATTGGGACCTTCCTCGGCAATGGTCAGTCCCTCATAGACTTTGCCCTCGAGAATCTTGTCGCTCAGGAACACATGCCACCCTGTAGAACTGTGCACAATGACAGGCAGGGGAATGGCCACCGCGTTCTCGTGGCTGCCATAGATGTGCCACTCGTAGGAGTCCTTGATATGCCCAAGCACAGTACCGTTGACATCTACCTTGCCACTCTCCTCATCAGCCATTGCCGGTGTGACGCAGAGCAGCATCAGGGTCATGCATAGTATGTGTTTTAACTTATTCATATTCAAATTCATATCAGTTAATGACTGTATCAGTGCTTTAGCGCAACAGAGACGATAATCGCCACGACATACATCAGCGAGAAGATGGTGCAGAACACCACGGCCTCATCGTGAGTATGGGTGCTGAATAACATGTAGAACGCCACGATGGTCAGTGCCATCAGAAAGCGTATGGATGCTATCACGAAATAGAACCTGACTACGCCTTCTGGCTGATGTTTCTGTACCGTGTCCAAACCCTTTACCCATATATATATAAATAAGGTGTAGTAGACAACGGCTACAAATATCCACAGCGTCATTCGTTTATTTCAACACAGAGCGACACCTCGTTCTTCTGTACTTCGACAAATCCGCCGAGAATGGCCAACTGCTGCCCGTCGTACTCAACCACACCTTTCTGCAGCGTGGAGATGATGGGGGCATGGTTCTGGAGAATCTCGAAGTTACCCATCGTGCCGGGCACCTTCACACTCTCCACCTCTCCCGTGAATTCAATCCTCTCAGGCGAAACAATCTTCAGCTTTAGCATAAATTCAATTGACTATTTGACAATTTACTATATGACAATTTAGCCTTTCGCTGCCTCGAGGAGTTTCTTTGCCTTCTCCTTAGCGTCCTCGATGGTACCGACATTGAGGAAGGCCTGCTCGGGCAGGTCGTCGACCTCGCCGTCAAGAATGGCGTTGAAGCCCTTGATGGTTTCCTCGACGGGCACCATGATGCCGGGAAGTCCGGTAAACTGCGAAGCGACAGAGAACGGCTGCGACAGGAAGCGCTGCACGCGGCGAGCGCGGTTCACTGTGAGCTTGTCCTCGTCTGAGAGCTCGTCCATACCGAGGATGGCGATGATATCCTGAAGTTCCTTATAGCGTTGCAGAATCTCCTTCACACGCTGCGCGCAGTCGTAGTGTGCCTTACCCACGATCAGCGGGTCAAGGATACGCGAGGTAGAACCCAGCGGATCAACGGCCGGATAGATACCAAGCTCTGCGATTTTACGATCGAGCACGGTGGTTGCATCCAAGTGCGTAAAGGTCGTGGCAGGAGCAGGGTCGGTCAGGTCATCGGCAGGTACATACACGGCCTGCACGGAGGTGATAGAGCCTTTCTTCGTCGAGGTGATGCGCTCCTGCATGGTACCCATCTCCGAGGCCAGCGTCGGCTGGTAACCCACGGCTGATGGCATACGGCCAAGAAGTGCGGAGACTTCAGAACCGGCCTGCGTGAAACGGAAGATGTTGTCAATGAAGAACAGGATATCGGCTGCGCCGCCGTCCTTGCCACCACCGTCACGGAAGCCCTCGGCCACCGTCAGACCGCTGAGTGCCACAGAGGCACGTGCCCCCGGCGGCTCGTTCATCTGACCATAGACCAGTGTGGCCTGTGACTTCTTCAGCTCCTCGGGATCGACAAGCGAGAGGTCCCACTTGCCCTCGTCCATAGCCTGGCGGAACTTGTCACCGTAACGGATGACGCCCGACTCGATCATCTCGCGGATGAGGTCGTTACCCTCACGCGTGCGCTCACCGACACCGGCAAACACCGAGAAGCCGTTATGGCCCTTGGCAATGTTGTTGATAAGCTCCATAATGAGCACCGTCTTACCGACACCGGCACCACCAAAGAGTCCGATCTTACCACCCTTCATGTAGGGCTCCAGCAGGTCGATGACCTTGATACCGGTAGAGAGGATCTCCTTCTTCGTGGAAAGTTCCTCGAACTGCGGTGCCTCGCGGTGGATGGGATAGGCTCCCTCCATCGACAGGGTTTTCATACCGTCAATAGGCTGACCGATGACGTTCAGCATACGACCCTTGATCTGGTCGCCAGCAGGCATCAGAATAGGTGAGCCTAAGGGAATGGCCTCGAGGCCACGCTGCAGACCGTCGGTATTGTCCATGGCCACGCAGCGGACGGTGTCTTCACCGATGTGCTGCTGCACCTCGACGATCAGCGTCTGTCCGTTGCCACGGTCAATCCTAAGGGCATCATGAATTCTGGGTAGCACTTTCTCGGCTTCCAGTCCTTCGGTATTGAAAAACACGTCGATGACTGGGCCGATAATCTGGGAAATGTGTCCCGTAATCTGTGACATAAGCGAATAATGTATTTAAATTGTTGTTCTTAGTAATCGATAAACTGCCTACAAAGATAGCTATTTTTTCAAGAGATAGCAAATAAATTACGATTTTTTTACTTACGAAGTGCCAATGTGTGGTTGTAGTAGTCGCGATTGCCCGTCACCTCCTTCACCACTTTGAGGAACGGCGGGAAGTTGACATCCTCCTGATCGGCTATGCCTTTGGTCTCAAGAATGACCAATCCTTCGAGGGCATCGTGATAGGTATCGAGCTCAAAGTACTGTCCACGCCAAATGAAACTCTGACGGCGCTTGCGGATGGTCTGACGGTAGGGGTCAGCCTGGCCCAGAAGCGATTCGTAGAGGGCGTTCTCCACCTGACGTTCGGTCTCTATCTGCTCGTTAGAGGGCGTGCGCTTCTTCGTATTGTGGATGTTGACCACCTTACCGCTGGTCCACGAGCGGCGTCGCAACCGCACCTCTGTCCCGGGCTCACTGACAAGATACGTCTGCAGAATGTCGCTGTCGATGGTCTCGGGCAGCTCACCAGTGACCTCGACCACATACTTGCGCTCCTCGGTGACCGGCTGAGCCAATCCAAGGACATTGGATATCTCGCGGATGACACGCTGCATCTTACGCTCGAAGTCGTCGTGGTTATTGATGACACGCAGGTGGGGATGGCCCGTCCAGGCACGGATGACCTTCTTATCGAGCTCGCGGGCAATACGCAGGCCCTCCTCATCGGCTTTCTCGTAGCGCGTGGAGTTGGTGGCCGTGGTGTAATACTGCTCGGCACCGTCGGCCGCCGACACCAGGTGCAGCACGGCATCGTAGCGTTCGCGCAACTCGTTGGAACCGGTGCCCGCCTCACGAGTAATCTCGTCCCACTCATCGGGTGCCATATAGGCTGAGATGTCCATGGCTCCGCGGTCGCAGACTATCAGCACCGGTTTCGTACACACCGAGGCAAGCCTTCGGAAATGCTCTTCCAGTGCCAGCTGCGTCTCCAGGATGGCGCGCTCGCCTTCGAAATACAAACGGCGGTTAGGTGTCAGGTAGTTCCAGCCAGCAAGGCTGTAGATGGTGGGAACCTCAGGCACGCAGAAGACCTTGAATCCCAAATTGTTAAAATGTTCGATGACACGCACCAGGGCCGTTGTCTTGCCAGCGCAAGGGCCGCCGGTGAGTACGATTTGCTTAATTTCAGCCATATCAAAGAGTCTTAATTCATCAAGATACACTCCAGCCATAGGATGGCATAGCCCAAAGCCCAGCCACAGAGCACCTTAGGCGTCAGGTTCTTCAGATACCACCCCAACTTCACATGCTCCATCTTCATCAGAGCCAGTCCGCTGGTGGAGCCGACACTAAGCAGGCATCCGCCGACGGCTGTCGAGTAGGCCACCACCTTCCAGTAGTCACCGTTCATGACATAGCCTGACAGATAGTCGCTGTCGGCCCACTGTCCGAGATGGGTACCATCGATGACCGGATAGAGCGATATGTTAGTAATGGCAACGGTGAAGGTGTCGACAAAAGAGCTGAGACAACCCGAGATAACGCCTACAATCCAGATGTTATGGACGTTGTAGTCAATCCATGCCGAGATGTCGCCCAGCACGCCCGTCTCGCACATGACGCCCATGCCCATCATGATGCCCATGACGAAGAGCATCTGTTGGATGGTACCATACTGGATAGAGCGTGGAATGCGGCGCTGCGTCATCTGGTCGGCATCGTTCAACTTGCGGTTGAAGGCCTCATTGACCACCCACAGCACGCTGAGCACGCAGAGGGCCCCGAGGAAGGGTGACAGCTTGGTGATGTTATGGAACGTGGGGATGAACCAAAGTCCGCCGATGCCCACGAAGAGCATCACCACGCGCTGCCAGCGGTTCAGGTTCGTATCGTCGCCACGATAGGGCGGTGCCGTCCACTCGATATCAAGACGGGCAGGCAGCTGACGGTTGATTAATATGGTGGGGATAATCCAGGCGACAAGGGCCGGCAGGGCCAGGTACTTAGAGAAGTTCGTGGCAGTGATGGCTCCATCGCCCCACAATATCAGTCCCGTGGGGTCGCCAATCACCGTGAAACAGCCACCACAGTTGGCAGCGATGACCACGGAGGCGCCTACCAGCATGCGCTGAGCCCGACTGCGCACAATCTGATGCATAACGACGAGCATCATCGTTGCCGTCGTCAGGTTGTCGAGGTTGGCCGAGAGGATGAACGTAGCCAGAGAGAGCGTCCATAGTACTCGCTTCGAGTTGCGCGTGCGCACCCACTCCTGGATGAAGTCGAAGCAACCGTTGTTGTCGAGAATCTCGATGATGGACATCGTGGCAAGCAGGAACATGACGATGCTGGCCGCACGGCCTACATAGCGCAGGAAAATGCTGTCGTAGATAAAGTGTTTCACAGCATCGCTCGTGGGCAGTCCGCCGGCCAGGAACTCGGCGTACTCATGGGGATGCTGCGACATGACGAAGTCGGAGCCCCAGCAGATGTAGACCACCCACCCCACCGTGCCGATGAACATGGCAATGGCAGCTTTGTTGACACCCGTCAAGTGTCCTGTCGCAATGAGCAGATAGCCCAGAATCAGCAATATAACGATTATCAGTGTCATCTTCTTAATACCTTATTTTATTAGGAGCCCACAGCCAGACGGTGGTTCCTCCCGTCGCCGGCGACTCAACGCCCATACGTCCTCCTGCCTTCAGCATAATGGCATAGCAGATAGAAAGTCCCAGCCCTGGGAGGCGATTCTGCACAGAAGTGTTCTTCTCTGACAGCAAACCGAAGATATTCTCCTTGAGATCCTCGGGAATGCCCCTGCCCGTATCCTTCACTTCGGCGTAGAAACCATTGTCTTTGTTAGAGTAAGAGAGTGTGATGGTGCCTTCGTCGGTATTCTGAATGGCATTGTCGAGCAGATGAGAAAGTATGAAACGAAGCAGGTTGGGGTCGAGTACAACTGTGCCGCCATTGCCAACAACCTGCAGCTTGACAGGCTTGTTAATTTTCGCACGGGTGGCAGCAGCAATCTCTTCCATGATGCCGGTAAGACCAGTCTCCACACGGTGGAACTGTTCGTCACCTCCCTCGACGTCTGACAGCTGCAACAGCTCCTCAATATAGTGCAGCAGTTGCTTTCCGTTCTCATTGATGAGCCCCAGCAGATTCTTCTGTTCATTGGCGTCGATGCCGTCAGGCCCCTGCATCATCAACAAATCGCTGAAGCCGATGACAGCGTTGAGCGGCGTGCGCAGCGCATGACTGACGTTACTCAGGAAGATGGTCTTCAGCTGCTCGCTCTTCTGAGCGCGCTGCATCTCTCTGAGCAGACGTTGCTGGTAACGTTTCTGGAGAATGATGACCACAATCAATGACACCAACAGAACAGCCCCCAGCAAATACCACACCCACACGGGGATGCTGATGCCACCGAACTTGGTCTTTACGCTGGCATACACCTCGTCGATGACCCCTTCTTCCTCCAACTGGTCAAGAATCACGTTGATGGAGTCAATCAGCTGTTTGTCATGGCTGACATAGCAGTATTCCCGTGGCGTCAGCGCCAAGTCGGTAGCCGTGAGGTTGCCAAGCCGTCTTTTACCAATAATGTAGCGCGCCTGGTAACGGAAGCAGATGACAGCATCGTATTCCCCTGCCGACAAGTCGGTCATCGCCTTTGTCAGGTCGGTCACGATGACCGTCTTGGCTCCCACCTTGGTCAGCGTGTCTATGATAGGACGCGAGCGCATCAGCGCAAACGTCTTGTCATCGGCATCGCGCAGGCCGTTCATCTTCTGGCCATCCTTACGCGTCACCAGCTGATAGTAGAGCTTAAAGACCGCACGCGAGAAATTGGTCATGTCCTTGCGGTAGGGGGAATAAACCATCATTCCCAGGTCGACATGGCCTTCAAGGATGTCGTCGGCAATGTTCTCCCAAGTATTGGGTGCATAGGTGAAGGGGACACCGAGGCGCTCCATCACCCGTTTCGTAAATTCCACATCGTAACCGCTGGGGATACCGTCTGCATCCACGTATTCCATGGGTGGATAGTCCAAGTCAATGCCGAAAAGCAGGGGGCGTTTCTCCGAATAGCCTAATTGACCTGCCTTGACCGTGAGGGCAAGGGTCGTCAGTAGTAAGGTGATATAGGCTATGCGTTTCATGACACCATGTCAAGGTTTAGCACTTGATAATGCGGCAAAGTTACGAATAAAAAATGGTCTATGCAAAAAAAACGTCATTTTTTTACTTCTTTGCATCTCCTTTCAGCGTAGGCAAGGAAATGTGATAGCGTACAGCCAAGAAGCGTACGATGCAGATGGCCAGGAACGAGACGGCAACGGTCATCTCCATAGGAACACCGGCACTGGCCAGCAGCCAAAAGAGCATACCGCCCAGCACACAGGCCATGGCATAGATTTCACGGTGGAAGATGACGGGTTCGTTGTTCAACAGCACATCGCGAATGACACCACCCGCCGAGCCCGTAATGCAGCCCATGATGATGGCCACCCAGAAGGGTTGTCCGAACGACAGGCTCTTCTGGATGCCCGCTATGGTGAAAAGTGCCAGTCCCAGGGTATCGAAGACGAACCAGGCGTTCTTCAGGGGCTCCATCCAGCGTCCGAAGCAGACAACCGTCAGTAGCGCCACCGCCGTACATACCAGATAGACAGGTGTCGTCATCCAGAAAGGTGTCGTTGAGAGCATGACATCGCGGATGGTTCCGCCGCCAATGGCCACGGCAATGCCGCAGACATAGCCACCGAACCAGTCGAAATGCTTGGCGGCGGCATGGCGGATGCCTGAGATAGCAAAGGCAAACGTACCCAGCAACTCTATGACGCTAATGATAAAATCCTGTTCCACGGTTTTACCTTTTCATTTCTTATACCTGTCTCCCCAATAGCTGACCATACGCTCATAGAGCTTCTCCTCGGCAGGCGAATGCTGTCCGTGCCACAGACGCTCGTTGGCAAGTTCGTCGGGCATGTATTGCTGCGGCGTGAAATGCCCAGGGTAGTCATGCGGATATTTGTAACCATCGTGATAGCCCAGCTCCTTCATCAGCTGTGTCGGGGCATTGCGAATGGGCAGCGGAACGGGAAGATTGCCCGTTCGGCGGACAAGATCTAACGCTGCGTCAACACCCAGATAGGCGGAGTTGCTCTTCGGCGACGTGGCCAGATAGACCGTTGCCTCGGCCAAGGGTATGCGCCCCTCGGGCCAGCCAATCTTCTGCACGGCATCGAAGGCTGCATTAGCCAGCAGCAGGGCGTTAGGGTTGGCAAGCCCGATGTCCTCGGCCGCCGAAATGACCAGTCGCCGCGCAATGAACTTGGGATCTTCCCCACCCTCAATCATGCGTGCCAGCCAATAGAGTGCCGCATCAGGATCGCTACCACGGATGGACTTGATGAAGGCCGAGATAATGTCATAGTGCATCTCGCCGTCCTTGTCGTAAGCCAACGGATTCTGCTGGAGACACTCCACAACCATATCATCGGTAATAACCAGATCGCCTGTCTTTGACTCTATTATTAACTCCAAGATATTCAAAAGCTTGCGAGCATCGCCTCCACTAAAACGAAAGAGTGCGTCTGTCTGCTTGACTTCAACATGCCTCTCCTTCAGAACCACGTCGGACGTCAGCGCTCTGTGGAGCAACTGAAGCAGGTCATCCTTCTCCAATGGCTTCAGCACATATAGCTGACAACGAGACAACAACGGACGAATGACCTCAAACGACGGGTTCTCCGTGGTGGCACCTATCAGGGTCACAATGCCACGCTCGACAGCACCAAGCAGGGAGTCCTGCTGTGACTTCGAGAAACGATGGATTTCGTCGATGAACAAGATGGGCGACGCCTCATTGAAGAAACGCGTCTTCTGCGCTTTCTCTATCACGTCGCGCACGTCCTTCACCCCGCTGGTCACAGCCGACAGCGTATAGAAAGGGGTATGGAGACGATTGGCAATAATCTGAGCCAGCGTTGTCTTTCCCACTCCAGGAGGCCCCCAAAGTATAAACGAGGAGACGTGTCCCGAATCAATCATTCGGCGAAGCACAGCTCCCTCGCCAACAAGATGACGCTGTCCGACATACTCGTCAAGCGTCATTGGGCGTAGTCTTTCTGCTAACGGTTGTGACATAATTGACCGCAAAGGTACAAATAAGTAGGGAAAAAAGCAAATAATCAAAAAAATATTAAGGAAAAAACTTGTGAATAATAAATAAAGTATTTACATTTGCAGACGGAAACAATACAAACAGATATTTATGACGAAAAATTCAGACAACAAAGCGCTGACGCTCAAAACATTAACGAAGAGTAGTGTTTGGGACGTTCAGGAAAACGACATTTTCCGCATGTGGGAAGGCGCCGACAAGGACTCAGAAGTACATGAGAACGTCAGGCACTATGTTGACATCATCCGTAGTGCTTTCACCATCGAGGAGGTCAACAGCGATGCTCCTGCCATTAAGACTAAATATGAAAAGCTGGGATACAAAGTAGGACAGGTGAGACTGGACGAGAACACCAAGGTGACATGGGCACTCAAGAAACGTCCCATCATGCGTGTCACAGACCTCACCTACGAGAACATTCGCCACATCTCTGCTGCAAAGCTGATAGAGGTGCTGGACCGCAACTTCGGAGGCGGATGGGAGTCATTGTCGCAGAGCATCAAGGACATTATCGAGAGCGGGTTCGACATCTCGACGACAACCTTGCCGAAAGACCGCCTGCACAAGAAGGGCGGCATGTATGACAAGAAGGTCAGCGACGGCTTCGAGGTGCTGGAAATCGAGAAGGGCACTTGGGTGGAAGCCATCTTCGCCAAGGTGAAGCCTGTAGCCGAGAAGCCTCGTATGCAGTTCAACACCCACGATGAGGACGAGGACGACATCCCTGAGGACGACTACAACAAGCCCGATGAGGATGACATTGAGATTGAAGACCCCAACGACGACGAGATTACGGAGGACAACTACTCGACGATGATGGATCTGGGAGGCGATGATCCTGACGAGGAAGCTGCCAACCTCACAGAATACGGAGAAGACTAATGAGTAATACGGAGAAGACTAATGAGTCTTCTCCTTTTTATTTATAGCGTCAGCAGCTCCGTGTATATTCGCTGTACGGGCAGCCCCATGACATTATAGTAACTGCCCTTAAGTCCCGTACAGCCGATGTAGCCAATCCACTCCTGAATGCCGTACGCGCCAGCTTTGTCCATCGGACGGCAGGTCTTGACGTAATACATAATCTCATCGTCCGTCAGGTTCTTGAACGACACCTCTGTCGTCACGCTGAAACGTTTCTGCACATGGCTTGTCGTCAAACAGACACCAGTCACCACATGATGTGTCTTGCCGCTCAGTTTGCGAAGCATACGGCAGGCATCCGCTTCGTCCATAGGCTTGCCCATCACCTCTTCCTCACAGATGACCACCGTGTCGGCAGTCACTATCAAGTCGTTGCCTGCCATCTGCGACCGGTAAGCCTCTGCTTTCTCTGCAGCAATGTATTCGGCAATCTGACTGACAGGAAGCCCATCGGGATAACTCTCGTCCACGCCACTCAGCACCTTTACCTCGAAATCGATGCCCAGACCGGCCAGAAGCTCGCGGCGACGCGGCGAATTGCTTGCTAATATGACGTGATATTTCTGAAGATTCTCCAACATAAAGCCCAATGTTCTTTACCAGCCGAAAGCTTTTTCATCCATCATCCATTTCCCTTGAGCACGCAACGTCTGCTCGATGACATCGCGACCACAACCGTAGCCACCACACAGATGACTGACATAACACGAGGCTTCACGCACCTCAGGACAGGCATCCTTGGGACATACAGCACAACCCACACGACGCATCACCTCAAGGTCGGGAATGTCGTCACCCATATACATCACCTCGTCGTCCGTCAGACCATACTTCGCCAAGAAGGCGTCGTAGGTCTTAATCTTCACCGCACAGCCGATATAGACATCCTCGACGCCCAGACCTTCGTAACGGCGACATACGGCCTGCGTCTTTGCACCCGTCATGATGGCGATGCGCAGTCCCAGCTTCATCGCCAGCTGTATGGCGTAACCATCCTTGATATTCACCGTGCGCAGGGGCTCGCCTTCCGACGAGAGCGTAATGGTCTCCGCCGACAGCACGCCGTCAATATCGAACACGATGGCCTTGATTTTTGAAAGGTCGTAGTTAATCATCCGTCTTAACTTCTCTAACTTCTTTATTTTCCCTAACTTCAATACTTCCCAAGGTGCACATTCTCCCACTTCAGTTTGTCTTCGTTCTGGGGTTTCCGCTCGTCGGCCTTATGACCAAAGGCCACGACACAGAGCACACTCAAGTTCTCAGGGATATCCAAGATGCCACGGATAACGGTGTCGGCACTCGTACCGTCACTCAAGCCACGACCGCGCATCTGTACCCAACACGAACCGAGTCCAAGTTCCTCAGCCTGATACTGCATGGAGATGGCTGCTATCGAACCGTCCTCCACCCAGCAGTCGTTCTGCATGGGGTCGCCGAGCACCACGACAGCCAGCGGTGCACCTTTCATGAACTGTGATCCGAGATCCTTTGCGTCACTCAGCTTCTCAATATCCAACTTGTCGTCAACCACGACGAACTGCCAGGCACGCTGTCCCTTCGATGTAGGCGCCATCAGCGCAGCACGCATAATCAACCTGACGTCTTCGGCGTCTATCTCCTGTTCCGTGAACTTACGGTGCGAACGGCGCAGTTGCGCCAAGTCTTTGAAGTCTGTCATATTGCTATTATTAGTATTTTGATGGCAAAGTTACGAAAAAAA
>CAZLPO010000046.1:0-16547 GCA_964561385.1 uncultured Prevotella sp.
CGACAGTTGGGCTTGTCCACCTTGTTCACCACGACGATGGGCTTCAGTCCTATCTGCAGGGCCTTTTGCAGCACGAAGCGTGTCTGCGGCATAGGACCCTCGAAAGCGTCGACCAGCAGCAGACAGCCGTCGGCCATGTTGAGCACGCGCTCCACTTCGCCGCCGAAGTCCGAGTGTCCTGGGGTGTCGATGATGTTGATCTTGGTGCCCTTCCAGTTGATGGAGACGTTCTTCGACAGGATGGTGATGCCGCGTTCGCGTTCCAGGTCGTTGGCGTCGAGCACCTGGTCGCTCAGGTTCTGTCCTTCGCGAAACAGGTTGCCGGCGAGCATCATCTTGTCTACGAGTGTTGTCTTGCCGTGGTCCACATGGGCTATGATGGCGATATTCCTAATGTCTTGCATCTTCTTTGCCTTTACTATTTTAAACGGTTTTACTTCCTTTCCTTTCAAAAGCGGCTGCAAAGGTACAAAGAATTCTTGATATCTGCTCATGTTTTAACGAAAAAAACGGGAGAGGCTGCACTTGGCGCCCCTCCCGTGAGGTTAATCGTGTCAGAAATGTTTACTTCACCAGTTGCTTGCGCGTGCGGCCGTTCTCGTCGATGACCACATTCACGCCGCGCTGCAGCTTACCTGTGCGCTGACCCTGCACGTTGTAGATGGTGCGTGCGCTGCTGTCGGCATTGATGCTGCGGACGGCCAGTTCCTCGTCGGTGAGCGGACGGATGAGGTAGCCCCAAGCGGGAGCACCCGTCTCGTCCTCGAGCTCCATCATGGACTCGTTGTAGTAGCCGCGTACGGGCTCGATGATGCCCATGCCGTTGGCGAGTGTCAGCGATGCGAAGTCGCTGATGGTGTACTTATCGCACTTCAGCGTAGCGTTGTCGACAGTCAGCGTCTCGCCGTTGCGTCCGCCCTGCAGCGGCTTCAGCAGCGTGGCACCGTCCTTGACGGTCAGGTTGGCATTCTTGACGGAGATGTTGCCGTCGAAGCTGCCAGGACCGCAGATGATGATTTCCAGTGGTGTCAGGTTGTTCACCTGGAAGGCTGTCTCTTCGTTCTCGCACTTGTTCTCGCCAATGAGCTTGACGGTCAGCGTCGTGCCAGCAAACTCGGTGATGTTCAGGCCGCCGGTCTCAGCACTCATCGTTACGCCGTCGAGCGTCAGGGTGTTGGTCGTAGCGTCGAAGCTTACCTTACCCTCCTTAATGCCCTCGCCGGTGATGTTGTCGGCGTTCATCTCGTCAACATCGACACCAGCCACGTCAAAGCCGTAGTCCGTGGGTGCCTCAGGACGGAAGATGATGGTCTGACCCTTGATGGGATCGCCGTTTCCATCGACGAAGCAATGCTTCTGGTCGTCGAAGACGGCACCCTTCGGGCTGATGAGATATACGTTCTCCATGTTCAATGTGCCGAAGTTCTGCAACGGTTCGACGGTTGCCGATATCTCCACGTGACTGCCGTCAATGGTCAGCGCCTCGTCGCCTTGCAGACCGACAATGGCCGGCATTTCGTCGCTGAGCGATGCGAAGGTGGCGGTGGGTCCCTGCTCGTCGTTCGCGTACTTCTGGATGGTCAGGTTACCGCCGTCGATAATCGCGGCGTTGGTCATGGCCTTGATGCTGAGCGAGCCTTCGCCCGTCAGCGTGACGTTCTTGCCGCCCAGCCACTTCAGACCGACTTCGCCCTCAATCTTGTTCTCGCCATCCAGACGGATGGTGACATCGCTGGGCGTGTTGTCGTCGCCACCCTGGATGGTGAATTCCGAGAGATTATCGTAGTTGCTCTTGGTCAGCTTCAGGTCGGTGAGTACCAGCTCCTGTCTTGAAGCGTTGTAGTACACCTTGCCGTCGCCCAGAATGTCGTCGGCATTATACTCGTTGACGGGCATACCACCGATGGTGATGCCGTACTTGTCGAAGTCGGTGATAAGCACGTGACCGCTCGTTACCTCCTGGCCGTCGTAGGTGTAGATCTTGCCATTCTCGCAGTAGCCGCCTATCGGTGTAGCCACGTCGCAGCCCTCCATCTCGATAGCGTGGAAGCCGTCGATGGGAATGTTGGGTGCCTCGACGTCAAGGGTGGCGTCCTTGATGGTCATCTTCACATTGTCGTTCTTGGCTACTATACCCTTCTTCGTTCCGATGACGTTCACCGTGATATCGTCGATGGTCAGGTTTGAGGCAGCGCCGCAACTCACGTAAACGGCCTCTGACGAGAGCGACTCCAGCGTGAGCGTGCCGTTACCTTTGATCGTTGTGTTGAGGGCATTGCTGTTGTTAAATGCGTTATAGGCAGCCAGACGTCCTGTCAGCTTGTTCTCGCCTGTGATGTTGATTGTCAGGTTCTTCACACCGCGGTTGCTGATGGCAGAGCCCATGGGACCGGTATTGGTGAACGAGGCATTGTCCATGTAGATGATGCCTGTGGTGCTGTTGCCCTCATAGCGTATGTCGCGTGAGCCGTCGCCCAGCAGGTCGAAAGCTGCGATGGTATTGATGTACTCCTCGCCGAAGTAGATGGGAATCTCCGTGCAAGCGCCGATGATGGCCTGTCCAGTGTATTTCTTACCGTCCTTCCACAGGCATTTGTTGGAGGAGTTGTAGGTTACACCGAGAGGATAGGCAAAGCGATTGTTGCCAGAAACGGTGGCTGAGGCGAGGTTTGACAAATCGTCAGTAATGACTAAGGTCTTGTCGCCCGTGAAAGCTACTTTGTTACTTGTCTGGCCAGAATAACCGACAATGGATGTCGTCTTGATACGGGCGTTATTGAATGTTGCTGTGTTATTACCGCGTATGTTAATACCGGGTTTGCCGTTTCCTTCTACTAAGACATCGTAGTTGTCAACGGAGCCTGTATAAGTACAGGGCGTAACGAATGTAACATCTCCTACAGCATAAATAGCACTGACAGTGCCACCGCCATAAACAACGCAGTCGTCGTTGAGCCAACGTATAGTTGTTCCAGATTGTCGGCAGTCGATACAGTTTTCACTATCATCGTTCTTGAGGTTTCTCATGTCGATGTCGCCCGTGATGGTCAGCACCTTGGCTCCATCATCGTAGGCCACCGTACCATTCTTGATGGCAGGACTCTCAATCTTATCTTTGTTGTAGTTGTTGACCCGTACGCCGCCGACCCAGATTGGATAGGTTGTCAGACGCGACGTGGGGACAATGTGCAGATTCGTCACAGTATTTCCGAATATGTCAACGAATGCCTTTCTCGAGGAGTCAAACTTGGCACCGCTTGGCACTGCAACAGACTCTACATTGCCTAAGTCAAAGTCTGTTAAACTTCCTGATGCACTTTCTCCTTTGGCAAAAATCTCGAAAAAGCAACCACTTCCTATTCTAATCTTGGAGTTGCTGCCATAGCCTGCTAAGGCAGCACCTTTTGGGGCTTGAATGTCAAGAAACGCAGGACTTGATCCGGCCATAAGCAGTGAAATCGTTGTACCAACGGCTCGTAAAGCATCGTAACCAGTCGACTTCAGATAGACATATTTGCCTTCCGGGCAATTGATTGAAGTCGGTTTTTGTGCATCAATAGCAATCATACGAGCAGAAATAGTGGCTGTACCTTCAAACTTGATGGTCAGGCCGTCTACAGAACTATTCCAAATGCCACAACCTGTGGGCTGCCCTTGGTTGTTAAGCGAGGCACCTGACTTAACGGTCAGTGTCTTGGTACTTGCGTTGTACGAGAAATAACCGTTACCAAGAATGTTGCTGGCGTTAGCACTGGTAACACTGGTCTCGCCGACTTTGATGCCGTAATCCGTTGCTGCTTCTACCTGCGTCCAAATGGCCGCCGTAAAGAGCATGAGAAATGAAAGTAATGTTTTCTTCATAATACTGTTTTTTATTGGTTGTTGTTAATGTTAAATGGTCTGATATTACTGGTTTTTTAAAGTTTCCGACTGCAAATATATGAAATATTCTTATAACTTGCAAGTTTTTCGGAGAAAATGCTCATTTTTTCTTTTCCTCAGGCCATAGCTGCACGCCGGTCAGCCCGCTCGGAGCGGACCGCCGTTCGGCTCGGAGCGGACCGCCGTTCGGCTCGGAGCGGACCGTCGTTCGGCTCGGAGCCGAACAAGAGCGCCCCCAAAGCCCCAATATTGCAATATGACAGATGCTGAAGCGGCTCATTGTGGGCGTAGAAGAAGAAAATAGGCGAAAAGTTTGGCTATGTCAGGAAAAAGCAGTACCTTTGCGCCCGCATTTGAAGATGCGGCGGCCAGTGATGACGGCCGTGCGGCATCCGAAAGATGTGTAGTATTAACAAAATAACATCATCAATTATGTACTTAGACAAAGCTAAGAAAGAAGAGATTTTCGGCCAGTATGGCAAGTCAACCACCGACACCGGTAGCGCAGAGGCTCAGATTGCCCTGTTCACCTTCCGCATCAAGCACCTGACGGAGCACCTGAAGAAGAACCGCAAGGACTTCGGTACCGCCCGCTCGCTGACCAAGATGGTAGGCCGTCGCCGCAAGCTGCTGAAGTATCTCTACGATAACGATATCAACCGCTATCGTGCCATCATCAAGGCTCTCGGTCTGCGTAAGTAATGTAAGGAACGCACGCACACACGTGAGACACCAATAAAACCGCGTAGGGAAATCCCTATGCGGTTTTATGGTTTTTACCCTTGCGGCGAACGCATTTCTTCTGTATCTTTGCACCAGAGAAAAGAAAACAGATGTCTCACCACTAAAAAACGATACGACTATGAAGAAGCTCTACACCATGATGATGATGGCCATGATGGCTCTCACATTCACCGCTTGCGAAGACGAGATGATCGCCGACACCCTCGAGGGAACCTGGAGTGGCAATATGTACGTATCCTCCTACTACAACGGACGCGACTACTATGCCACGCATACAGAGATTACCTTCAGCATAGACCCCTTCTACTTTACCAAGGGCTCAGGTTACTGGGTTGACTACTACTCGGGCGCTCCCTGGGACTACGTCGCTAACCACATCAACTGGCGCGTGGACAACGGATGCATCACCGTCTACTTCATTGAGGACGGCACTTCGGTGGTCATTGCCGACTACAGCCTGAACGACTCGCACTTCACAGGATACATCGCCGATGGCGACAACGACGTGCGCTTCAACCTGCGCCACGTGTCCTCGCCCAACTGGGACAGCTACAGCTACTGGGGCTACGACGGCTGGTACGATGACTACTATTACTACTCGCGCGAGACTCGTGCTGATGGTGGCGACAGCACGGCCGTGATGCCGGCAGAGAAGCCCGTACGCCAGTTCGGTAAGAAGAAATAGTTCAGGATAACACCAAAAAGAAAAGAGAGGCGTAGAGGCCTCTCTTTTTTTGGTTAGTGGTCGTTGAACCGCTTATTCAGCCACGGTGATGTTCACGTTCTGCTTCGTGATGTTCTGGCAGTTGGTGAACTCGGCATCCTTCTTGGCGCGGATGGTGATGTCGCGGAGCTTGATGCCCTTGATAGGCATCTCGGGCAGGCCGTTGAACTCCATAGCGCGGCCGGCAGCGCTGCAGATGACATTACGGATGTCGATGTTACGGAAGATGGGTGTCTCCTCGGTAACGGGCATCTTCGTCTGGGTGTCGGGCTGGTCGCCGTCGGCCAGCACCTCGGCAACCGACTTTCCGCCGTAGTACATGTTGAAGGTGAGGGCATCGGTCTTAATGTCGGTCATGGAGATGCCGTCGATGAAGATGTTCTCGACAATGCCGCCGCGACCGCGTGTGGACTTGAAGCGCAGGCCCACGTCGGTGCCGAGGAACTGGCACTGGCGCACCATGATGTTACGCACGCCGCCGCTCATCTCAGAGCCTACGACGAAGCCGCCGTGTCCGGCAAAGACGGTACAGCCGTCAACGACGACGTTCGATGTGGGAATACCGCGACGGCGTCCGTCAGCATCCTTGCCGCTCTTGATGCAGATGCCGTCGTCGCCAGCATCGAAGCGTGAGTTGACGATGAGGGCGTTGGTACACGACTCAAGGTCGAGCGCATCGCCGTTCTGGGCGTAGAAGGGGTTGCGCACGAGCAGGTTGTCGATGATGATGTTCTCACACATCAGTGGATGGAGGTTCCAGGCGGGCGAGTTCTGGAAGATGACGCCCTGCAGCAGCACGTTCTTGCATTTGACAAGGCTCACCATGACGGGACGCAGGAAACGCTTGATGGCCTGCCACTCCTCGTCGGTCGTGGCGTTGGGAACGTTCATGTTGGCTCCTTTCTCGCCGCGGGCATAACCTTCGGAGGGCACCCAGTAGCCGGGCTTCATCTCGACGCTGCCAGGAGTGGCCAGCAGCTGCTTCCAGTGGCTGTCGGTCACCTTCTGGCGCTTCACGGGACGCCAATACTGTCCGTTGCCGTCGATGACGCCCTGGCCGGTGATGCTGATGTTTGAGGCACCATTGGCCGAGAGCGGCGACTGCACACGGCGCGTGTCCAGACCCTCGAACGAGGTCTCGATGATGGGGTAGAGCGACTCGTCGGCCGCAAACTGGATGACGGCACCGGCCTCTAAGTGCAGGTCGATGTTCGAGCGGAGCACAATGGGACCGGTGTGCCAGATGCCGCGGGGCACGACAAGGTGGCCGCCGCCCATCTTGTAGAGCTGGTCGATGGCCTTGGCGAAGGCATCGGTACAGAGCACCTCGCCATTGCCTACGGCACCGAAGTCGGTGAGCGTCACTTTGGCATTGGGGATGACGGGTGCTTTCACTTCTGCCATCTGGAAAGGCAGTCCCTGGGTGTACTTGCTGTAGTCGTTCTGAGCCGTTGCGCAGAGTGCTGCAGCGGCCATGAGGGTGATAGTCAGTAGTCTTTTCATTGTTATTGATTAGTTGTAGTTGCTTTATTGTTTGTAATCAGTTATTTGTAATCTCCTGTAGCGGCTCCATGACGAACGGGCGGTCGTGCATCAGTGGATGGGGTATCTTCAGGTCGGGCTCGTCAACGTGCAGCTCGTCGTAGAGCAGGATGTCGATGTCGATGGGACGATCGTGGTATCGTGCGTGAGACGTGGGGCGTGAGGCGTGAGCCGATTTTTTCGTGCGTCCCAGGTCGCGCTCTATCTGCTGCGTGGCTTTTAGGAGCTCGCGTGGCGAGCAAGTCGTCTCCACCAGAATGACGCCGTTGAGAAACCTGTTCTCTGACTCAAAGCCCCAGGGTTCGCTCTCGATGAGGGAGGACTGCCGGAGCACCGTCCCAATCCGTTCGCCTATCAGCCCGATGGCCTTCCGGATGGTCTCTTCCCTGTCGCCCAGATTACTGCCTAACCCCAGGAATACCCTATGTGTTCTGTCACGCCTCATGTCTCACGTCTCACGCCTTTAATCATCCAGTATCAGCAGGGCGTCGCCGAAGCAGCCAAACCGGTAGCCTTCCTTCACGGCCAGTTCGTAGGCCTCGTAGGTGATGTCGTAGCCGCCAAAGGCTGCCGTCGCCATCATCATCGTGGACTCGGGATGGTAGAAGTTGGCAATCATCGTATTGGCAAAACCGAAGTCGTAGGGCGGGAAGATGAACTTGTTGGTCCAGCCGTCGAATGCTTTCAGCATACCATCGGTGCCCACGGCCGTCTCGGTGGCGCGCAGGGTGCTGACGCCGACCACGCAGACGCGGCGTCCGGCGTTCTTCGCATCGTTGGCTATCTGACAGGCTTCGTCTGAGATAATCATCTGCTCCGAGCTCATCTTGTGCTTCGTCAGGTCTTCCACCTCGATAGGGTCGAACGAGCCGAGACCCAGGTGGACGGTGATGTAGGCAAACTGGAAGCTGCGAATCTCCATGATCTTCATCAGCTCACGGCTGAAGTGCAGACCAGTGGCAGGAGCGGTGACCGCACCCTCGTTCTTGGCGAAGATGGTCTGGAACTGCTCCATGTCGTCGGGCGTGCAGGGGCGATGGTCGATGATGTAGCGTGGCAGCGGTGCCTCGCCCAGCGAGAAGAGCTCCTGCTTGAACTCGTCGTGCGGACAGTCGTAGAGGAAACGGAGGGTACGGCCGCGGCTCGTCGTGTTGTCGATGACCTCGGCCACCATTGGACCGTCCTCCTCGAAGAACAGCTTGTTGCCGATACGTATCTTGCGGGCGGGCTCTACCAGCACGTCCCACAGGCGCAACTCCTCATTCAGCTCGCGAAGCAGGAACACCTCGATCTTGGCATCGGTCTTCTCCTTGGTACCATAGAGACGGGCGGGGAACACCTTCGAGTCGTTGAAGATGAACGTATCGCCCTCATCAAAGTAGTTGACCATGTCGCGGAAAGTCAGGTACTGGTCGGTGTCGTTGCCGTCAGCATCCTTCTTGTACATCTCAATGGTCTGACTCTTGCGGTGGATGACCATCAGACGGCACTGGTCGCGGTTGTAGATACGGTCGACGGTGCCGTCTTCGTTCTCGAAGGCACGGTGGGGCGCGTAGAGCGCTACTTGCTCTTCAGGGAGCCTGAACTTGAATTGTGATAGCTTCATTATCTTAGTGTTGTTTTATCTTATGGGTCCTATGGGTCTTATAGGTCTTATGGGTCCTATGGATTTTGTGGGGTGGTGGCTCTGTCGAGCCATTCTGGGAAACTGTCGAAGGTCTGGCAGTCCTCGATGCGAACGTCGCCCAGACGGGTGCGGCACAAGGCCGTCAGGAAGGCGCCGCTGCCTAAGGCAAAGCCGATGTCGCGTGCCAGCGAACGGATATAGGTGCCCTTGCCGCAGACCACGCGGATGCTCATCTGCATCGTCTTGGGGTCAAAGGCCGTCAGCTCTATCTCGTCGATGTGGATGGTCTTGGCCTTCAGTTCTACATCCTTACCCTTGCGCGCCAGCTCGTAGGCACGGTCGCCATTAACCATGACGGCCGAGAAGACGGGAGGCACCTGCTGGATGTCGCCGACAAAGCTGCGAAGCACCTTTTCAATAAGCTCACGGGTGATATGTCGGGTGGGGTAGGTCGTGTCGACCGTATGTTCACGGTCGAACGAAGGCGTGGTGGCGCCAAGCTGCAGCGTAGCGGTGTACTCCTTGTCGTGCAGTTGTAGCGTCTCAATCTGCTTCGTAGCCTTACCCGTGCAGAGAATCAGCACACCGGTGGCCAGGGGGTCGAGCGTGCCGGCATGACCAGTCTTCACCCGCTTGACGTGCATCTTCTTGGAGATGAGGTAGCGGATGTGGGCCAGCGCGCCGAACGACGACATACCGTAGGGCTTGTTGATGTAGATGAATGCGCCTTCGTTAAAGTTCATGACAACTGTGTACAGAGGATGGTTACTGCTCCGACAATGGCACAATAGATGCCGAAGTAGATGAGCTTGCCCTTCTTGACAATGCTAATCATCCACTTGCAGGCAAGGCAGCCGCTGACGAAAGCGGCCAGGAAGCCGACGGTCAAGGGCAGCAACTCGATACCGCCCATCACGGCCTCGCCCTTGACGGCTTTCAGCACGTCGAGCAGAGCCTCACCGAGAATGGGTGGGATGACCATCAGGAATGAGAACTGCGCCAGCGACTCCTTCTTGTTGCCCAACAGCAGACCTGTGGCAATGGTGGAGCCTGAGCGTGACAGGCCCGGCAACACGGCAACGGCCTGAGCCAGACCGATGATGAAGGCGTCGCGCATGGAGATGTGCGACTTCTGCCGCGGACGTGCGTAGTACGAGAAGGTGAGCAGCGCGGCCGTCACCAGCAGACAGCAGCCCACAATGAGCAGGCCCGAGCCGAAGATGTCCTCGACATAGTCCTTGAAGAACAGACCGACGATGCCGACAGGTATCATCGAGACGATGATGTTCAGGACGTACTTGGTCTCAGCATTCATTTCGAACTTGAAGAGACCTTTCAGTATCCAGTCAATCTCGCTCCACAGGATGACGATGGTCGACAGGATGGTGGCCACGTGGACGGCTACGGTGAACATCAGGTTGTCATCGCCGTTCTCCATACCGAACAGAGCCTGGCCGATGGCCAGGTGACCGCTGCTGCTGACGGGAAGATACTCCGTCAGGCCCTGGACGAGACCCAGGATGAGTGCTTGTAACCAGTCCATTACTTGTCCTTTGGCTTATGTACGACAGCGTAGATCATGGACACAAAGCCCAGCAGGCACACGATGGGGGCCACCTTGATGCGCATGGGGCTGAAGATGTCGGGGTTGTATGCTTCATCGGTCGATCCTGCTCCGCTCATCAGAATGAAGCCGATGATGACGACAGCCATGCCTACGGCCAGCAGGATGAAATTCATTTTTCCGAATGCCAAATCCTTTTTTTTCATATCTTTCTTTTATTCACTTTCACTATTTACTTTTCACTAACGGAGCGCTATATCTTATACAGTTCGCCAGCCGTCATGCGTAGGAACTTGTTGACGGAGATATACGAGCACAGGACTGTGATGACAAGGCCGAACAGCAGCACGGCTGCGGCCGTAATGACCAGCATATCCGTGGTGATGATGGTGGTGATGTTGGGTTCGTACTGCCACAGGGCATAGAAGGCGGCTCCAAGTATGCAGCAGGCCAGGAAGGCGGCCACGATGCCGATGGTGATGGCATCGCGCATGAACGGACGGCGGATGAATGCCCAAGAGGCACCCACCAGCTTCATGGTATTGATGAGGAAGCGCCGCGAATAGACGCCCAGACGCACGGTGTTGCTAATGAGCGAATAGCTGATGAACGTCAGCAACAGCGCCAGGATCAGCAGAATGATGTTCACCTTCTGCAGGTTCTTGTTCACCATGTCCATCAGGTCTTCCTGATAGGCCACATCAGTCACCTGGACATGCCGCTTCAGCTCCTTCGCTATCCATGTCAGGGAGTCGTGGCAGGCGTAGTCGGACTTCAACTGAAGCTCCAGCGTGGCTGAGAAGGGATTCATGCCCAGGAACTCTGAGGGGTCGCTGCCCATAGCCTCGGTCTGCTCCTTCAGCGCCTGTTCCTTACTGATATAATCAATGTTTCGCGCATAGGGACGATGGTAGAGGTCGCGGCAAAACCGATGGGCGTCGTTCACGCTCACCGTGTCGGCCAGCATGACGGTCACCGTCAGGTTCTCCTTGACGTAGTTGGAGAGGTTGCGGGCTGTGAGTACCGAGAGTACCACTAACCCTAAGAGAATCAGTACCATCGTCGTACTGATACACAATGTTACGACCTGCATGCCGTGACGGCGGCGGGACGTCTGGTTCTTTCTTGCCATGAGTTTTTTCGATGTAATACACCTAAATTGCTGCAAAATTAATACATTCTTGCCGATTCCCAAAATAAATTAAGAAAAATTTCGTACCTTTGCTCGCGTTATGAGTACCGTTATCTATCCTTCGCCCATTTTCGGGCCCGTTCACAGCCGCCGGCTTGGCCTGTCGTTAGGCATCAACCTGCTGCCTGCCGATGGCAAGGTGTGTTCGTTCGATTGTGTCTATTGTGAGTGTGGTTTCAATGGAGACCACCGCCCCCATCTGCCCCTGCCGACCCGTGAGGAGGTGGCTTGCAAACTGGAGGAGACGTTGCAGGCGATGACCGCCGAGGGCCAATTGCCTGACGTGCTTACCTTCGCCGGCAATGGCGAGCCGACGTGTCATCCGCATTTCCCTGAGATTATCGACGATGTCATCTGTCTGCGCGACCGCTATTGTCCTGAGGCTAAGGTCAGTGTGCTGAGCAATGCCACGATGACGGGGCGTCCTGAGGTGCACGATGCCTTGATGCGTGTGGATAACAACATCCAGAAGCTTGACACCGTCAGTGCCGAATATATTAATAAGGTGGACCGTCCGTGTGGCACTTACGACGTCAACGCTGTCATCGAGCACCTGAAGGC
Organism: uncultured Prevotella sp.; assembly: GCA_964561385.1. Taxonomy (GTDB): domain Bacteria; phylum Bacteroidota; class Bacteroidia; order Bacteroidales; family Bacteroidaceae; genus Prevotella. The sequence continues at coordinate 11,837 of CAZLPO010000046.1, forward strand.
CTTCAATGGACATGTCATCATTCAGACGATGTTTATGACAGGTGTCAGGAGTCTGGAGAGTCAGGAGTCTGTAGATAATACAGGCGAGGAGTTCGTTGGCCCGTGGCTGGAGGCCATCCGTGCAATTCGCCCCCAACAGGTGATGGTATACACCATTGACCGCGAGACGCCTGCCCAAGGGCTACAGAAAGCAAGTCGCGAAAAACTGGATGCCATTCGTGACCGCGTTATTGCTATGGGGGTTCCCTGTAGTGCCTCATATTGACCCCACTTTTTACAACTATGGCAGATTTAAGAATCTTACTTCTTTTATCTATATTTTTTCTTGCATGTTTGCCTTCTAAGGCAGACAATATTACCAAGGTCTCTGTAGGCCTTACCATCGATAGTACGGTAGTTATGGCAGAGAGCCAGACATTCGGCCGCCGGATAGACGGCGTGACCATAAAGCCAGGACTGGATTATTTGTTGCTGAAATTCCGCGAGACTACAAAAAGCGGGAAATGGTTGCAATTCAACGGGGAGATAGGCGCGTTTAGCCTGAAAGAGTCCAGATTGTTATGGACTTACCCATTTAATTATAGTAATTCGACGGCATATTGTACGAAAGCTGGCGTCATAATAACTAAGGGCAATAAGGTTAGCATGCTTGATCCTGTTACGGGTGACGTGCGTTGGCAAGGCAAGTTTAATCTTGTTCAGCATGATGATTCAGCCGACGTTGTACTTGGTTATTCAGGCCCCAGATCAAGTAAGTTGAGTGGCTATAATATGACAACTGGAAAGCTGTTATGGACAGCTAAATTGCCACACGACAAGAATTGGGGCTGGAACGATGTTATTCGTGAGGACTCTGTTCATTGGCTCATCGTGGCAGATGACTTGAACCGCTTGAATATTCGTACGGGTGAAGTCTGTGCCTATGAAGCCAAGACTGGAGTCACTGATGTTAAAGGCGCACTTTTGCAGGGCTTGGCAATGGCAGGTGGGGCTGTAGCTGGTGCTATGTTGACTGGCTATGCGGTCTATCCTGTCGGGGTCGTCGGTCCGAATGTCATCAACCAGTTACACTCAAATGTACTTCAGGAGGATTCTCTCTATTACTTTGCCGACCGCGAACATGTGGTATGCCTTAACGATTCCATGAATCTGGTTTGGAGTTATGAGTTACCATCAAAAACTTCGGCTTTTTCTCGGCTCGTCTGCAACGACAGCACTCTCTATATGTTCAATTTTGGTTTTGGCATGAAGAACGGACTGCAGCGCACAAAGATGGGACGCCCTTTTATTGCTGCCTTTGACAAACGAACGGGAGCCTGCCATTTTATGAATATGCTGAGCATGAAGAAAAATATGGTTGAGGATGCAGTATTCAGTCCCGATGGCGTTTTCATGCTTCTCGAAGACGGACTGGTCTATAAGCGTGACCTCGATGATTCTACAGTGGTCATTTCACCATGGAATGTGAAAGAATACAGTAGGTTAAGGGAAATTATCACCCAGCCAGTGTATGCGTACTATAGACTCAAGAGCATGTTTGATCTCATCGCTTCAGATGGTTTTTACTTTCCCGTAATAACGGAAAGTGGTGATATTTATATGGTTGACAAGGAGTTGAGAACATCCGAGCGTTTCCCTGCCCATTCCTTGTATTGGCCACTATGTATGGTAGGGGATAGAATGTGCGTCTATTCACCTTCAAGTCGCAAACAGGATATCTGGCTGACATCTCTCCAAGGTGTTCCAGAAATACAGCTGACAATCCCCATACGAGGAGTCGGAATTGCTGGAGGCAGACTATTTCTGAATAATGAGGACCGTCTGTATTATTTACTCTTGAAATGACTGGGGCGTAATTGAATAAACAGATACGGGGACGGTTGTGATGCCGTCCCCGTATTTCGTCATATGGATGTTGCTCCTATATCTTTGATATGATACCAAGCTGCGTGGCACGGAGGAACTCGACGATATGGTTGATCTCGGGACCCTCGGGCACCTGTTCGACAATCTGGTTGATGGCATCGAACAGGGATGTGCCGCCATTGAACACCAGACGATAGGCGTTGGCAATGTGCTTCAGAATCTTTTCGTCAACCCCGTGCTGACGACCGATGGTCGTGTTGACGCCACCATACGTATTCTTCTTCGTGGCTACGATGTAGGGCGGAATATCACGAGAGAACGTCGTGCCTGCCTGTACCATCGCACCCTTGCCGACACGTGTGCGGGCATTCTCAATGACTGAGCTGGAGAAGATGACGTTATCTTCGATCTCGCAGTCGCCAGCTATCTTCGTGCCGTAGCCGAACACACAACGGTCACCCACCTTCGTGTCATGTGAGATGTGGGCTCCTTCCATGAGCACGTTTCCATTACCGATGATGGTCTTTCCGCCATTGTGAGTGGCACGGTTGATGACGACATTCTCGCGGATGATGTTACCATCGCCGATGATACATTCTGAGCGTTCGCCACGGAATTCAAAGTCCTGGGGTAGGGCACCAATGACGGAACCCTGATGAACCTTGTTGCGCTTGCCCATACGGGTGCCGCTACAGATGCTGACGAATGGGAAGATGATGCATCCGTCGCCAATCTCCACATCGTCCTCAATATAGACGAAGGGGAATATCTTACAGTTATCACCGATTTTCGCCTTGGGGCTAATCTCGGCTTTGGGGGATATTTCGCTTGCCATAACTCTTAATTCTTAACTCTTAATTCTAAATTATTTGGCTCCGCCACCGAGTGCCTGGTAGAGGTTCACAACGGCCTGCATCTTGTTGAACTGGTCGGTGACCTCCGAGATTTCGGCGTTAAGCAGATTTGACTGGGCAGAGATAACCTCCAGATAGGTGGTGTTAGAGCTGGACTCCATCAACTTCTTGGTGTCCTCCACATTCTGCTTGAGCACGGCGACACGTTTGGAGTCGAGTTCGCCCTTCTCGGCGGAGGCGTTATAGCTGACAAGAGCGTTGGACACCTCGTTGCCAGCCTTTAGCACAGCATTCTGCCAATTGTTATACGACTGTTCGTACTGCATCTTGGCAACCTTCAGTCCAGCTACGATCTGTCCGTGCTGGAAGATGGGCTGAACCAGTGAACCGACGGCCGACCACAGCATCTTACCTGGGTTAACCAGACCATTGCTGTTGGTGAATGCACCAGTGCCGGTGATAGTGATGCTGGGATAGAACCGCGAGCGTGCCTGCTGCACATCGTAGAAACACTGGGCCAGCGACATCTCGGCTGCGTGAACATCGGCGCGGTTTTTCAACAGGCTGATGCTGACACCTGCAGAGAACGATGTGGGCAGTGACTGGTCGGCAAGCCGTGTGCGCTTGATGCTCTGTGCCGGCTGTGCGATGAGCAGCGACAGGGAGTTCTCACACTCACGTACTTGACGGAGCAGATCCACTTTCTGAGCCTGTACCGAGTAGTGGGAGGCTTCTGCACTCTGCACGGCTGTGGAACGGTAGCCAACGCGGTTGTCGTGCATGAACTTCATCTTGTCCCAGGTCTCCTTGGTCAGCTGTTCCATGTCGTTCACAATCTCTATCTGTCGGTCAAGCATCAGCAACGTATAATAGAGGTTCGCGATAGCCGAGATGATATTACACTGCACAGCCGTCTGGTAGTCCTTGGTGGCAATGAGTTGCATCTGTGCCGATCGCTTGGCATTGAGCAGATTGCCGAACAGGTCAACGTTCCATGAGGCGGAGATGGGCAGCTGGTACGTCTTGGTGGTTACCGACGGGTCGGTCTTCAGCGTGCTGATCGAACCTTGGGGTGTGAAGGCTACGCTGGGCAGGAACGCCAGGCGTGCACATTTCAGTGCCTCGTTGACCATCTGCACATTCAGGGCTGCATTCAGCAGGTCAGGATTGCTTTCCAGTCCCTGCTCGATGAGCTGCTGGAGCTGGGAGTCGGTGAAAACCTCACGCCAGGGCACATTGCCAAACGACGTTGTGTCGGCAGACTGCAAGGCGCCGTCCATTGCCACAGGGTCGCGGATAATGCCGTCGGCTACAACCTCCGGACGCTCGTATTTGTTGTAGAGTCCGCAACTCGCCAACATCAAGACTGCGGATGAAATCAATAATATCTTTTTCATATCGTTCTTCAAAAAATTACTTCTCCAATTCGTAATCAGCAGGGCGGTGCGCATACTGTGCAATCTCGGTCGCCACGTCCTCGTTCTCTTCGGCTTCGAAGGTCATGGGACGGAACTTCTCCTGCAGACTCTGGAAGAGTGTGAACAGGGTGGGCACCACGAAAATCTGACAGAGCGTACCAATGAGCATACCGCCGACAGCTGCTGCACCCAGCGTCTGGTTACCATTCTTGCCTACACCCGAGGCGAACATCAACGGCAACAGACCAATAATCATTGCCAGTGACGTCATCAGGATAGGACGCAGACGAGCCGCAGCACCAAGGACCGCTGACCACGAGATGGCCATACCCAGGTGACGGCGCTCAAGTGCGAACTGCACAATCAGAATGGCATTCTTAGCCAGCAGACCAATCAGCATGATGAGCGAGATCTGCATATAGATGTCGTTGGCGTGACCAAACAGCATCGTGAACAGGAAACAGCCAGCCAGTCCGAAGGGCACAGAGAGGACAACAGCCAGAGGCAGGATGTACGACTCGTACTGTGCGGACAGGATGAGGTAGATGAAGATGAAGCAGAGCACGAAGATCA
>CAZLPO010000047.1:0-5949 GCA_964561385.1 uncultured Prevotella sp.
TCCCAGTCTCCTCATCCCGTCGTTCACTTTTCAGCGTACAAAGGTAACCATTTTTTCCGTTTTCACCGCAGAAACGGGACAAAAATGTTAAAAACAAGGCCTGGGGCAATCAGCTCTTCGACCTTTGGCGACAGCAGAACCACGTCGCCCAGCTCCTCCTGCCACGGGAACTCCCAATATTGACTGGAAAGACTCTCTCCGTATGTTCCGCACGCTTTATACCAATGAGGATGTAGAGCTTTTAGAGGATTGAAATATCGGCGGATTCACGCTATTACACCGTTCGTTTTCTTTCAAATTGTATCACATTGGGGCGTTATGCAACAAATAGAAAAGTAAACGAACCCGTTTGGAAAGTATAATATATTAATGTGTCGTACCTTTGTCGGCAAATTCTATCAATTATCTATTATTATTAACTTAAATTCGTTATGTCATGAAGTATTTTACTAAACTTATGCTCGTGCTACTATGGTGCATAGTGGGCACGACAGGAGCGTATGCAGGTCTCGAGCTGGATGAAAAGATTACCAGTATCGAGGACTTGGCTGGTAAGAACTTTGCTATCGTCCTCGAAGCTCAGAACAAAGCCCTGTATGGACATGGGGATTGGGATTTGAGCATAGGAGATTACAGCACAGCTTTTGAATCAGCTAATTATTATTTATTCCGCATTGAGGAGGGACCAAATGGTTCTTATATGTTCCATGCCCTCAAGTCGGACGGCACCGATTACAATTACAATAATAATTTTATAGGCGAGCAAGAAGGTTACCTGAACTCACACCCAAATGAGATGCCTCCCGGACACCCCTCTGGCCGCACAGAAGGTTATCAGTGCGTATTGATGGGTCTTAACAACCAATATGGTTATGATGCAGCCAACTGTGCATTGTGGCAATTATATAAAGACGAAGATAACAACTTCACTTTCTACAATGTTGCAACAGAAGGTTACATGAACGATCCAGAAACTGCACGCGCTAAGTACACTGAAACTGAAGCATTCCACTGGTCTTTCTACACACTTAAGGAAGATGGTAATGCTCCCACTGCTGACTTCTTATTTGATGAGCGAATCACCAGTATCGACGACTTGGCGGGTAAGAAGTTCGCTATCGTCAACGAGGCTGAAAAGAAGGCCCTGTATGGCGCTGGTGCACAAAATGTGGGTTATGATGTGTATGAAAAGGCCTTCAAGTCCGAAAATTCAGCTATTGCATTCCAACTTGAGACTCACACCGTTGAGGGTAATGATTACAACGTGTTGCGTGCTATAACTCCAAATATGGAACCATATAGCTTCTGGGGTTGGGCACAAGGGTACCTAAACACAAGCTGGACAACATTCCTGCTGGGGCTTAATGGAGAAATTAAGGATGGAGATGAGGTTGTCGGACATCATCCTTTAGGGCAAGACATCGACTATGGTGCAGCTTGGGAATTTGAGGGTGACAACGATGGCAAATTCGCAATCAAGAATGTTGGTACTGGCAAGTATCTTGTCAATGACAAGGCAACGGTTGAGACTGAGACTCCCGTCTATTGGTCGTTCTACACCCTCAAAGAATATGGTTTTGATGGCAATCTGATTTTCAATGGTGACTTGGAAGATGACTGCACATACTCATTTATATCCAAGGAAAAAGGCGGTGCCATCAAGAATGCGACTATCGTAGACGGTATAGGTCCTGATGGCAGCCGCGCTCTCAAGCTCGAAACAAATGCAAATCCAAAAAAAATTGACCCAGAGACGGGTGAACAGGCTAAGGATGGCAATGGCAACCTGCTGTGGGAACTTGTTGAACATGACACTCAGTTCTTCCTTAAGTTTGCCAAAGCACTGCCTGAAGGTACTAAGGTAAAGGTTACGTTCGACTACAAGGCTACCAACGAATGTACTATTGGAACACAGGCACAATACAATCCTGGACAATATCAGCACTGGATGTGTCTTGGCAACGTAGGTTTCACAGAGGAATGGCAGACTTTCAAGAGTACGATCGTTGTCAGTAAGGAAATGGCAGGCGCTAAAGGATTGCTTTCAGTTGCCTTCAACATGACTCCTCATGACATTGAAGCTACTACCTATTATCTTGACAACTTCACAGCAGTCGTTATTACAAAAGACGAAGACGAAGCATCTGAAATTTCCAATAACACAGATAATGTAGAAGAAGAGGCTTATGCTCTCAGCGAAGCCCTCAACGATGCTAAGGAAAAACTGGATGACGCCGTTTACACAACAGAGACCTACAAGGCTTTCGTCGATGCCATAGCTGCTGGAGAGGCTGGCATGGTTAACGGCGATGCCGATCTGTACGAACTGAAGAACGATGTCAACCAAGCTGTTGCTAATTTGGAAGAGCGTGAGAGTTTCTACAGCCCGCTGACGAAGGATATGTTCTTCGAGTGGGACGGTGTCGGTGCCGATGCTAAGCAGAAGGGTGCATCTGCATCAGAGAAATGCATCGTCAAGAATATTGGTCAGGGCACACTCGTTTATGGAAATGGTAACGTCTCTTGCAAGCACTACGCTGACCTGTCTGACAATATGCGTCTTTTTATTGAGGGTACTCCCGGCATGAAGCTGCGCGTGCTCATGAACCGTCCCGAGAAGCTGGATGGTGACAATATTCCTGGCAACGACAATAACGGTGGTCCCGTTGACGAGCGCAAGGTTGAGCTTGACGAGAACGGCCAGGCCGTTGTCGACCTGTACGATGATGTTTACGCTCACCTCAACGCCATCAAGACCGACTGGGGTAGCCCCGAGGGCATGATTACCCAGATTTACCTGCAGAAGAAGTCTTACCTCGTCCAGAAGGATGCTGAGTTCCTGGCTAAGAGCACCGAGGACTCTCCCGAGGACGGTGTCATCGCCGATGCATGGTCTTCTGCCGACGGTAACTCACTGGAGCCCACTAAGGACGTTGAGAAGGCTGTTGCCATCTGGCAGGATGCCGAGGGTAATGTTGACCTGCGCGTTGCCAAGGACGGTGCATTCATCGTCGGTGGTCCGTCGAGCAGCGAGGCTATTGTGAAGGTTGTGCTCGAGGGTGCTGCCATCAGCCTGACACCGTCTGACGGTGCATGGGCTAACCAGTCTGCCGCTGCTGCCGCACGTGCCGACGAGGAGCCCGCCGCTGAGGAAGAGGCTGCTCCTACCCGCATGGTTTGGGTTGGTAACATTGACAAGGTGAAGTTCTGGGCCGACGACCTGACTCGTCTGAGCAAGATTACCGTGGTGACCGCCGAGGCCGACGGTAACACGCAGGCTTACGAGGACAAGGCTCGTCCCGCTGGTGCTCCTGTTGCCGACATCGCTTCGTTCAACGCTCTCGAGGAGGGTAAGGTTGCTGTCCTGAAGCTGAACAAGGCCGTTGTACTGGCTGCTTCTGAGAAGAACGTCGTTCTGGAGGACAACTCTGGTAACCTGATGCTCTACAACATGGGTATCGAAGTTGAGGTTGGTGACTCACTGAGCGGTGAGCTGGCTGGTAAGCACACCATCTATAAGGGTATGCCCGAGATGACGAAGGACGAGTCTACCGACGTGACGAAGGTAACGAAGGTGGCAGGTCCCGCTCCTGAGGCTAAGGCCGTGACACTGGCTGAGCTGAAGGCAGAGGCTAACATCCTGAAGCTGGTGGTCATCAGCAAGGCTGTCATCGACTCTATCGACAACAAGTGCTTCGCTAAGATTGAAGAGGAGTCTGTACAGATCTACGACACCTTCGGCACACGCGCCGACTGGGGCATTGCCAAGGGTAATGTCTACACGACCATCACCGGTATCGTCATTCCGTTCAAGAAGGACGCTGACACCGACATGGTCTTCGAGCTGGCTCCGCGTACCGCTGCCGACCTCGTGCTCGATGCCGATGCTACTGGCATCCGCGAGCTGAACAGCGTGAACCTGAACGGTGAGGTTTACAACCTGCAGGGTCAGAAGATGAACGGACAGCTCCGCAAGGGTCTGTACATCATCGATGGCAAAAAGGTCATGGTGAAGTAAGAAACTTACTAATCGGATAATCAAAGGCGGCGCCCCATCTGGGACGCCGCTTTTCTTTTTCACTTTCGGAGGTACGGAGGTGCGGAGGTCGGAGGTGCGAGGTCAGCGCTGGAGCACTTTCCTGCCGCCGGAGATGACGATACCGCGGTAGTTTTGCGACACGCGCTGTCCCTGGAGGTTTGCACGGAGCGGACTGGGTGTTCCCACGGTGGGAACATCGGGTCCGCCCGGAGCAAAGTCAGAGAGGCCCGTTGGGTCGTCGGCAGCACGGTAGCCCCAGATGGTAACGCCGCTCTTGGCAACGGCGCTGAAGGCAATGGTCTGCTCGTTGCGCGGCTCCATCGTCTGGCGCACGAAGACGCCGCGATACTGCTCGGTGCCGATGGTCAGCGTGACATACGACGTGCCCGGCTCAATGGTCCAGAGACCCTTGCGGTCGCCCTTGATGGTGCCGTCGACACAGAGCGAGACGTCGACAGGCGTCGCCAGCTCCTGCTCGCCCCACTTGTACTTCAGTCCGTACTTGTGGAAGAGCAGCTTGTAGGCACCCGCCACCTCGCCATAGGCCACCTGCTGTGTGGTGGCAATGTCGGCACTCGTCACCTTCTCGCCTGTGTACTCGAAGGGTGCTGCCACGAGCCAGCCGTCACGGTTCTGGAACACCTGGTGCACACGCACCTGATGTCCCTGACCGCCGTTCTCGAAACGGGTGTGATAGACCAGGTACGTGCGGCCGTCGTCAGCGGCGATGATCGAGTTGTGGCCCTGCTCACGCTCACCCTTGGTCATATAGCCCCAGCCGCCGTAGGCTCCGAGGATGTTGACACCACGGGTGTCGCCGCCAGGACCGTAGTTCATGGCGTAGCTGGTGAAGACTGCACTCTTGCCGCTGGCATCGACATAGGGTCCGTCGGGCTTCAGCGAGCGGAAGACACGCATCTGGTAGCCGCCGTCGTTGGGCGACTCCTGCGAGGCCGACAGCATGAAGCCGTAGGAAACGAAGAGGTAGTAGTAGTTGCCAATGTGCTCGATATAGGACCCCTCGCCCGAGACGTACCAGCCGCCGGCAATCTTCCGGCCGAAGTACGGATCGCTGGTGACATTCTGCCCTGAACCCGTAATGCTGTACTTCACGTCATAGTCGCGCAGACCGTTGTTCTCGTTCAGACGCAGCATCCAGATGCCGCCGCTCCACGAGCCGTAGGCGAGCCACAGCAGACCATCCTCGTCGTAGAAGACGCAGGGGTCGATGCAATGGGGCCAGAACGAGCCCCAGCTGCTGCCGCGGTTGTAGCGTGCGGGCAGCGATGTCTGCTGTCCGATGGCCAGCTCCAGGTCGGTGAGCTTATAGCTGACACCGTCGATGGTCTTGCCGTCCACCTGCTTGTTGAAGCCCGAGAAGACGACTGGTCCCTGATACTCGTAGGGTCCTGCTATCTTGTCGGCCGTCAGAAGCACGATGCTGGAGTTGTGCTCCGGACCGTTGATGCTGTAGTAGAGGCACCACTTCTGCATCTTCTTGTTCCAGATAGCATCGGGCGCCCACATGTTACCAGTCAGATCGTAGTTGCCGTAGGCCGCCGACCACGCTTTGGCATCGAAATTGCCAAACGCCACGTCCTGTCCGCCGATGGTGACGGTCTTCGTGGCATTGGTGCTGAAGGCGTTGAGGAAGTTGGCATTGGTGTTGGTGCCCACCTTCCAGCGCAGCGACGACGAGGCGTCGTTCCAGTTCTGCATGTCGCTGGAGTACGCCAGTCCGCGGTGGGTACCGAAGAGGTAGTAACGCTTGAACTGCGAGTCATAGACCACCGACGGGTCGTGGATGCTGACGTGGCGGAGATTCTGTGCCTGCAAGGTGGCGGCCATCATGACAGCCGCCGCCAGAAGTAGTTGTTTTCTCATTGTTATGGTGTTTTAGTAGTTTTTTT
>CAZLPO010000047.1:6049-15960 GCA_964561385.1 uncultured Prevotella sp.
CCTATGAGTCCACAAAGCCCTTGAAGTAGCCGAGACAGGTGTCGCGCCACTCGCGGGCATTGTCCAACTGCTGGTGCAGCCGCTCGTCGACCTCGCGCCAGCGCTGCTCATCGATGGCGGGACGCACCTGCTTCCAGGTGTCCACAAAGCTCTCCACCTCGCTGACGCCACGCTGGTAGCGGTACTGCAGCTCCTCCCACAGCGTGCGGCCGCTGTTCATGCGGTAGGTCCAGGGCACATGGTGGAACCACAGGAGGTAGCGCTCAGGACAGGTGCTCAGGTCGTCATACAGCGAACAGAAGGGCTCACGATACTGGCTCGTGGCGTCGCTGCCCGTATGGCTGCGGTCGAAGCCCACGCCCTCGCGGTCGGCCTTGTGGTAATAGACGGGGCACCACTCCAAGGGGTATGACTTGATGAAACCGTCGGGCTCGGGACCGTAGTGGTGGTCGAACTTGAAGATGTGATGCAGGCCCAAAGGCATCATATAGTCGACGCAAGCCTCACGGCTGCGGAGCATCATGCTGAGAAGTTGAGAGCTGAGGGATTGAGCGTCGCCAAAGGTCGCCTTGAGCCATTCGGTGGCAATTTCCTCCGATTTCATCGAGGGATTCCACGCCAGACGACCGAAGGCATACCAGTTGGCCTGGGCGAAATGGTGGCCGCACCAGTTCTTGTCCAGTCCGATGTTGGCCACGCCGGCGATGCCCTCGAGACGCGAGGGGGCGACGTACGAGAAGAACTCGCGCCACATGGGAGCGAGGTATACCAGGTGGGTTGACTGTCCCAGGTACTCCTGGGTAATCTGCAGCTCTGCCATCTGCGGAGTCTGCAACATCTGGTCGAAGATGGGTGCATAGGGCTCGCGCGGCTGGAAGTCGAGCGGTCCGTTCTTCGACTGCAGGATAACGTTCTTACGGAACTGTCCGTCGCAGGGCTTGAACTCCGAGACCGCCTGCTTGACGCGGTCCTCGCCCTTGTGGTTGGCACCATAGACGAACGAGCGCCACATGATAATACCACCATAGGGTGCTACGGCATCGGCCAGCATATTGGCGCCGTCGGCATGCGAACGTTTGTAGTCGCCAGGACCGGGCTGTCCTTCGCTGTTGGCCTTCACCAGGAATCCGCCGAAGTCGGGGATGAGTTTGTAGATCTCCTGCGCCTTACGCTTCCACCACTGGCGTACCTGTGTATTCAGGGGGTCCGCCGTCTTCAGCTTGCTCAGCGTCATGGGCGAGGCAAAGTTCACGGAGAGATAGACCTTGATGCCGTAGGGGCGCAGGATGTCAGCCACCTGCTTCACCTTATTAATATAAGGAGCCGACAGCATGTAGGGCGAGGCGTTGACGTTGTTGAGCACCGTCCCGTTGATGCCTATCGAGGCACAGGCACGGGCGTAATCCTTGATGAGCTGAGGGTTGAGGGCCGTGAGCTGAGCGGGGAGCGGCGCCTTCGGGTTCTCGTTCCAAAAGATGCTGCGACCGGCATAGCCGCGCTCGATGGTGCCATCGGGGTTGTCCCAGTGGTTGAGGATGCGCAGGCGGAAGGCCGGTGCCGACGACGTGCGCTCGCCGCGCAACAGGGCATAGGCGCCGTAGAGCAGACCGCGCTCGGTAGCTGCCGCCAGCGTGTCGCCGCTGATGCGGTAGGCCTCGGGGTTGGTCATCGTGGGGTCGATGGTCAGGTGTACCTTCGCTCCACGATAGAACGTGCGCAGCTCGTCGGCTGCCAAGGTGTTAGTGACACCGCTGACGCGGGCTGTGTTCACGCTGTCGTATCTGAGCCACAGACGGCTGCCGTCCTCGGCCTTGGCGGTGAGGAGCGTCGTCAGTGCCCATGCTATCAGAATGGTTCTTCGCATGCTTTGTAGTCGGTTAATAATCAGTATTCGTCGGCAAAGATAGTAAAAAATATCTAAATATGTACGCGCGAACGAAGTTTTTCCATTATTCTTCGTATCTTTGTGCCAAAAGTACGAACACGACATGCTGAAAAGTCATTTCTACGAAGGGCTGACGGAGGCCGGGTGCGACGAAGCCGGACGCGGCTGTCTGGCTGGCAGCGTCTATGCGGCGGCCGTCATCCTGCCGCCCGACTACCAGAACGAGCTGCTGAACGACTCGAAGCAGCTGACGGAACGCCGGCGCTACCAGCTGCGTGAGCAGATAGAGCGCGATGCCGTGAGCTGGGCCGTGGGCATCGTCACGCCCGAGGAGATTGACAAGATCAACATCCTCAACGCCTCGATACTGGCCATGCACCGCGCCCTGGACCAGCTGACCGTGCGCCCAGAGGCCGTCATCGTCGATGGCAACCGCTTCAAGCCCTACCGCAACCTGCCCCACACCACCATCGTGAAGGGCGATGGCAAGTATCTGTCGATAGCGGCCGCCTCGGTACTGGCGAAAACCTACCGCGACGACTACATGAACGCGCTGGCAGAGCAGTACCCGCAGTACGACTGGCGCAGCAACAAGGGCTACCCCACCAAGAAGCACCGCGAGGCCATCAAGGCGTTCGGTGTGACGCCCTATCACCGCAAGAGCTACAACCTGCTGGGCGACGGCCAGCTAAGCATTCAGTGGGAGGACCCAGAAGACTCATAGGACCTATAAGACCTATAGGACTCATAAGACCTATAGGACCTATAGGACCCATAAGACCCATAAGACCCAAAAACAACAATAGTATGAAAAAGATTCGATTAGCAGCAATCGCAGTGGCCGCCATGATGGCAGTCAGCTGTGGCCCCGGCTTCGGAACAACGGGCACGGGAACAGGAACGAGTACGAACACAGGTGCAAGCGCAGGAACAGGCAGCGTCCTCGGCGACGTGCTCTCAGGCGTCATCAACGGCGGCGGCATCGAGGCCATCGCCAGCATCATCGGTGCTACGAAGATTACGCAGCAGAACATCATCGGCTCATGGAAGTACAGCGGTCCAGGCTGCGCCTTCACCAGCGAGAAGCTGTTGGCAAAGGCCGGCGGCGAGGTGGTGGCCGCACAGATCAAGCAGAAGATGCAGCCGACATACCAGACGCTGGGCCTGTCGTCCTCGAACACCTACATCCAGTTCAACCAGGACAACACGTTCAATGCAGCCTTCGGCGGCAAGCAGTTCAGCGGCACCTACACCTTCAACGAGGCCACGAGCAAGGTGGTGCTGAAGAGTCTGCTCTTCAACATCAACTGCTACGCCAAGAAGAACACACAGGGCATCGCCATCCTCTTCGAGGCCTCGAAGCTGCTGACCGTGCTGCAGACCGTCTCGGCCTTGAGCGGCAACACCACGCTGGGCACCATCGGCGACCTGAGCAAGAGCTACGACGGCGTGCGTCTGGGCTTCGACTTCAAGTAAGTCCACCTGACAATGGAAGAGCTGCTGCACTACACGTGGAAGCACCGTCTGCTGCCGCTGGGTGAGCTGACGACGACCGACGGCCGCCGCGTGGAGGTCATCGACCCGGGACTGCACAACCGCAATGCCGGGCCCGACTTCTTCAACGCGAAGGTGCGGGTTGGCGAAACGCTGTGGGTGGGCAACGTCGAGATTCACACACGCGCCACCGACTGGTACCAGCACGGGCACGACCGTGACCCGCGCTACGACAACGTGGTGCTGCACGTCTGCGAGACCATCGACGGCGACGTCACCAACAGCAAGGGCGAGTACATCCCGCAGATGCAGCTCAGCGTGCCGACGACCGTACGCGAGCACTACGAGGAGCTGCTGAAGACCGACCAGTACCCGCCGTGCTACCGCATTATTCCCGAGCTGAGCCGACTGACGGTGCACGCCTGGATGGCCGCCCTGCAGACCGAACGGCTGGAGCAGAAGACGGAGGCCATCAGACAGCGTGCCGAACGGCTCAACGGCTCGTGGGAGGATGCCTACTTCGTGACGCTGGCGCGCAACTACGGCTTTGGCATCAACGGCGACGCCTTCGAGCAGTGGGCCTATCACGTGCCGCTGAACGTGGTGGGCCACCACCGCGACGACCTGTTCCAGATAGAGGCCATCTTCATGGGACAAGCCGGACTGCTGGACCTGAGCACCGTGCCGCCCCACTACCATCAGGACGCGCTGAACGACGGCTACTTCGCCCGACTGCGCAACGAGTACCAGTACCTGGCCCATAAGTTCTCGCTGACGCCGATGGACGCCAGCCAGTGGCGCTTCCTCAGACTGCGCCCCCAGAACTTCCCGCACATACGCATCTCACAGTTGGCCAACCTCTACTACCAGCAGAAGGCGGGACTGAGCGCGCTGCTGGAGTGCAAGACCATCGATGAGCTGAAGACGGTGCTGCGCTCACAGGTGACACCCTACTGGGAGACCCACTACACCTTCGGCTCGCTGAGCTCGAAGAACGAGAAACACCTGAGCTACGGCTCGCTGAACCTGCTCATCATCAACACCGCCATACCCATGCTATTCGCCATGGGACGCCACCGGCAGAAGGAGGAGTTGTGCGACCGCGCCTTCGACCTGCTGGAACAGCTCAAGCCGGAGAACAACTACATCATTCGTATGTGGCAGCAATGCGGACTGGAGGTGCGGTCGGCAGGCGACTCGCAGGCGCTCATCCAACTGAAACGCGAGTACTGCGACAAGAAGGACTGCCTGCGCTGCCGCTTCGGCTACGAGTATCTGCGTGGGGGCGTGAGGTGTGAGACGTGAGCTTGTGAAACTAGCGAAACTTGAATAAATAAAAATAGGATGAAACAACTGAAGTACTTCTTCCTGACACTGGCGCTCATGGGCAATAGTGTCTTTGCTGAGGACCATGTCGTCAGCCCTGCCGACCCCCACATCCAGTATGTCGGCCGTATCAGCACCCAGAATCCCGAGCGGCTGAAGTTCAGCTATCCCGGCACGCAGATCAACGTGGCCTTCAACGGCACCACGTTGCGCATGAAGTGCAAGCCGGGCAGCGGCTATTTCATGGCGAAGATTGATGAGGCGGAGCCCTACAAGGTGGCCTTCCGCGGACCGCGCGACTCTGTGGTCACCCTCTGCACGGCACTCCCCGCCGGGCGTCACACCGCCCGCCTGATGTACTGCATGGAGGGCTATGAGTACCTGCCTGAGTTCTGGGGCTTTCTGACCGACGGCCAGCTGACCGACATGGACCCGCTGCCGACGAAGAAGTTTGAGTTCGTGGGTAACAGCATCACCTGCGGCTACGGCAACGAGGGATGTCTCGGTGAACCCTTCCTCTTTGAGACCGAGAACCACTACTATGGCTATGCCCAGCTGACGATGCGCCGTCTGGGGGCTGTGGCCAGCATCATCGCCCGTAGCGGCATCGGTGCCTACCGTAACTACGCCGGACCGAAGACGGGCTCACCGGGCTATAACATGCCGGCACAATATGAGCATACGCTGTATAACGACCAGTCGGAGCGCTGGGACTTCAGCCGATGGCAGCCCGACATCGTCTGCATCAACCTCGGCACCAACGACCTGTCGACGAAGTCCTACGACACGGCGCTGCTGAAACAGGGCTATCAGACGCTGCTGAAGCAGGTGCGCACCAACAACCCCAAGGCGAAGATTGTCTTCCTCTGCGGCTCCATGCTCAACGGCGATGTGCTCGCACTCTGTAAGAAGATTCTGAATGAGGTGACCGAAGAGGCCCGCAAGGCGGGCGACAAGCAAGTCTATCGCTTCGACTTCAGTCCGCAGGACGGCTCCCTGGGCTACGGCACCGACTACCACCCCAGTCTGGAGCGTCATCAGAAGATGGCCGACGAGCTGACCCCCTTCCTCCGTCAGCTGATGGAGTAAGAGTCGGCGGCCTGTGCCTTTAGCAGCTGTCGGCAGTCTTCCAGTATCTGTAGCAGCTCGTCCATCTTCTCGGCACGCAGCATGGCGATGCGCGTCTGCCGGAAGTTGGGGATACCCTTGAACACCGGTGTGGCAGCCAGGTGACGACGGGAGTGGAGGATGCCCCGCTTCTCAGCCGAGGCCTCTGTCTCGCCAGGCTTCTGGTTCTGACTGATGCGCTTCACGTTGATGCGCAGCTGCTCCTCCAGGATGTCTATCTTCTCGTCAAGCGTCAGCGGCTCCCGACTGAAGAGCCACGGACAGCCAAACGTGGCGCGCCCAATCATCACGGCATCGACCCCATAGCGCTCGAAGGCGGCGTCGGCCTCGTCGAGCGAGGTGATGTCGCCATTGCCGATGATGGGAATATGGATGCGGGGGTTCCGTTTCACCTCACCGATGAGTGTCCAGTCAGCCTGACCCGTGTACATCTGCGAGCGGGTACGGCCGTGGATGGTCAGCGCCTGGATGCCACAGTCCTGCAGCTGCTCAGCCAGCTCGGTGATAATGAGCTGCTCGTGGTTCCAGCCCAGACGCGTCTTGACGGTCACCGGCAGCTTGACAGCCTCCACCACCTTCCGTGTAATCTCCAACAGCTTCGGGATGTTCTGCAGCATACCCGCACCGGCACCCTTGCCTGCCACCTTCTTCACGGGACAGCCGAAGTTCAGGTCAATCACATCGGGACCGGCCTGCTCCACAATCTTTGCCGCCTCGACCATCGCATCAACGTCGCGGCCGTAGATCTGGATACCTACCGGTCGTTCCTCGTCGCTGATGGTCAGCTTCCTGACGGTTGAGTTGACATCACGTATCAGCGCCTCGGCCGACACAAACTCCGTATAGACCATCGCGGCCCCGAAACGCTTGCACAGCATTCGGAACCCGATGTCGGTCACGTCTTCCATGGGGGCCAGGAACAACGGACGTTCGCCAAATTCTATATCTCCTATCTTCAAAACGCTTAATTCTTAACTCTTAATTCTTAACTCAACAAATGGTAACTGCCTCCGGCCATCGACCGTACCACGCCCTTCATCTCTAACTGGAACAGGAGGGCGGTGAGCTGACCGATGGGGATATTGGTCTTCACCGACAGGATGTTCAGCTGCAGGTCGTTCGTCTGCTGTAGCTGACTGACGATGGCCTGCTCATCGGCCGTGAGGTCGGGGAAGAGCTGTCGCTCCACGGCTTCCGACTGCCGGGTGACCGTCTGCCAGCCCATGCTCTCGACGAAGTCGTCGGCCGAGGTGATGAGGCCGGCCTTGTTGTCGCGTATCAGCTGGTTACAGCCCTCACTATAGGGGGCACCGACGGCACCGGGGAAGGCAAAGACGTCGCGGCCGTAGTCCTGGGCAACGCGGGCGGTGATGAGCGCACCGCCTTTGTAGGCCGACTCGCAGACGACAATAGCGTCCGACATACCTGCCACGATGCGGTTGCGCTGCCTGAAGTTGTTAGCGAAGGGCTCCGTCAGACTCATGTACTCTGTCAGCAGTCCACCGTGGCCAACCATCTGGGCGGCGGTATCGCGGTGGTGATTGGGGTATATCTGGTCGAGGCCGTGGGCCAGCACGCCGACGGTGTCCATACCGCAGGCCAGCGACTCGCGGTGGGCACAGATATCAATGCCGTAGGCCAGTCCACTGGCAATAAGCGTATCGGGACAGAGTTCGCGCAGGCGACTGACGAAACGGCGCGTGAGGTCCTGACCGTAGGCGGTGCACCGCCGTGTGCCGACAATGCCGACGATGTGCTGACGGTTCAGGTCGGCGTTACCCTTATAATAGAGCGTCAGCGGAGCATCATCGCATTCGCGCAGACGAGCGGGATAGTCCTCGTCGTTGGGCGTCAGCACCCGGATGCTGTGCTTCGTGACAAACTCCATCTCGGCCGCCGCCCGCTTCAGGGCGTCGTCCCAGTCCTTCAGCGCCTCGGCAAGACGCGGTGTACAGTCGGCCACAACGTCGCCGATGTCATGGCGATGCTCATAGACGGCCTGACCGCCACCCAGTTCCCTGTACAGCTGCAGCGCCTGCTGCTGGCTGAAGCCCGACAGGCGCGTCAGGGCCATGGTGTAATATCTCTCCTGTTCGTTCATGGCTCGATATATTTGGCAAAGGCGGCGTCATAGTCTGCGCTAACACCCAGTCTGCCGTCAACGATACACACCAGCTCCACCTTCCCGCGGAAACACAGCTGCTCGTCTGTAGCCCGGAAGATGTCGTGGTGGAACACGTACTTGATACCCTCCTTGGTGAGGGCCATGCGCGAGACAAACTCATCGTCGGGTCGCAGGGGCGTCTTGTATTGCAGGTTCATGCGGGCGACAACGGCATCGACACCCTTCTGGTGCATCTCAGCAAACGACAGTCCGCACGCCTGCAGGAACAGGTGTCGTGTGTGTTCGCAGTAGTGCAGGTAGTTGGCGTTGTTGACAATGCCTTCGATGTCACACTCGTAGTCGCGCACCTGCATCCTGGTCTCAAAACAGTATTTCATCCTTCTTTATTATAAAACAACTATTCTCGTCTCACGCCTCACTTCACCGTAATGATGACGGACTGTGATAACCTACGCTGGGCATCGCTGACCGTCAGTACGAGGTCGCCGGCCTGACGGGCAGCCTCAACGACGACCACGAGCTGTCCATTAAACAGCCGCATCGCGGGTTCGGTGAACGGCTCGAGCGAGGTGGCGTCGCCGTTGCAGACAGCACGGAAGCGTCCGGCACCCTCGACCTTGAAGGTCAGCCGGTCGGCCGCATCGGCGATGAGCGTTCCCTCGGCATCGACCAGCGACACCGTGACAAAGGCGAGGTCAGCGCCATCGGCTTTCAGCGAGGGGGTTATAGGACTCATGGGTCCCATAGGACTTATAGGACCTATGGGGCTTTCTGTTGAAGCCTGCGTCCAGGTGTCAAGCTGCAGACGGGCGGGCTTGCCGGCGGTCTTTAGTGTCTGCTCACCGGCAGCATGACCGTCGGCATCATAGACGACGACCTTCAGCTCACCCGGCTCGTACGTCACGTCGTTCCAGCGCAGACGGTAGCGGTCCAGGCGGCCATCACCGCTCTTCGACGCCTCAACTCCCGAATCCATCCGTTTCTTGATCCTCCCCTGGCTCTTGCCGTTGACAAAGAGCTCGGCCTCGGGGTAGTCGGTATAGCAATAGACGGGGGTCACCTGTCCGATGCGGTTGCCCTTCTGACGCTTCGACGTGCCCCACGACCAGTGTGGCAGCAGATGGATGGTGTGCGCGTCCTTGTTCCAGTGGGAACGGTAGAGGAAGTAGCGGTCCTTGGGCAGACCAGCCAGGTCGCAGATGCCAAAATAGCTGCTGCGCGAGGGCCAGTACTCATCGTAGGGCGACGGCTCACCCAGGTAGTCGTAGCCCGTCCACACAAACTCGCCGATGACCCACGGGTAGTCGTCCTGCCAGCGCCAGTCGTCATCGGGGAGGTTCGACCACGGACAATACTCCACGTCGTAGCTCGAGCACTGGCCGTCGGCCGTCTTGATGGCGTTGGGGTCGTAGCCCTTGGCCCAGGAGGCATAGCGCGAGTTGTCGTCTGTCACCACGGGGAACTTATACACGCCGCGCGAGCTGACCGTCGAGGCCGTCTCCGAGCCCAGCAGGAATCCCTGCGGCAACAGCTTCATGTTGTTCTCATATTTGTGCACGCGGTAGTTGAAGCCCGGCACGTCCATCACCTGTGCGAAGCCGCTGCCCAGTGCCTGCTCAGCCTTGTCCATGCCCTGTGTCACAGGACGTGTGGGGTCGAGCCGGTGGCAGAGGTTCTGCAGGTGGGCAGCAATCTCGGTACCCTCCTTGCTCCACTGCTCGGGAATCTCGTTGCCTATCGACCACATCACGATACTCGGGTGGCGGCGGTTGGCCAGCACCAGATTGGTGATATCCTTGTCGGCCCACTCACGGAAAAAGCGTGCGTAGCCGTTCTTGCACTTCGGATAGACCCACATGTCGAAGCTCTCAGCCATGACCATCATACCCAGCGAGTCACAGATGTCCATCTGCCACTGGCTCGGCATGTTATGCGAGGTGCGTATGGCGTCGC
>CAZLPO010000048.1:0-13828 GCA_964561385.1 uncultured Prevotella sp.
CCGAAAACTATCGCCCCGTCGTGTTTAAGGACATGTCCAACGGCGATATGTTCCTTACGAAGTCTACAGCAAAGACCAACGACACAGTGGAATTCGAAGGCGAAACTTACCCCGTGGTAAAAGTAGAAATCTCCAGCACCTCTCACCCGTTCTATACTGGTAAGAGCAAGCTCGTCGACACCGCTGGTCGCGTCGATAAGTTCTTTAGCCGCTACGGTAAGGCTGCTAAGAAGTAATAGCAGATCGCCCATAAAATATAAGCGAAACACCTGAGAGTGCGTCCTGGTAGTTGCATATGCCTGGTTGCACTCTCTTTGTTTTCCTTCATCCTTCCCTCACCTTTCACCCTCATCTCTAACCAACATGAAAAAAATCCTCACCCTACTCCTCGCCGCCACGCTCGTGGTAGCCTGTAGCGACGACGAGAAACCCGACACCGGCAACGGCATCGTCAACATCAACCGCAACGACACCTCTGTAGAGCCCGCTCTGCAACGGCTGGAATTCCCGCATGTGAAAGGCGGCAACAGCCGCGTCATCATTCATACCTGCAACGACGACTTCGGCATCAACTACAGTGTGGAGTGGGACTGCGACAAACGGTCGCAGCGCTGGTCGTGCTACCAGATGTATGCCGCCAACCGCGTGGCAAAGACCAGCCGCTACACCTCCGACTACAACCAGTACCCCTTCGACCCCGAGTTGTCGGCCGGTGAATACTTCGACAGCGACCCTTACTGGCGCAGCGGCTACGACCACGGCCATATCTGTCCGTCGGCCGACCGTCTCTACTCCAAGGACGCTAACTACCAGACGTTCTACCTGACCAACATGCAGCCACAGCGCAATGCCTTCAATGCCGGCATCTGGGAGGTGATGGAGGCGAAACTGCGCTCGTGGATTCACCAGAGCTCCAACATCAAGGACACGCTCTTCGTCTGCAAGGGCGGCACCATAGACGCCGTGGAGACTGCCGGCGGCATCAAAGACCCCATCCTGACAACCCTCAGCAACGGCCTCATCGTGCCCAAATACTTCTTCATGGCACTGCTCTACAAGACCAAGACGGGCAGCTACAGGGCCATGGCCTTCTGGGCTGAGCACCTGAACGAAGACCACTCCAACGACCCGCTCGGAAACTACGTCATCAACATCGACGAGCTGGAGCGCCGCACAGGCATCGACTTCTTCTGCAACCTGCCCGACAACATCGAGAACGAGGTGGAGGCGACATCCATCGATGACATCAAATGGCTGTGGACGCTATAGCAGCGCAGCCCCGTAAGAACCAGCAGAGCCCACCCAAGACTTGAAAGTGGGCCGACAGAGCCACCGAAAAACTTAATTTTCTGTAAATCGTTTGGCCGTCCCATCAGAAATGCGTATTTTTGTGGCTGATTACGCACAAAACAAAAACAAACAACAAAATGAAAACTGTTTATGATTTCTCTGTCAAAGACAGAAAAGGAAAGGATGTGTCATTAAAAGAGTATGCCAACGAGGTGTTGCTGATTGTCAACACTGCTACAAAGTGTGGCTTTACCCCACAATATGAGGAGTTGGAAAAGCTCTATCAAGAATACCATGCCCAGGGCTTTGAGATTCTGGACTTCCCCTGTAACCAGTTTGGCCAGCAGGCACCAGGCACCGACGAGTCTATTCATGAGTTCTGTAAGCTAAACTTCGGTACCGAGTTCCCCCGTTTTAAAAAGATTAAGGTAAACGGCGACGATGCCGAACCGCTCTATAAGTTCCTGCAGCAGGAGAAGGCTTTTGCCGGCTGGGACATGGAGCACCCCATTGCCCACATTCTCGATGACATGCTGTCGAAGGCTGATCCCGACTACAAGCAGAAGCCCGACATCAAGTGGAACTTCACTAAGTTCCTTGTCAACAAGAAAGGACAGGTTGTTGCCCGCTTCGAGCCGACTGAAAAAATAGAGAACATTGAAGCCCGGATTAAGGAACTACTGTAGCCCATGGAAGCAACAAAATGCTTGATTATAGGCAGCGGACCCGCAGGGTATACCGCTGCCATTTACGCTTCGCGTGCCAACCTCAGTCCTATCGAATACTGCGGACTGCAGCCTGGTGGCCAGCTGACACAGACTACCGAGGTGGAGAACTTCCCAGGCTATCCACAGGGAGTGGACGGTAACCAAATGATGATGGATCTGCGCGAGCAGGCCGAACGTTTCGGCACCGATATCCGCGATGGTGAGATTGTGAAGGTCGACTTCTCAAAGGCTCCCTACGTCTGCACAACCGAAGACGGCAAGGAGATAGCTGCCGACACGGTCATCATTGCCACAGGAGCCTCAGCCAAATACCTGGGTCTCGACGACGAGCGCAAATACAATGGACAGGGAGTCTCTGCCTGTGCCACCTGCGACGGTTTTTTCTATCGCAAGAAGACGGTAGCCGTCGTTGGCGGTGGCGACACAGCTTGCGAAGATGCCCTCTACCTGTCAGGATTAGCAAAGAAGGTCTACCTCATTGTCCGTAAGCCCTTCCTGCGTGCTTCACAGGTGATGCAGCAACGCGTCCGCGAACGCGAGAACATCGAGATTCTGTTCGAGCATAACACCATCGGTCTGTTCGGCGAGAACGGCGTGGAGGGCGCCCACCTTGTGAAGCGCCGCGGCGAATCTGATGAGCAGCTGGTTGACATTGAGATTGACGGATTCTTCCTGGCCATCGGCCACAAGCCCAATACCGATATCTTCCGTGGGTGGTTGGATATGGACGAGACAGGCTACCTGAAGAAGATCGACGGAACTCCCAAGACCAAGATTCCCGGTGTCTTCGTAGCAGGCGACTGTGCCGACCCCGTTTATCGACAGGCCATCAGTGCAGCCGGTTCCGGCTGCCAGGCAGCCATCGAGGCCGAACGCTACCTCTTGAATAAATAGAATCCCCAGAACATCTAGATTATCTAGATCATCTAGAATTTCTAGATTATCTAGAATCAAAAAAGCCCCGCTTCACAGCGAGGCTTTTCCAATACTTTAAAAACTAAATTAATCAACCATAAACCTTAACCATTAAAAATCTTTTTCTGTTGCAAAGATAACACCTTCTTCAGAAGTAGAGGTTGAAATATCGTTATTTATGGTTGAAAAAACGACAAATCACGGATTTTCGACCTGATTTCACGAAAAACAAACCTTTTTTACCCCCTTATCTGCATTTTTTGAGGCAAATAGAAAAGAAATTGAAGAATATTACGTATCTTTGCCACATCAATCATTAACACTAACCACATGTTAACACTCCTCATAATTCTATTAGTAATAGTCGTTATCGTCCTCTTCATTGCCGGACGAGAACTCTATCTGAGGAGTGTACGCATCCGTCAGCGTCTCCAGATGAGCCGTGTCTATACGAACATCACCCATGAACTGCTGACCCCGTTGACGGTCATTTCAGCCTCTGTCGAAAGACTACGCGCCCAAAATGCAGACGCTGCCAACGACTACGACCTGATGCAGCTGAACATCGAGCGCATGGTGAGGCTTCTGCAGCAGATCCTGGAGACCAGCAAGGCACAGTCTGGCGAACTGAAGCTACGCGTTGCCCAAGGAGACATCATGCAGTACATTCGGCGAACCGCCCTCTGCATCGAACCGCTGATGGCCAAGAACCATCTGGACTTCAGTGTGTCCTGCCAGCCGGAGAGCATGATGGGATGGATTGATACCGACAAGCTGGACAAGATTATCTATAACCTGCTGTCAAACGCCGCCAAGTACACCTATGAAAACGGCAAGGTGCAGCTTGACGTCCGTACAAACGCCCGATATGACCGTATTATTATTAAGGTAAGCGACAACGGCATCGGTATTCCAAAGGACAAGATGCACAACCTGTTCCGTCGTTACTACGACGGTGACTACCGCCGTATGCAGGCCATGGGTACCGGACTTGGGCTCTCGCTGACGCGTGACCTCGTTTTCCTGCATGGTGGCGACATCAACTGTGAAAGCGAAGAAGGCGAGGGTACCACCTTTACCGTTGTGCTG
Organism: uncultured Prevotella sp.; assembly: GCA_964561385.1. Classification (GTDB taxonomy): domain Bacteria; phylum Bacteroidota; class Bacteroidia; order Bacteroidales; family Bacteroidaceae; genus Prevotella. The sequence continues at coordinate 4,023 of CAZLPO010000048.1, forward strand.
CCCATCAACAAGGAGTCATTCTCTGCCTCGCAGATTGACGAGAGTGCCAAGATAGACATCAACAGTGCACGTGAGGTCATCCTCGACCTGTCCCTACGTATGAAGAAGGAAGATGAGACAGCCCCCATTGACGGAGCCGAGAAGGCCGATGAAGATGCCTATAAGCTGCTGATTGTCGAGGACAATGTCGAGCTGTTGCTTCTCATGCAGCAGCTGTTCAGCAAACATTATCAGGTCATTACGGCACCTAACGGCCTAAAAGGTTTGAAAGCAATCAACGAGAATGAGCTCGACCTTGTCGTCTCCGATGTCATGATGCCCTATATGAACGGTTATGAGCTGACTCGCCGCGTTAAGAGCAATCCCGACACCTGTCATCTGCCCATCATCCTACTGACAGCCAAGACCCAGGAGGAAGACCGCGAGGAGGCACTGAGCATCGGTGCCGACGACTACGTGACCAAGCCCTTCAAGATGCGCGATCTCGAGCTACGTATCAACAACATCATTGAGAACCGCAAGCGTGTTCAAGCAGAATTCAAGGGGAAGACCGTAGAGGAAACCATACAGGAGGCATCCGCTGCCGAACCCACACCCGACCAGGCGTTCCTGAAGCATGCCATTGACTGTATCCACCAGCACCTGGACGATGCCAACTACGACCGTGATGCCTTTGCTGCCGACATGGGCGCCAGCGCCTCCACCTTATATAATAAACTGCGCTATACGACAGGCATGAACGTCAGCAACTTCATTCGCGACATCCGTCTGAAGGAAGCCAAGCGCATAGCTCGTCAGCAGCGTGACATCCGCGTCAGCGATCTGGCATATCGTGTCGGTTTCCAAGACCCCAAGTATTTCGCCACCACCTTCAAGAAGCGTTTCGGCGTCACACCGACCGAGTTTTTGGAGAGCTTATCCAAAGACCAGCAAGCGTAAGGAGACCGTTGAGCATCAGCAGCTCATAGCCGAAGTGATAGTTGGTCAATTGTCCAACTAACATATCCAAGAAGTAGCAGACGATAGGCGATGCCACACAGATGTAGGGCACCCAGTGGTCGTTGGTATGGCGTTTCGTCAGCAGTCCGAAGGCAAAGAGTCCCAGCAATGGTCCATAGGTATAGGAACAGAGAATGTAGATGGCATCGATGACACTCGTCGAGTTCAGTACCCTGAATAGCAGGATGAAGAATACGAAGACCACAGCCATCCCTACATGCACACGGCGGCGCAACCGTTCGTCGTCGGCACGTCCGCAAATATCTACACAATAGCTCGTGGTCAGAGCCGTCAGGGCCGAGTCGGCACTGGAGAAGGCCGCTGCCACCATACCCAGCATAAAGACGACAGAGGTGAGGGGTGAGAGGTGAGAGGAGAGAGAGATGAACTGCGGCAGCAGCTCGTCGCCGGCCTCGGGCACTGCCCCGCCCTGCTGCCGGAACCACAGCACCAGCAGCACACCCAGCGACAGGAATAGCAGGTTTGCCGGCAGGAAGGCCACACCATAGCTGCACATATCCTTCTGTGCATCACACAGTGAGCGGCAGGTCAGGTTCTTCTGCATCATGTCCTGGTCCAGCCCCGTCATCACAATGGCAATGAACGCACCACTCAGGAACTGCTTCCAGAAGTATTGCTTCGACATCCAGTCGTCCATCACGAGGACCCGCGCCATCTCACTGCCACGGATAGCCGCCACCGCATCCCCCATCGTCATGCCCAATTCACCCATTACCTTATATATAATAAGGAGTAGCGCGCCGAACAGACATAGCGTCTGCAGAGCATCCGTCCACACCAGCGTCTTGATGCCGCCCTGACGGGTATAGAGCCAGATGAGAGCCGTCATAGCAACAACGACAACGGCAAACGTCACCCCGTCGTCCGTCCCCAGTCCGCACGTCATGAGTATCCAGCACACCACATAGAAGCGGACGGCAGCGCCAGTCATCTTCGACAGCAAAAAGAACGAGGCACCCGTCTTGTAGGCCCGCCGCCCAATGCGCTGTCCCAGATAGCTGTAGATGGTCGTCAGGTTCAGTCTGTAGTAGAGTGGCAACAGCACAAAGGCTATCACCACATAGCCCAGGATGAAGCCCATGCACGTCTGCAGATAGGTCATGCCGATGCCGGTCACCATGCCAGGCACAGACACGAAGGTAATGCCTGAGATGCTGGCCCCCACCATACCGAAGGCCACCATATACCACGGCGACTGGCGGTCACCACGGTAAAACGACTCGTTCGTTGCCCGCCGCGAAGTCCACCGGCTGATAGCCATCAGAATGACAAAATAGAAGAGTACGGTCAGTAAAAACACCATAATGGGCACAAAGGTACGAAATAATTGATAATTGGCAATTGATAATTGATAATTATTTCGTACCTTTGCACTCGGTAATTATTCACCAACCCCAAAACAACTATGTCAAAACAGAAGAAATTCATCCTTCAGGAGAGTGAGATCCCTACACAGTGGTACAACATTCAGGCCGATATGCCCAACAAGCCTATGCCTCCCATCCATCCGGCTACCAAGCAGCCTTTGGGTGTCGACGACCTGGCACACATCTTCCCACGCGAGTGTTGCGTGCAGGAATTGGACACTGAGCATCGCTGGATAGACATCCCCGAGGAAGTACTCGACAAGTACAAGTATTACCGCTCGACACCACTTGTCCGTGCCTATGCGCTTGAAGAGGCACTGGGTACACCCGCCCATATCTATTTCAAGAATGAGTCGACCAACCCGCTGGGTTCACATAAGATCAACTCTGCCATACCGCAGTGCTACTATGCCAAGCAGGAAGGCACTACCAATGTCACCACAGAGACGGGTGCCGGCCAGTGGGGCATGGCACTCAGCTATGCTGCCAAGCTCTACGGACTGGAGTGCGCCGTCTATCAGGTGAAGATTACCATGCAACAAAAACCTTACCGTTCCAGCGTCATGCGCACCTTCGGTGCTGCCGTCACAGGCTCACCCTCCATGTCAACACGCGCCGGCAAGGACATCATTACCAAGGACCCGACACATCCCGGTTCATTAGGAACAGCTATCTCCGAGGCCGTCGAGCTGGCTACCACCACACCAAACTGTAAATACACACTCGGTTCCGTGCTGAACCATGTAGGCCTGCACCAGACCATCATCGGTCTGGAGGCTGAGAAGCAGATGCAGATGGCTGGTGAATATCCTGACATCGTCATCGGCTGCTTCGGCGGCGGTTCAAACTTCGGTGGTATCTCTTTCCCCTTCATGCGTCACAACCTCAGCGGCGAGCGTCACACAGAGTTCATTGCCGCCGAGCCCGACAGCTGTCCGAAGCTGACCCGCGGCCAGTTCCGCTACGACTTTGGCGACGAGGCTGGCTACACACCGCTGCTGCCCATGTTCACGTTGGGTCATAACTTCAAGCCGTCGAACATCCACGCTGGCGGTCTGCGCTATCATGGTGCCGGCATGATCATCTCCCAGCTCATCAAGGATGGTCTGATGCACGGCGTCGACATTCCTCAGCTCGAGACCTTCGAGGCCGGTATGCTCTTTGCCCGTACCGAGGGCATCATCCCTGCTCCGGAGAGCACCCACGCCATCGCCGCTACTATCCGCGAGGCCAAGAAGTGCATCGAGACAGGCGAGGAGAAGGTCATCCTCTTCAACCTCTCTGGTCACGGACTCATCGATATGCCCAGCTACGAGGCCTACATCAACGGCGACCTGCAGAACTACACGGTCACCGACGAGATGATTGCCGAGAATCTCAAGGAACTTGATAAATAAAGGTCAGCTGGCCGCCCGTGTTGTCGCCAAGCAGCGAACCACGGTCCAAACCAAGACCTAACCTGATGCTTACGCCTTCCGCCCAACCGCGGAGGGCGTAAGTTGCTTCTGCCAGCAAGCTCAGGTTACGGCGGGGATTGTCGAAAGGGGCGCCGTATGTGCCGTAGCCTTTCTGGACTGTAGCCAGCAGACGATAATGAAGGGAACCCGGTGTACCGCTGAGGCCGAAGTGCAAGGCGCGGAAACGATTGTCTTCAACGGTTATCTTTCCGTCCGTGTTGTAGAGCGGTGAACGGTAGAGCGGATTGCCCATGACCTGTCCCCAGTGCTGCCAACCCGTATAGATGCCGTGCTGATAGTAGCTGTCCGTTCCGCCAAGGTGGTCGGGCAGTCCCTGCGCATGGTCGTGGTAGATGGGGCCGCTCTGGTATCTCGTGTTCATGTACTCCAACACGATGTTCGTCAGCCAGGGACAGCGTTTCAGACGTAGCTCCACACCCAGCAGCATGTCCTTCAGGTCGTAGAGCAGGTATCGCGACTCCTTCTTCTCTCGCCACTCCTCGCCGTAGCCGTAGCCGTCGTAGTCGAGGTGGAAGAGCTGTGAGATATCCTCAAAGTAGTGGTCACCATAGATGCTGACGCCCCACGAGGGCTCGTCCCAGCTGATGCGCGCGTTCCAGGCGCCCACATGGTTGCCCTCAGCCCCCTGGTTTTCCTGATGGGTGCCAGCCGTCGACTCAAAGTCGTTGCCGCTGGGAATAATGGCGCGTATGAACGACTTGAGGTTGGTTGGGGCATCATAGACGCTGGTGTACTCGCCTGCCGCGTTCTTCGTCATCACCTTGCCGCCAAACTCACAGGCCATCTCCAGTCCGCCCTCAATGGTCAGCCGGCTGCCAGGCTTGTGCAGCCGCAGGTAGCCTGCCTTCGTGTGCAGTAGTACCTTCTCCGAATGCTTCGACAGCTCACCAGTAAAGTCCTTTTGCCAATTGTCATCCGTCATACGGCCATACGAGAAGTGGCCTTTCAGTCCCAACCAGCCGCCAGTGAACGGCACATCCCAATAGTCGGGCAGCGACAGGCGCACCTGTGGAACAGGGCGTGCGTTGATGCCGAAGCACTGTGAACCGCTGCTCAGCTCCTGGTTCTTCAGTTCGGCAGGCTGTTCCTTGCTGCCGATGGTGAGCAGGCCCTTGAGCCAGCGCACCTCACCATAGGCCTGCTGGACCACCAGCGTGCTCGTCATACCATAGCCCACCGCCACGTCGGCCATTGCTCCCACTCCCCACCGACGCAGCGAGTCTGTTTCAAGGGGACGCCCCACTGCTGCTCTCAGGTAACCGTTCGAGGTCTCCAGCGAACTGAGTCCGTACTTATTGGCATTGAGCCACAGCGGGTTATGGTCGCCGCTGGCCACGGTAGCCTGCGCCTCTACACGATAGGTGAGTTCTGACGCCGACTGGGCGGAGGCCGTCAGCGCAGTTGTCAGGAGAAGGGTGATATGTAGTTTCTTCATTGTTCTTATTGGGGTTATAGGACTCATAGGACTCATAGGACTTATAGGACTTATAGGACTTATAGGACTCATAGGACTCATAAGTCTCATAGGACTCATAGGACTCATAGGACTCATAGGACTCATAAGTCTCATAGGACCTATGTGTTAATAGCAGTCAGCACGCGGACGGCCTCCTCGACCGTTGGCACATCCGTGATTACCATCGAGCGTTTGCCGTTCTGCTCGCGCAGGTTACAGCGGCGCACATTCGTGGTGGCGTAGCTGATGATGCGTCCGAAAGCCTCGCTCTGGTAGTAGGGGCTGTCGGCGCGACTGACGAAGTAGAGGAACATACGTCCCTGTTTCAGCATGATCTTCTCACACCCCAGCTGTTTGCCGAGACGCCGCAGGGACACCACCCGCATCAGTTCCTCGCCACAGGGCGGCACGGGGCCGAAACGGTCGATGAGGCGTTCCCTGTACGCCGCCAGCTCCTGATCGTTACGCATGTTGTCAAGCTCGCGGTAGAGCAGCATACGCTCGGAGTCGCTGGGCACGTACTGGTCGGGGAAGTACATCTCGAGATCTGACTCCAGGGCGCAGTCGGCGACAAAAGCTCCGCCATCAGGCATTTTCCCCCCTGGCAGAAGCCAGTCCCCCGTCTCTCGGGGGGCTTCTGCATTCCTCAGCTCCGCCATAGCCTCGTTCAGAATCTTCTGGTACGTTTCGTAACCCAGGTCGCTGATGAAGCCCGACTGCTCGGCTCCCAGCAGGTTGCCGGCTCCACGGATGTCGAGGTCCTGCATGGCGATGTTGATGCCCGAACCCAGGTCCGAGAAGTTCTCGAGAGCTTCCAGGCGTCGGCGGCTGTCCTGCGGCAGGGCGGCCAGCGGCGGCGCCAGCAGATAACAGAAGGCCTTGCGGTTGCCTCGGCCCACGCGACCACGCATCTGGTGCAGGTCCGAGAGTCCGAAGTTGTGGGCACCATTGATGATGATGGTGTTCGCATTAGGGATGTCAATGCCGTTCTCGACAATGGTCGTCGAGAGCAGCACATCGTAGTCGTAGTTCGAGAAGTCGAGGATAATCTGCTCCAGCTCCTCGGGCTTCATCTGTCCGTGGCCCACAGCGACACGGGCGTCAGGCACGTACTTCAGGATGAGCTCGCGCAGGTGTGTCAAGTCCGATATGCGGTTGTTGACGAAGTACACCTGTCCGTTGCGCGACATCTCGAAGTTGATGGCATCGGCAATAATCTCCGCGCCAAAAGTGTGTATCTCGGTCTGTATGGGATAGCGGTTAGGGGGCGGCGTCTGTATGACACTCAGGTCACGGGCGCCAACGAGCGAGAACTGCAATGTGCGTGGAATGGGGGTTGCCGACATGGTCAGCGTATCAACGTTCGTGCGCATCTGGCGCAGCTTTTCCTTTGTCGAGACGCCGAACTTCTGCTCCTCGTCAATGATGAGCAGTCCCAAGTCATGGAACTTCACCGTCTTGCCAATCAGCTTGTGCGTACCTATCAGTATGTCTATCTTACCTGCCTCCAGATCCTTCAGCAGGTCCGTCGTCTGCTTCGTCGTCCGCGCCCGCGTCAGGTAATCCACGCGCACTGGCATGTCCTTCAGTCGCGAGGCGAAGGTGCGGTAGTGCTGGTAGGCCAGCACCGTCGTGGGCACCATTACCGCCACCTGCTTGCCGTCGCACGCGGCCTTGAAGGCAGCACGCACGGCCACCTCAGTCTTGCCGAAGCCCACATCGCCGCACACCAGACGGTCCATCGGCTTTGCCTGTTCCATGTCGGCCTTCACGTCCTGCGTTGCCTTCAGCTGGTCGGGTGTATCCTCGTAGAGGAACGAAGCCTCGAGCTCATGCTGCAGGTAGGTGTCGTGACTGAAGGCGAAGCCCCGCTCACGGCGACGGGCGGCATAGAGCTTGATGAGGTCGCGGGCAATGTCCTTGATGTGTTTCTTCGTGCGCTCCTTCAGCCGCTCCCACTGACCAGTGCCCAGCGTCGAGAGACGTGGTGCCTCACCGCCGTCCTGCGACTTGTATTTCGACACCTTGTACAGCGAGTGTATGCTGACATAGATGGCATCGCCTCGCTGGTAGGTGATCTTAATCATCTCCTGATACCCGTCTCCCTGCGGCATACGCACCAAGCCGCCGAAGCGACCCACGCCGTGGTCGACGTGTACCACGTAGTCGCCCACCTCGAACTGCTGTATCTCCTTCAGCGTCAGCGCCATCTTGCCGCTGCGCGCCTTGTCGCTCTTCAGGTTGTACTTGTGGAAACGGTCAAATATCTGGTGGTCGGTAAACAGACAGAGTTTCAGGTCGTCGTCAGCAAAGCCCTCGTGAATGGTATGGTCCACGGGCACGAACGTCAGGTCCTTTGCCTTCTCGGCAAAGATGTCCTTCAGACGCTCCTGCTGCTTCTGGCTGTCAGCCAGGATATACAGTTTATAACCCTTCAGCCGGTAGTCCTCGAGTGCAGGAACCAGCATCTCGAAGTTCTTGTGGAACAGCGGTTGCGCCTTGGTGTTAAAGGATATTGTCGAGCTATTCTCGTACCCCCGTACCTCCGTACCCCCGCACCTCCGAAGCAGGATATGGCGAAACCTATCGGCATCGGCAGCAAACTGCGCCCCCGTCATCAACTGACTCTCACGGCGCAGCTGCCGCTCAATCTCGGCCTGCTCCACCTCGCTGGCTTCCTCCATGCGCTCGCGAATGGCCTGCGCCGAGAAGCCCTCCTGATAGGTTCGTTCGATGGCTTCGCGCACGAACGACAGATCCTTGACGACAAGGACGGCATCGTCGGGCAGGAACTTAAGCAGCGGAACTTTCTGCTCGCTGACGGCGGTCAGCTCTGGGACAATCTCTATACGCTCGCGGCGGTCGCGCGACAGCTGTGTCTCCACCTCGAACGTACGGATGGAGTCAATGTCGTCGCCAAAGAAGTCAATGCGGTAGGGATACTCGCTGCTGAACGAATAGACGTCGAGGATGCTGCCACGCAGGGCAAACTGCCCAGGCTCGTAGACGTAGTCTACCTCGCGAAAGCCGAAGTCGCGGAGCGTCGCCTCGATGTCGGCCACGCTCACCGTCTGGCCGTCAGCCAGCGTCAGCGTACGCTCGTCTATCACCTGACGGTCCACCACCATCTCGGCCAGCGCCTCGGGATAGGTGACTACGTAAACTGAAGAGTGAAGAGTGAAGAGTGAAGAATTTGAAAATCGGGCAAGCACCTCGGTGCGGAGTATCTCGTTGGCGGCATCGCGCTGGGCGTACTTCACGGCACGACGGTAACTGCTCGGAAAGAACAGCACCTGTCGGTCGCCCAACATCTGCACCAGGTCGTGGTAGAAGTAGCCGGCCTCCTCGGCGTCATTGAGAACAACAAGGAACAAACTCTCCTCTCTCCTCTCTCCTCTTTCCTCTCTCCTCTGACCAAGTGCTCCCAACACCAGCGATGCGGCAGAGCCCATGAGTCCCTCAAGCAGAATCGTTTTCTCCGACTTCTTCTTGAGCAGTTTCGCCAGCGCCCCCACCTTGGGGTGCATGGCATAGAGTTGGCACAGGTCGTCTATCTTCATCTGACCGTCATCCGTCCGGCACGCGAAGACTTACCAGTCCTCGTCGTCGTTGCCGACGAGTCCGTTCTTCACAGCCTCCTCAATCTTGTCCATGACGGCATTCGAGTAGGCATGTGTCATCACCAGCGCCTTGGCACAGGTGCGCTTCTGCGCGTCCTTCTGTACAAAGGGATAGTGGTGGGCTATCTCCCACTGCTCGTCCCACAGATTGGCGTTCGTCTTGTCGTCAGCCTTGCGCTTGGAGTCGCCGTAGGTCTTCTTTTCCGAATCGGTAGGACTGAGCCATCCGCCAGAGATGTCGGCCAGCACATCGTAGGTCTGGACGGTGTAGGTCACGCGGATGCGTCCCTCCTTGATGTCAATGCGAATCACCGGAGTGATGCTGACCGAATACTTGTTCAGTGTACCCGTGTGCTCAGCAATGTTCTTCAGGGTCGACGAGATGATGATGCAGCCGGCCTCCTTGTCGTTGAGCGTAATGGCCGAGTGGTCCTTGAACGTGGCCGTAGCCCAGTAGTTCAGCGCCACATACAGTTGCTGCTTTGTCTTGCCGGGAGCCTCTATCACCTGCTGGTACGTCAGCGACTCGTTCTTGTCGAGCGACAGTCCCGATGCCAGGTTGGCGGCTGCGTCCAGCCACTTGTCACCATAGCGCTCCTTGGCATATTTCTCCAAGTCAGCCGATTTCATCACCTGAGCCTGCACACTCATAGCGCCGCCAAACAACATGGCAGCCAGCATAACACGTACGATACTGATTTTCTTCATAATCCTTCTGTTGTTTAACTATTTTGCCTGCAAAGTTACACATTTTCTCTCACATATCCGCATCAATACGCAGTTTTCTGCACCATTCCACCCGCATAAGGCTCACGACATGACTTGAAAGAACATGACCCCACCACTCCACCCGACAGCCCTGAAA
>CAZLPO010000048.1:13928-15866 GCA_964561385.1 uncultured Prevotella sp.
TTTTCCGTGTACTTGGGTGGAGTGTTGGTCCGCTCGGAGCAGACCGTCATTCTGCTCCGAGCGGACTGGCAGTTCCCACGGTGGGAACATCCAGTCCGCTCCGTACTTTCTGATGACATTTTCTTTTGTTTGTTTGGCCGTTTAGTTTTTTATTCGTATCTTTGCAAAAAAGAAGAAAGATAAACGACATAGTGCATAACAATTAAAACCAAGTTTTAAGAAACAGACATTACCGACATCATTAGGGATGAAAGCCGCTGCACCAGGTGCCGCACTCCCAAGGGACTAACGAGACAAACAATTATTATTACTAAACCAATAGAATTGCGCGTCGCACTCCCGTTCGTACTTTCGATGGATAAATGAGCTTTTAGCTCTTGCCCTCCTATCTCGAATACCGCCAAATATTCCTCTACGCAAGCATAATGCACTAATACACAAATACTTGCGTTGTATTCGTAATACTTTCAACCCTACATTTGCCCCACAGATTTATCCAATTTGACATCAAGAGTAGTGCTAATGCCCACCAACCAATCTACTTCCACAGCGGTTCGTCCTGCCAGTTCATCACAAAGCCCATAGCAGCAGGGTCAACTATAGGATATTTCAATAGAAGTTCTTTGATGTCAGCCGTGAATGTGTTCTGAGGATCAATGGCGTTATACCAATATGCCATACAGCATAACTGCGCATAGAGTTTGTTAAATGGCGTGTTGGTGTCCTTTATCCAAGCATTTCGCAATCGTTTGGGCAGGTCGGGTGTAACGGGGTAGTTGCGGTTCCAGATGCGGGCATGGTGAGCACAGCAATTTCGTAAGGCTGCAATGCTGTTCATCCAACTTTCAAAGGCAAGATGATTAGGCAGGCCAAACTCGCGTGCAATCTTCTTTTTAACCTTATTGTCAGACGCGTTGAAAAAGAGTTTTGCCAAAGTACCAAGCGACAGCAGTTCCATTGCCTTCCATGCTGGAGGGAATGCCGAATCTTTGTATTTACTGAAATGTTCTTTGATGTATTCTTCCTTACTCCTTCTTACCTCTCGGTCGACAGCATTCAGATTTTCAAGGAAAAGATGCTCGTCGTTGCATATCGACATGTTAGTAAACCAGAATGCACCATATTTCAATGAGAAGTGATGAATCATTTTCGAACGAAGGGCAATCTCAATATTGCTGATGGCGCGAAACACGATTTCACGCAATGCTGCATCGAACCGATATAGCGCAACAGCATTCTCAAACGAACTGTCCGGCTTGTATTGATGTGTTTCCTTGTCTGCTTCCATCGGGCGCAGATAGTTTGCCAATCGGAAATAACTGACAAGGCCCAATAATCGTCCTGCTTGCTGTTCATCACAAATGGTTAGCCCTCTTGCTTTCAGCATTGCCAATAAGGCAGGTACGTCGAGTGGTTGCTTATCGTACTTCATATAGCTACATATAAAAAAGTTCCACCCTGGTACGCTACATTCTCCGAAGAGAAGAGAAGCGGTGGTGGACTCTGTCGGGTGCAAAGATAAATCTTTTTTCTGAATCAACCAAACTTTTCCTCCCTTTTTCTGCTGATTTCTCTCAAAAACGGTTAAATCTTTATCTCTTTTTGAAGATTTATGTAAATAAATAAGGTGGATTGCGAAAAATTGTGTATTTTTGCCGTGATTTCTCGAAGTCTCTATTGTTGCAAATGGAGAACGTGTTCTTTGAGATGCAACAAGAGACAGCCTACGCCGGGCTGAGGGAGGCAGAGTCTTTAGATGAAGCCAAACGAGGCGGGCAACTTCAAATGCGTCTCTGCACCAGTCCTATATGGGACAAAAACAGATGGCAAAGCCGTGTGAGGTGGGAAGAGAATCACTACATTATGTAGAAAGGCGTTTACTTAACGCTTCATCGCTACACTCCAAACTTCGAACACTTGGAATCCCTGTAGCAGATG